>CAPGBJ010000072.1 GCA_948616425.1 uncultured Oscillospiraceae bacterium
AAACATGGTAACATGCCCAAACGCCGGCTCTTTTTCCGCCATGCTTTGCCAATTTTCCTTGAAATACATCCAGTATTCCTGCGTCAAATTGGCTTCGTCTGGCGAAAAAATTTCTCGCCGTTGGGCATAGTTCCATTTTTCAAACAGCGCCTAATTTACATAAAGGGCATGACAAAATGGAAAAACTGGCGTATAATAGGTTATCATTCCCATTCATTGACAGGGGACACACACCCTCTCACAGCTTTAGCAGGCAGGAGGAGCACCCTCTACCCGGACTCTGAACCACCACAACGCCCTTGTGAATGGGTGTATTTTTATCAAAGGAGGAACTCCCATGGAGCGAACCCCTCAGTCCACGCCTCCCGCCGGCAGCCCGGCCCAACTGGTCCTTCCCCGCACCATCCACCTGGTCCCGCTGGATCAGATTGCCGGCTTCGATGTCCGTCCCGGCTTTTATGAGATTAACGGCGCCACCGCCATCCCCGGCGGTGTGAACTTTACCGTTCACTCCCACAGCGCAACTTCCATTGAGCTGCTGCTGTTCCATCGGACAGAGGATGAGCCTTTTGCCGTGCTGCCTTTCCCGCAACACTATCGGATCGGCAATGTGTATTCTATGATTGTGTTCAAGCTAAACATCGAGGAGTTTGAATACGCCTACCGGGTAGACGGCCCCTATGATCCCAAAAAGGGACTCATCTTTGACAGGAGCAAATACCTGCTGGACCCCTACGCCAAGGCAGTAACCGGCCAGAGCCAGTGGGGGGACTCCTCCCCCCGGGGGCAGCACTACAAGGCCCGGGTGGTAAAGGACGACTTCGACTGGCGTGACACACAGCAGCCTCTGATCCCCATGGAGGACCTAATTATCTATGAGCTCCACGTCCGAGGCTTCACCAAAGACGCCTCTTCCGGCGTTAAGCACCCCGGTACCTTTGATGGACTACGAGAAAAAATCCCCTATTTGGAACGTCTAGGGGTCAACGCTGTGGAACTGATGCCCATCTTTGAATTTGATGAGATGCAGGACTATCGCCAGTACAACGGACAGACCCTATACAACTATTGGGGCTACAGCACTGTCGGCTTCTTCTCCCCCAACACCAGCTACACCGCCAGCACTGAGTATAACCGGGAGGGCAACGAGCTGAAAGGGCTGATCAACGCCCTTCACCAGAAAGGGATTGAGGTATACCTAGATGTAGTTTTCAATCACACCGCCGAGGGAGATGAGCGAGGTCCCTTCTTTTCCTTCAAGGGCTTTGACAACAACATCTACTACCTGCTTACCCCCGAGGGCTACTACTACAACTTCAGCGGCTGCGGCAACACCATGAACTGCAACCACCCCATCGTCCGACAGATGATTTTGGACTGCCTGCGCTACTGGGTGACCACCTATCGGGTAGACGGCTTCCGATTCGATCTGGCCTCTATCCTGGGCCGCAGCGAGGACGGCTCCCCCATGGGCGCCCCTCCTCTGCTCCAGTCCCTGGCCTTTGATCCTATTTTGGGGGATGTGAAACTCATCGCCGAAGCTTGGGACGCGGGCGGACTGTATCAGGTGGGCACCTTCCCCTCCTGGAATCGCTGGGCGGAATGGAATGGCCGCTATCGGGACGACATCCGCCGCTATCTCAAGGGCGACCCCGGTTTTGCGCAGGGCGCCGCTTTGCGCATGATAGGCTCCCAGGATATGTATGGCTCCCGCGGGGGTACCAATGCGTCCGTAAACTTCATCACCTGCCACGACGGCTTTACCCTGTGGGACCTATATTCCTACAACACCAAACACAATGAGCCAAACGGCTGGAACAGCACAGACGGAGCCAACGACAATAACAGCTGGAACTGCGGCGAGGAGGGGGAGAGCCATGACCCCGTAGTGAATGCCCTGCGCCGACGCATGTGCCGCAATGCCTTTGCCCTGCTTATGTGCTCCAGGGGCGTCCCCATGTTCCTGGCCGGAGACGAGTTTTGCAACACCCAGTTCGGCAACAACAACGCCTACTGTCAGGACAACATTATCTCCTGGCTAGACTGGAGCCGCCTGGATCAAAACCAGGACATGTTCCACTTTTTTCAGTATATGATTCGTTTCCGCAAGAACCATCGGGTCCTGCGGGCCACTACTGGCAACGGCGCGCTTGGCTTCCCTGATGTGAGCTTCCACGGAGTAGAGCCCTGGAGAGACAGCCCATTTGGCGGACAGGACCGCTATGTAGGGGTTATGTTCAGCGGATGGGAGCGGAATGCCGGCTCTCAAATTATCTATGTGGCCTCAAACGCCTGGTGGGAAGACCTGGAAGTCCGCCTGCCCCAACTGCCCGCCTCTCTGTCCTGGGAGAAAGCAGTAGACACCTGGGAGGCTCAGCAAACGCCCTGCCTTCTCTCTGGTTCTCAAGTCACGATTCGGGCCAGAAGCGTGATGGTCTTTGTGGCAAAATAAGAAACAACAGCCCGCACTACAGTGCGGGCTGTCTAGGGCTTGTTTGAAACATGGTAACATGCCCAAACGCCGGCTCTTTTTCCGCCATGCTTTACCAATTTTCCTTGAAATACATCCAGTATTCCTGCGTCAAATTGGCTTCCTCTGGCGAAAAAATTTCTCGCCGTTGGGCATAGTTCCATTTTTCTAACAGCGCCTAATTAAAACGCCTTTATCAGGCACAAAATAATTCCATAGATCACGCTGGCGCTCATTCCAAATACCAATACCGGGCCGGCCACGGTGAACAGCTTAGCCGCTGTACCGGTGATCAGCCCCTCGCTTTTGAACTCCAGCGCCGGGGAAACCATGGCGTTGGCAAATCCGGTGATGGGCACCAGAGTCCCCGCCCCCGCCCGCTTTGCGATCTGATCGAATCCCCCTAACCCGGTCAGCAGCGCGGCAACAAAAATCAAGGTGACCGAGGCCGCTGTCCCGGCTTTCTCCTTGTCCAACCCATAGTTCTGGTACAGGTTCACCAGCCCCTGCCCGACAGTACAGATTACCCCGCCTACTAAAAAGGCCCAAACCATATTCTTGCCCATGGGGGAGGGGCGTGAACGCTCGTTGACCAGCTTTCCATAGTCCTGATTGGTCATACTCTATTTCATCTCTCCTTCAGATATTTCCTATAGCTTCTCCTCTCGGTAAAAAATTATGCGGCTTTGAATGAATCAGCCCGGTTTCGCATAAATTGTACCGGAAGGAGTGAGAGAATTGTTCTACCCAAAACGACAGTTAATTTTGACCTGGGCCGCAGCGATACTGGCGGGCTGCGGGCTCCACATGCTGTACAAGTGGTGGCCAAATGCCGCCACCGCCCTGTTCTCCCCGGTAAATGAAAGCCTGTGGGAGCATGTTAAGCTGATCTTCTGGCCCTTCCTGGGGGCCGCCCTGGTCCTCAACCGGGACCGCCCAGGGGGCGTGCGTCCTTGGCTGCTGATACTGCCCCTACTATGCGCCCTTATTTTAATTCTGGGGTGGGTGTATCATGTGACACTGGGAGGTGAGGCCGTCTGGGTCGACATTCTCCTCTATATCCTGGTGATGACTCTAGGCTTTTGGCTGGCCACCCGGTTCTCGGGTCCCTTCCAGGGCATAAAGTGGATGCTGCCGATTGCAGTAACAGCAGCCCTGGTCCTCCTCATCGGCTGGTTTACACTCTACCCCCCGGAGGGACTGCTCTTTCGCGACTTGGCCGCTGTGGGTTCCTGGCTGCCGCTGCCCTGCTGAGGAAACACACCCAATTCCCAGGGGCAGGGACTTGCCCCTGTCTGTGTCCTATGGTACAATATAACAAAGGAGACAGGGGGAGCGGCATGGTCATTTACGGTACGGAACATCTCACGGCGCGAAGCCAGGCCCGGGAGCTCTTGGCCCTGGCCGCAATGGAGCATTGGGGGTTGTCCTCCCTGCCGGAACTCGCCCGGGAAGAGAGGGGGAAACCCTTTTTCCCCCAGCGGACAGACCTCCACTTCAATCTGAGCCACAGCGGCAACCTGGCCCTGTGCGCGCTGGACAGCCGCCCTGTGGGTGTGGATATCCAAATGGTAAAAGCCTGGCGCCCCGCTCTGCCCCGGCGGGTCTGTTCTCCCGAGGAACTGGACTGGTTAGAGGGTCAGCCCGACCTCTGGTCTGCCTTCACGCTGCTGTGGGCTCTGAAGGAAAGCCGTGTTAAAGAGAGCGGACAGGGGCTGTCCACTCTCCTGCAATCAATTCAGGTCCCCTTCCCAGCGGCAACCCCCACTCAGCTGGACGGACTCTGGTTTTGTACCTATACCGGGTCCAGCTGGGCCGCCGCGGTATGCGGACACTGCCAGCCGCCAGAAAAAATCATTTGGCGCACATAATGCACAGCAGGGAGCGGCTCTACGCCGCTCCCTTTCCTATTGCTGCCGCTTCTTCCAGGCATAGCGCAGGAGATATGCCCCCAACAAAACAACCCAGGAAAACGCCTCCGCATAAGAGATTACCTTTCTCTCAAACAGGTCCACAAAGGCGTAGGAACAGATGATGCGCACAGCCAAAGATGCAACTCCCACTACGCCCGAAAAAACCATGTCCCCTATGCCCTCCAGATAGCCTCTCACCGCCATAGCCAGGCCATAGACAACATAGAAGCTGGCAATTGCACGAAAGAATTCCCCTCCTATGGATACAGACTCTGGAGTCAGTCCAAATATAGCAATCAAAAATTCACCAGAAAACAAGATCAGCACAGTCAGACACAGGGAAATCCCAGTCATCATCGCTGCCCCAGTTCTCAGCACGCTTTTTGCCCGCTCCGGCTCCCCCGCCCCTATGTTTTGGGCTGCCATAGTGGAAATTCCAGAGCTGAAGTTGATAACCGGCAGCAAGATCATGGTATCCACCCGATAAGAAGTCGTAATCGCCGCAACCGTCTGATCCCCGAAGCCATTCATAAACCGCTGGAGGAAAATATTTCCCACAGAGCTTGTCCCAGATTGAATGGCAGGCGGAAGCGCAAATCTACTGCCCCGCGTTATGGCAGTCCCTTTCAGCACCGACCAATTCAGGTGAAATCTCAGCAGGGGATACTTCTTTGCGGCATACAGGATCAAAAATGCTGTCATGGCCCCCTGTGAGATTACAGTAGCCGCTGCGGCGCCAGCCGCGCCATATCCCAGCGCCGCAACAAATACCACATCCAATATGACATTGACAGCGGAGCACACAAGGACGGACAAGAAGGGGGCCTTGCTGTCTCCCATGCCCCGCAGGATGGCGGAATAGGTATTGTAAACCGCCAAAAACGGGATTCCAAGAAACATAATCCTCAAATATTGCTCTGAGATGTCAAAGATGTTTTCCGGCGTATCCATCGCCAGCAAAATTGCGTGGGTAAAAGCCATTCCAGAGAAGGATATGACGACGAATATGCCACCCAAAAGCACCACATGAGAGGACAGCAGCTCTTTCAGCCGTTTCTTCTGCCCCATCCCAAACTCCTGGGCAGCCAGAACAGACAGCCCCCCGGTGAACCCAGTAATGACCATAACAAACAGGTTATAGAGGGAGGTGGTCGCCCCAATGCCGGCCAAAGCTGATTCCCCTTCCACATTTCCCACAATAAACGCGTCCACCCAGTTGAAAATCTGTTGAAGCATACCGCTGAGGACCAATGGGATTGTAAAGAGTACCAGCGCCTTAGCAATACTCCCCTGTACCATGTTCCGTTCCATTTCATCCCCTCCAATCGGACACAAGAAAGCATTCAAGAGCTACCATACAGCAAAATCCGCCGTACCACAGGGGTAACTCATGAACGCCTCTCAAATCTGCAATATTAAAATTTTCCGCTCATGGACCGTCGACAGCGCGCCAGCATCTGTCTGCTTCCCAAAAGCCTTGTTGTCCTTTCCAATCAATGGTACCGCTATTGTAGCAACGAACGGGGAAAAAGTCAATCTTTTTTACACCTATCCCCTTTAAACTTCAGGTTTCTTTTGAAAAAATGCCACAGCAATGGCGCCGGGGCCCACATGGGTACCAATCGTCCCCCCTACGGTGCCCAATGGCAATGCTTGGGTGTGTCCTGTCCACAGGGCGGTACTGTCGGCAATATATTTTTGAAGCAGCGCATCGTCCAAACCGGCATAGCCCAGACGGAAGGGGCGGGTAAAGTCCACCCCACCTGTTTTTTGAATCTCCTGGACCAGCAGATTGTTCCCATTCTTCGAACCTCTGGCTTTCCCCAGCACCACCACTTCTCCGTCTTGAACTGCCACTACCGGTTTAATCGCAAGCAGACTGCCCACCAGAGCGACAGACGCCGACACCCGGCCGCCTCGTTTCAAATATTCCAGTGTATCTAGCAGCGCCACCAGGCGAATGTCCCCCTTCTCACTCTCCAGCCGCTCTGCAATGGAAGCGGCGTCCATCCCCTGGTCCATCAGCTCCAACGCCCGCTCCACCAGTATCAGTTCTCCAATTGTGGCGTTCGCGCTGTCTACCACAAAGACCTTCCCCGGGAATTCCTCCGCCGCAATACAGGCGCTCTGGTAGGTACCGGAGAGCTTGGCGGACAGCACCACGGCCACCACCGCTTCCCCCGCCTCCACCGACTGACGGAATACCTCCTCAAAGCTGGTGGGAGAAATTTGGCTGGTGGTTGGCAGGTCTTCTCCCTCAATCAGTTTTTCATAGAATGCGCGGTGGGTCAGGTTGACACCGTCTTGGTACTCCACCTCTCCAAACGTGATGGTCATGGGTAAAACAGTAACCTCTGGCCGGTGTGGAGGCAGTAAGTCAGAGGCGGAATCGGTAATCATACGGATCTTCATATAAGTCCCCTCTTCCTGATGTTGGTGGTGTGCAAATTCAGTGTAACACGCCCTGTCCCAGAACACAAGGAAAAATATGGGAATCGCCAGCTTTTCTCACATGCCCCAATCCGCTGAGGTTATCCCAGGATTCTCACAGTTCTTTCTTCAGATGTGCCCATAGCGGGGCTTGGTTGGCCGCCCGCGGCGGTCGCCAGCAAGGCCCAGAGCAAAGGAATCCCGGCACTTTCGTGCCGGGATTCCCACAGTTTTTTCTTAATACATCCCCATGTCGGGCGCGGGTGCAGCAGCGGGGGCGGGAGGCTGGGGCTTGTCGGCCACCAGAGATTCGGTGGTCAGCAGAATGGAGGCAATAGAAGCGGCATTCTCCAGGGCGGAGCGGGTGACCTTGGTGGGGTCGACAATACCGGCAGGGATCATGTCCACATAGGTCTCAGTATAGGCGTCGAAGCCATAACCAGTCTTGCTGGCGGTCTTTACCTTCTCCAGCACCACAGAGCCATCAATACCGGCGTTAGCGGCAATCTGACGCATAGGCTCCGTGAGGGCCTTGACGATGATGTTGACGCCGGTGCGCTCGTCACCCTCGGTCTGGGCCAGCAGCTTTTCCACGGCGGCCACAGCGTTCACATAGGCGGTACCGCCGCCAGCCACGATGCCCTCTTCCACGGCGGCACGGGTGGCGTTCAGCGCATCCTCAATACGCAGCTTCTTCTCCTTCATCTCCACCTCAGTGGCGGCGCCCACTTTGATCACAGCCACACCGCCGGCCAGTTTGGCCAGACGCTCCTGAAGTTTCTCCTTGTCGTAGTCAGAGGTAGTGACCTCAATCTGGCTCTTGATCTGACCGACGCGGGCCTTGATCTCCTCAGAGGAGCCGGCGCCGTTGACAATGGTGGTGTTCTCCTTGGTAATTTTCACCTGACGGGCCCGGCCCAGCATGTTCATCTGGGCTTCCTTCAGCTCCAGACCCACATCGGCAGAAATCACCTCGCCGCCGGTGAGAATCGCAATATCCTGGAGCATCTCCTTGCGGCGGTCGCCAAAGCCGGGCGCCTTCACGCACACCACGTTCAAGGTGCCGCGCAGACGGTTGACAATCAGGGTGGACAGGGCGTCGCCCTCCACATCCTCAGCGATAATCAGCAGCTTCTTGCCGGACTGCACGACCTGCTCCAGAATGGGCAGCAGCTCCTGAATGTTGGCGATCTTCTTATCAGTGATGAGGATGAGGGCGTCGTCCAACTCGGCCTCCATCTTCTCGGTGTCGGTGACCATATAGGGGGTGATATAGCCCCGATCAAACTGCATCCCCTCGACCACCTCGGAGTAGGTCTCGGCGGTCTTAGACTCCTCAATGGTAATCACACCGTCGTGGCCTACCTTCTCCATCGCCTCGGCAATCAGCTTGCCAATGGTCTCATCGCCGGAGGAGACGGTGCCCACCCGGGCGATATCATCAGAACCGTTGACCTTCTGGCTATTGCCCTTGATGGCCTCTACAGCGGCCTCGGTAGCCTTGGCGATGCCCTTTTTCATCACCATGGGGTTGGCCCCGGCCGCCAGGTTCTTCAGCCCTTCCCGGATAATGGCCTGGGCCAGCAGGGTAGCGGTGGTGGTGCCGTCGCCCGCTACATCGTTGGTCTTGGTGGCAACCTCCTTCACCAGCTGAGCGCCCATATTCTCAAATGCATCCTCCAGCTCGATCTCCTTGGCAATGGTCACACCGTCATTGGTAATCAGGGGTGCCCCAAAGGATTTGTCAAGAACTACGTTTCTGCCCTTCGGTCCTAAGGTCACCCGGACTGTATCTGCAAGCTGGTTGACACCGGACTCCAATGATTTTCTGGCCTCTACGCCATATTTAATCTGCTTTGCCATCGTTTTATTCCTCCTGAATTATCTGATCTTTTCTTATAGCTCTCTGCTTACTCAACTACAGCAAGAATGTCATTCTGCTTCACAACCACAAACTTCTCGTCTTCCACTTCCACCTCGGTTCCGGAGTACTTGGAGAAGATAACCTTGTCCCCAACCTTCACCTGCATGGTGACCTCCTTGCCGTCCACTACTCCCCCCGGTCCCACAGCGATAACCTCTGCCTGCTGGGGCTTCTCCTTAGCCTGTCCCGGAAGGACAATTCCTGACTTGGTAGTCTCCTCTGCCATCAGCTGCTTTAACACAACACGATCAAATAACGGTACTAATTTCATGGATGTTTCCTCCTTGTTGGATTCTTTTCTGATTCTATTTTTCCTTTATCAGGAACTGGTAAAAGGTTCCTTTCAATGTACATTACCATTTATA
>CAPGBJ010000073.1 GCA_948616425.1 uncultured Oscillospiraceae bacterium
AGCGGCATGAACGAGGTCCGTCCCGAAAAGGGGCCCCCGCAAAATCCGCAGATTTTGTGGGGAGAGGAGAAAGGAACGCAGCAGAGCGGAATTTTTGGCGGCAGCCGGAAATAGAGCGGCGGAGTTCCTTTCGACGAAGGGCGTGCTGCAGCTGCTGGGCTAATCTCTGAAAAACAGCTTTTATCTCATTTGCACATGCAGGGGGCGGGCGCTTGCCCGCCCCCGTTTCTCTGTACGGAAAGGAACTGAAACTATGAAAGCCATTGAAATCGCCCGCCGCATGGCGGAACTGGGGCAGACCCAGGAGGCCCAGAACGCCTATCGACTTGCGCTCTATGAGAATGAGGGGCGGGACCCGGCGGAGGATATGGAGGCGGCTCTATACCTGTTGCAGTCCGGCGCGGACTACCGGCTGCCCTACACCTGTTTTCTGCGGCTTTATAACCAGGGGCATTTCCAGGAGGACTGTCTGTCCATTATGACCGGGGCCTTTTACGAGCCCAATGTGAAAAAGCTGCGGGCGGACTACGAGCGAAACTGCAAGCGGCTGAAAAAATACCCCTACCTGTTCCGAAAGGATTTCCCTCCCTTTGAAAAGCTTCCCATTCACTTTTTTCCCTATGATGACAACGGCTATATGCCCTTTGACCCGGAGCAGGGGCGTTTTAGCGATTACATAAATTTAAAAAATCAGGTTATTTCCCGCAATTTCTTTAAAAATTTGGATGATCCCATCCTCGCTACGGATGTGTACTCCCAATATGAGCTGGAATACCTGGTGGACAATGTCCGCAGGAGTGACTATGTGGGCCGGGAGAACCACATTTACCTCCATTACACCGATTGGGGCGCCTTCTGCGCCCACCTCCAGTGTCTGAACCTGCGCCCCCTGTTGGAGGAGGAGAAGATTGTCTTCCTGATCGGGGACGAGATCAGCCAGTACCCCATTGATTTTAAGGAACGTTTCGGTATCGACTACAGCGCCTTCCCCGTCAAACCCATCGGCGTGCGGGAGGTCAAGCGGATGATCTGGCATACCCAGCTCTCCAGCCACAATGGCGGAGACTTCTTCAACGAAATTTTCGACGGGCACCCCAACCTTATCGCCATGCCCTCCATCATGATGGAAACTGTGGAAAAGAAGGTTCTGGAGTTGAAGGCGCTGATGGAGGCCAGCAGCGATGAGAAGACTGCCAGACTGCTCTTCCGCGCCTGGAAGCCCCATATTGTGCAGGAGCTCTTTGAACTGGGGAGCGACCGCACGGACAAGGACCTTTTCGCCGCGGTCTATCTGGGCAGCCGGACCTACACCCGCAGCCTGGACCGCGCCTCCCGCATTGTTCCAGCGCTGTTTTTCCAGCCCCACTTCGGCAGTTTAAAGTATGCTCTGTCAGCGGACAAGGCGGGGCGCACGGTGCTGCGCTCCAAACAGTATGAGACGATCGCCCAATCTCCCATTTTCCAGTATTTTAAGTATATCAAAACCTTTACCCCCATGCGCCGCATCACCACCAGCTACGGCGCCGCCATGCGCTTTATGTGGGCCTATCCCGGCAGGACCGACGAGGACCGAAAAGGCACGGTAGTGGGCGACCAGATTTCGGACAAACTGCTGAACCGCAGCTTTATGATCGACCCCAACGACCGGCTGTACCGGGACAGCGTGCTTGTCCGATTTGAGGACGGAAAGCTCAACGCCAAGGCTACCTTCACCGCCCTGGCCGCCTTCCTGGACCTGCCCTATACCGAGAGCATGACCTACTGTTCCATGGCGGGCAGGCGGGACCCGGAGTCGCTGAAGGGCAACGACCGCGGCTTTGACACCGCCGCCGTCTACCGCTCCTATGATGAGTACGCCAACGATACGGAGCGGTATTTTATCGAGTACTTCATGCGGGATGTCTATAAGTACTACGGCTACGGCTTCCTCTACTACGACGGCGCCCCGGTGGACCGGGAGCGAGTCAAGGAGCTGGTCGAAGGCTTCACCACCTCCAACGAGTATATGCGGGTCAGCTGGCAGAAGAACATCCTTCAGGACGTGACGGTGAAGAAGGACGGGGAGCCTGTCTGTGAGGAACTGCAGGAGGAGAGCAAACGGGACTTCCTGGAGCAGAAGATGGAGGGGATCAAGCAGAGACGGACCAACATTGCCCTCTCACTGCTGCGCGACCTGCACTTTGTAAACAAAGACGGACAGCCTCTGCGCATGATGCCGAGACTGGAGCTGGACCCAGCACTGCTGGAGAATCCGCTATATCATTAAGGAGAGAAAAATGGACAAGAGAAATCGCGTATATTGGCTGACTGGGCTGTCCGGGGCAGGCAAAACCACCATTGGGCGGCTGTGGTATGAGGAGCTGAAACGGTCTGGAGAGAAGGTTGTCCTGCTGGACGGGGATGAGCTGCGGGCGGTGTTTGGCGGGGGATTTGGCTTTACTGCCGAGGCCCGGCTGAAATTGGCTATGAGCTACGGCCGTCTGTGCGCCCTGCTGGCCGAACAGGGGATCACAGTGGTGTGCTGCACCATCTCCATGTTCCGCAGCGTGCGGGAGTGGAACCGGGCCAATATCCCCGGCTACTTCGAGGTGTATATACAGGCGTCGATGGAAACGCTGCGCCAGCGGGATCAGAAGGGACTGTACAGCCAGAATGTGGAAAATGTGGCGGGGGTTGGCCTTCAAGTGGAGCTGCCCGACACGCCTGACCTGATTTTGGACAACAACGGCCAGCGCGTACCGGAAGAACAGGTGGCGATTCTGCGCCGCAGGTTAGAGGAGGCTGAATGATATGGCGGAGAAAAAGACCGTATTTATGTCCATCGGGACCGATGTGATCCACGGCGGGCACATCGAGATGATCAGCCAGGCCGCCCGGCTGGGGGAACTGACCGTGGGCGTGCTGACCGACGAGGTGGTGGCCGCCTATAAGCGTTACCCCCTTCTCTCCTGTGAGGAGCGGATGAAAATCGCGGCCGGCCTAAAGGGGGTCGCGCATGTAGTCAGACAGGATGACATCGGCTACGCCGCCCCCCTGCGGGCATTGAAGCCGGACTATGTCGTCCATGGAGACGACTGGCGGGAGGGCTTTCAAAAGCCCGTGCGAGAGGAATGCCTGAGACTGCTGGCGGAGTACGGCGGGGAGCTGGTGGAGTTTCCCTACTCCCACAACGACGAGTACGACCGCCTGGAGGCGGCCGCCCGATCTCAGCTGTCCATTCCGGACCTGCGCCGGGGCCGGCTGCGGTGGCTGATTGAGAAAAAAGGGCTTGTGACCTGTATGGAGGCCCACAGCGGCCTTACCGGCCTGATCGCGGAGAAAACGGCGGTGATGGAAGACGGCGCAATCCGCCAGTTTGACGGGATGTGGGTGTCCTCCCTGTGCGACTCCACCATGAAGGGCAAGCCAGACATTGAACTGGTGGATTTTTCCTCCCGGATGAACACCATCAATGAGATCATGGAAGTTACCACCAAGCCCATGATCCTGGACGGGGATACCGGGGGGCTTACAGAGCATTTTGTCTACACCGTGCGCACCCTGGAGCGGATCGGCGTCTCGGCCATTATCATTGAGGACAAGATCGGCCTGAAGCGCAACTCCCTCTTTGGCACGGAGGCGGACCAACAGCAGGACAGCATTCCCAACTTCTGCCATAAAATTTCCGAGGGAAAGCGGGCGCTGAAGACCAAGGAATTTATGATTATTGCCCGCATTGAGAGCCTGATTTTGGAGCAGGGGCTGGATGACGCGCTAGAGCGGGCCTTTGCCTATGTGGAGGCCGGGGCGAGCGGCATTATGATCCACTCCCGGCGTCAGGAACCGGACGAGGTCTTCGCCTTTATCCGGCGTTTTCGGGAGCAGAACCAGCACTCAGTGCTGGTGGTGGTGCCCACGTCGTTCAACTCGGTCTATGAGGAAGAGTTTAAATCGCTGGGCGTCAATGTGGTGATCTACGCCAATCACCTGATTCGCAGCAGTTACCCCGCCATGCAGAGGACGGCGGAAAGCATCCTGCGCTGCCGCCGGGCGAAGGAGGCGGACGAGCAGTTCTGTATGCCGATTAAGAAGGTTCTCACCCTGATCCCAGAGGAATAATAGAATTAAGGAGTACATAATTATGGATCTGCAAGAGAGAGTCTCCCTGAAAAAGGCAGACCGAAATGAGCTTTATACGCTGGAACCGCCCTTTCCCACCACAAATTTCCTGCTGGAACTGTCTAACGCGTGCAACCACAAGTGCCTGTTCTGCGCCCACCAGAAGATGCGGCGGAAAGTGGGCAAGATGAAGCCGGAGATGGTGGAGAGCGTGCTTCGGCAGGCCTATGAACTGGGCACCCGAGAGGTGGGCATGTACGCCACGGGTGAGCCCTTCATTGTGCCGGAACTGGCCGACTACATCAAGCTGGCCAAGGACATCGGCTACACTTATGTCTACCTCACCTCGAATGGGGCGCTGGCCACGCCTGAGCGTATCCGGGCGGTGGTGGACGCCGGGGTGGACAGCATCAAATTTTCTATCAACGCGCCGGAGCGGAAGCTGTATGAATTTATCCATGGGCACGACGACTTTGATAAGGTGTTCGAGCACCTTGTCTATCTGAACCAGTACCGCAAGGAGAGCGGCCGTCATTTTAAGATATACATTACGGGCATTCTCACCCGCTATACCGAGCACACCCGTGACGACTACTTCAAGGTGTTTTAGGGGCTGGCGGACCAGATTGTGTTCAAAGATGTGTACAATCAGGGCGGCTATATGCCAGAGATTGACTATCAGCTCAAATGTACGTATGATAAGGAGCATACCCGCCGGTGCAACCTGCCCTTCGACGCCCTGTGTGTCACCTGGGAGGGGTATTTGTCTGTGGAGAACGCCGACTTTGAGAATATGCTTATTGTGGCGGACCTGAATCAGGTCTCTTTAAAGGACGGCTGGTATGGGGAGAAGATGAAGGAGATCCGGCGGATGTTCCTGGACGACTGCCTGGAGGGCACCCTGTGCCACGGCTGTGTGCACCATTGTCAGACGCCCGCGGCACCTCTCATGCCGGAGTATGCCACAGACAACCCGGATATCTTCTTGGACTGGCCGGTTCGTGAGCGGATTAAGGCGGCGGGGCTGCCCTATACCAAGCTGGTTTATGTCCCCATGGCGGCAGATATTATCCATCCAGGGCACATCAATATTTTGAAGACGGCCGCTTCCCTGGGGCGGGTAGTGGTAGGGCTGTTCAGTGATGAGGCCATCCGCAGCTATAAGCCAGAGCCTTACATGAGCTTTGAGCAGCGAAAAGTTGTACTGGAGAGCTTGAGATATGTGGATGAGATAGTCTGTCAGGAGACCAAGGACTATTCAGACAACCTGAGACGATTCCGGCCTGACTATATGGTTCACGGTACGGACTGGCGCACAGGGCCGCTGGCAGAGGTGCGGCAGAAGGCCATTGACCTGATTGCCCAGTGGGGCGGTGAGATTGTTGAGCCGGAGTATACACAGGGCGTATCCTCCACACAGTTTAAGCAGAAGGTGAAAGAGACACAATGACCCTCGAATTTTTACAGCAGTTTGACTTTTTTACTGGCGTGCCAGACTCTCAGCTGCGTGCCCTGTGCGACTACCTGATGGACCGCTATGGGACCGACCCGCAGCACCATGTGATTGCGGCCAACGAGGGGAATGCCGCGGCATTGGCCGCAGGCTATCACCTGGCTACAGGCAAGATCCCAGTGGTATATCTGCAAAACAGCGGACTGGGAAATCTGGTAAATCCGGCGGCCTCCCTGCTGAACGAGCAGGTGTATGGCATTCCCAGCCTCTTTGTTGTAGGCTGGCGGGGAGAGCCGGGCGTGCATGACGAACCGCAGCATATCTTTCAGGGCGAGATCACCCTGGGGCTGCTGGAGAAATTGAATATCCCCTTTTTTGTCATCGGCAGAGAGACCGAAGAAGGGGAGGTCACAGCGAAGCTGAAGGAGTATCAGGCGCTGTTCGCACAGGGACGTCAGGCGGCCCTCGTGATACGTAAGGGGGCGCTGGAGTACCACAAAAAAATATCCTACGCCAACAGCCGCACAGTCAGCCGGGAGGAGGCGATTAGACATATCCTTCAGGCGTCCGGGGATGACCCTATTGTCTCCACCACCGGCAAGGCGAGCCGGGAGCTGTATGAGCTGCGGGTGGAACTGGGCCAAGGGCATGGATATGATTTTCTCACGGTGGGCTCTATGGGACACAGCTCCTCCATTGCGCTGGGAATTGCGTTTCAGAGACCGGAGCGCCGGGTGTGGTGTTTGGATGGAGATGGCGCGGCGCTGATGCACCTGGGCGCCATGGCGCTGATCGGGACGACCCGGCCTGAAAACCTCATCCATATCGTGCTGAACAATGAGGCGCACGAGTCGGTAGGCGGTATGCCGACGGCGGCGGGGCGGCTGGACCTTCCGGGGGTTGCCCGGGCCTGCGGCTATCCCAATACAGCGTCTGTGAACAGTCTGAGAGAGCTGGATGAGGCGTTGAAAGAAGCGAGAGACAGAAGGACCCTGAGCTTTCTTGAGGTGAAGTGCGCGCTGGGAGCGAGGGATAACCTGGGGCGTCCCACCACCACGCCGGCGGAAAATAAGCGGGCTTTTATGGGTCTGCTGAGAGGTGGCAGTCTATGACCGGACTGTGTGACCTTCATACGCACTCCAGTGCCTCTGACGGGCAGTACAACCCGACAGAGCTGGTCCAGCTGGCCCAAAAGCGGGGGCTGACCCTGCTGGCTGTCACCGATCATGACACTGTCGCAGGGGTGGACGAGGCCATAGGCGCTGGGAATGCCTTGGGCGTGACGGTGATTCCTGGTGTGGAGTTAAGCGCCAAGGAACACCACAATTTTCATATTTTAGGCTACGGCTTTGGGCGGGAAGAGTCGGAATTGACGCGGCTGTGTGAGAAGCTCCGGGCCGGACGGGATGAGCGGAAGTATCAGATTGTTGATTTCCTCCAGGACCAAGGCGTAGATATCAGCTTGGATGAGGTGGAGAGATTGGCGGGGGGAGAGGTCATTGCCCGACCGCACTTCGCCCAGGTGATGGTGAAGCGGGGGTATGTCTCGAGCAGTCGGGAGGCATTTGACCGATACTTGGATACCCCCGCGTTTCGCCACAGAGTAAAACGGTTTAAAGCGGATGCGCGCACCTGCCTGGAGAGCATTCAGGCGGCCGGAGGTAAGGTCTCCCTGGCCCACCCCTATCAGATGGAGCTGCCTGACGACGAGTTGGACGGCCTGGTCCGGCAGCTGGCGGACTGGGGACTGGATGCCATTGAGTGCTACTATCCAAGATATACGCCGGAGCAACAGATGTTTTACCTGAGACTGGCAGAGAAATACCACCTGCACACCACCGGCGGGAGCGACTTCCACGGCGAGAAGGTTAAGCCGGATATTCAGCTGGCCTCGTTGGGCCTGGAACTGGATTGGCTCTTACAGCATATTTCCACAAATTAGTTGGACCGTGACATGAAACATACCAGGCAGGAGGGGCCCCCTCCTGCCTGGCTTTTTCGTTACACGGACCAGCGGTCAATTTCGTCGAGGTTTTCCAGAAAGAAGAGCTTGGTTGGCAGGTACTGGTGTCGCTCCACTGAAAAATTTTTGGAGTCCATCAGGCAGTTGACCGCCGTCTTAACGGCCAAATAGCCCTGCCGCTTGGGGTGCTGTACCAGGGTGGCGGTAATCAATTTGTCGCGGATGTACCGGTCTGTGCCCTCGGAGTAGTCGTAGCTGATGATTTTTACCCCTTTGATATTTGGAAATTCCTCAATCGCCTCCATATGGCCGCTGCTCCCGGCGCCGGGGCAGACGATCAAATCAATATCCGGGTGGCGGGTCAGGGCCTGCTGGGTGATCTTATAGTCCTTCACGCTGCTGCCGACCAGCTCACATATCTGGCAGAGCTGGATATGAGGGTAACAGCTTTCCAGCCGCTCCCGAAGACCCTGGGCGCGCAGGACATGCCCCAGCATTTGAAGGGGAGGGGAGAGGTAAAGAAGTTTCCCGGGGAGAGGGTGTATCATGTTCAGCACCCCGGCGGCAATCTGTCCGGAACGTGTGTAGTCGCAGCCGACAAAGGAGAGATAGTTGCAGCCATCTATAATATTGCTCAGCAGGATGACAGGAATTCCCTTCTGATGGAGGGCGGTGACACGCGCCTTGACCGAGTTGTGGTTGATGGGAACCAGGATTAGGGCATGATACTTTTCTTGCTCCACTTGCTCCAGCAGCTGAAGCTGGCTGTCCAGAGAAAAGTCTTCCCCATGGAAGAGATCCACCTCTACGCCAGACTCGGACACTTCCTCACGGCAGATCTGAATGCCCTGTAAGACGTCTCGCGTAAAGGAGTCCATGTTTTTGCGGTGGAAGATGACGGCAATGCGCAGGCGCCGGCTGCGTGCAGAGAGGCCCTGGGCAATGGAGTTTGGTTTGTAGTCCAGCTCCTCGGCGATTTGGCGGATGCGCTGGGCAACTTCGGGATTTACCCTTCCCCGGTTGTGCATGGCCCGGTCTACGGTGCCGATGGATACGCCGGCCAGTTTGGCAATTTCTTTGATGGTCGTCGCCATAGGTCCAACCCCCTGCGCAAAAAATTAATGCGTTAATGTTAACACAAGTGGATTTGGACCTATTTTACCGGAAAAACGCCAAAAAATCAAGAAGAAAATTTGTAAATAACGCTGAATATCAAAAATTTTTTCAAAAATAATTGACAATATTGCTCCCCTCATGTATATTAGCGTTAACGTTAACGCATACATCATCACAGCAGAAAACTTGTAAAACTGTGAGAGGCCGGTAAACTATGAGAGCAATTATGTTGATGTTTGACACACTGAATTTAAAGATGCTGTCGCCCTATGGATGCGACTGGACCATCACACCGAATTTTGCTCGTCTGGCAACGCGCTGTGTCACATTTGATAACTGCTACGCCGGCAGCCTGCCGTGTATGCCTGCGCGCCGGGAGCTTCACACAGGGCGGTATAATTTTCTCCACCGCGCCTGGGGGCCAATAGAGCCTTTTGACGACTCCATGCCGCAGATGCTCAGCCGGGCTGGAGTCTACACACATCTGATCAGCGATCATCAGCACTACTGGGAGGACGGAGGAAGCACCTACCACAACCGTTACAACAGCTGGGAGTGTGTACGGGGCCAGGAGGGAGACCGGTGGAAGGGCTGGGTCAGGCAGCCGGAACCTCCAGAGCATCTGGGGCGGTGCTGGCCTCAGGACATCATCAACCGCAGCTACTTTGCCGCGGAGGAGAGCCAGCCTTTGGTCCAGGTGTACCGCCTGGGGATGGAATTCCTGGAACAAAATTGGGAAGAGGACAACTGGTTTCTTCACTGGGAGTTTTTCGACCCCCATGAGCCGTTTTTTTCGCCGGAGTCCTATCGAAATCTCTACTACCAGAATTATGAGGGCCCTCAGTTTGACTGGCCCGAGTATCGAGGGGTGGAGGAGAGCGCGGAACAAGTGCTCCATTGCCGGCAGGAGTACGCGGCGCTTCTCACAATGTGCGACACCTATTTGGGCAAAGTGCTGGACTTTATGGACGCCAGGGACATGTGGAAGGATACCATGCTGATAGTCAACACGGACCATGGCTTTTTGCTGGGAGAGCACGACCTGTGGGCTAAAAGCGTCCACCCCTTTTTCAATGAGGTCGCCCATATTCCTCTGTTTATTTGGGACCCCAGAGAAAAACTTCAGAATACCAGAAGGAAGGCGCTGGTCCAGCCGATTGATCTGCCGGTCACGCTGCTGCAATTTTTTGGCCAGAAGCCCACGAAACATATGCAGGGCTCTGACCTGCGGGATGTGATAAGGTCGGACCGGCCGGTTCGCTCCCACGCCCTTTTCGGAATGCACGGTGCGCAGGTCAATATTACGGATGGCCGCTATGTCTACATGAGGGATCACGTCCCTGAAAACACCCCACTGTACAACTATACCCAGATGCCCACGCACATGCGGTGTCTCTTTTCGGTGGAGGAGATGAGGAGCGCCGTTTTGCACCCGGGATTTTCTTTTACAGAGGGGACGCCGGTATTGAAAATACGGGGGATGGAGGACAAGTCGGGGGATACGTCGATTAAAAACAGTCTGGGCACCATGCTGTTTGACCTTGAGAGAGACCCTGAACAGATGCACCCCATCCAGGATAAGAGGGTAGAGGCCGAGATGATACGCAATATGGTCAGGCTGATGAGACAGAACGAGGCGCCGGAGGAACAATACCTGCGGCTGGGTCTGGCGGAGGAGGATATTCCATGAAAACAGTCCTGATCATGTACGATTCCTTAAATAAGCTTAGTCTCCAGCCCTATGGGAATCGAGAGATCATTACCCCTAATTTTCAGCGATTGGCCCGACATTCGGTCACCTTTGACAACTTTTTTGCGGGCAGTCTGCCCTGTATGCCGGCCCGTCGAGAACTCCAGACCGGACGGCTGAATTTTCTCCACCGCAGCTGGACGCCGTCTGAACCCTTTGATGAATCCATGACGGAGCTGCTGGCCGAACAGGGCGTCTACAGCCATTTGATTACAGACCATGTCCACTACTGGGAAAATGGCGGTGCGAATTACTGGAACCGTTTCAGCACCTTTGAGTTTGTCAGAGGGCAGGAGGGCGACAGGTGGGGGATTGATCTGGATGGGTACGACGGGCTTTATCAGCCCAGAAAGCAGGACCGGATTAACCGCCAGCTCATGGGGGAAGAGAGCCAGTGTTCCCATGTGCGCTGCTTTAAGAGCGGGGTAGACTTTATCCTTCAAAATAAGGACAAAGATAACTGGTATTTGCAGTTGGAATACTTCGATCCCCATGAGCCATTTTATGTGCCGGAGCGGTTTAAAAGGCTGTATACAGACCGGGAGGTGCCCTTTGATTGGCCGGAGTACCGGCCCTACGGCCCGGAGGAGGGGGACCGTCTCAGGGACTTTTCCATCAACTATGCCGCGCTGGTAACTATGTGCGATGAGTATTTGGGCAGAATTCTGGATATCTTTGATGCGTATAACCTTTGGGACGATACCATGTTGATTGTCAACACGGATCACGGCTTTATGCTGGGGGAAAAGGGCTTCGTCGGAAAAAATTACATGCCAGTCTACGATGAAATTGCTAGCCTGCCCTTCTTCCTGCACGACCCCAGGCACCCCGAACTGGACAATACCCGCTGCAATGGGCTGGCACAGACGCCCGATATCCCCTGTACAGTCTTGGACTTTTTTGGAGGGAAGCAGGGCGCGCATATGACAGGGAGATCCATGCTGCCCCTGCTGGAACATACTGAGGCGATTCACCAGTATGTGCTGTATGGGTACTTTGGGATGCATGTGAATATTACAGATGGCCGATATACCTATATGCGGGCAGGGCAGACGGAAGAAAATAAACCCCTATTTCAATACACCCTGATGCCCTGGCATATTCAAAAGCCCATGCAGATCCCGGAACTGCAAAACGCCGAGGATGCGCTGTGCCGAGACTTTGCTTTTACCGGGCACACTCCGGTGTTGAAAATTCCGGTGGATGAGCGGTATGACAGAAAGCGATATTACAAATACAGTTCCCACATGGGGTATGGAAGCCTGTTGTTTGACCGGGAGAGGGACCCGAAACAGGAACATCCGCTTCAGGATGAGGCCTTGGAACAGCGTCTGTGCGGCGCGATGCGGCAGCTGATGATGGAAAACGAGGCGCCAGAGGAGCAATATGTCCGCTTAGGGCTGCAATAATATTTAGGAGGATACAGAAATGAAACAGACGGCGAAGAGATGGACGGCTTTGGCCGTGGCCATGGCGATGATGGTTGTACTTGCGGCGTGCGGCGGGGACAAACCCAGCACACCGGCAAATTCCGGAACTCCCTCCCCCTCCTCAAGTCAGCCGGCAGGGGACAGCGGTTACCCCAAGGAACCGGTGAAAGTGGTGTGCTCTTGGGCGGCCGGCGGGCAGGCGGACGTGGTGTGCCGGATTCTCACGGAGCTTCTCTCACAGCAGCTTGGGGTGCCGGTGATTGTGGAAAATGTCACCGGCAATGGGGGCCAGGTGGCCGCTATTGAGTATATGCAGGCGGAGGCGGACGGGTACACGCTGCTCTACACGTCGGATGTGGTGCAGTTTTTGGCACCCCGGGTGGCGGCGGCGCAGTATGATCCCGCGCAGATGATCCCCCTGTGCACCACGGCCAGCAACGGCTTTGGACTGATTGTAAACACCGATACCGGCGTTACATCCCTGGCGGAACTGAAGAGCTATGCAGATCAGACAGGGGTGATCACGGTGGGCGTCACAGGAAAGACCGGAGCCATCACCTATGAGCTGCTCAACGCACTGTTTCAGGAGATGGGCGTCCATGCAGAGTTCATGGTTTTTGACAACGGCCCCGCGGTGGCCATGGAGGTTGTGGGCAAGCACATTGACTGCGGCATTGCCATTGACCCCCAGTGTGATCCCTATGTGCAGGACGGCAGTGTGAATTATATTGCCAGCTTTTTGGAGGACGGCCATGCCGTGGAGGGGGGCGGCACGATTCCTTCTGTCTCCTCCCAGGGGTATCAGATCACCTGTGCAAATCCGAATATGATTGTGGCCAAGGCCGGAACTGACCAGGCGGTGCTGGACACGCTGGTGGCTGCGCTGAAAAACTGCCAGAGTGATTTTGAGGCCAAGTGTGCGCAGTTGGGTTATACGCCGAATATGACCTTTGAATCGGACTTGACCGATTACTTGGCTGAGCTGGATGCGCTCTATGCTGCCATGGCCGAAGGAAAATAAAAGCGCGGCCCTGCCTTGAGCCAACATCTGTGAGAGGTGAGACAAATGCGGGATAAGATATCAAAAACCATTGTCCCTGGGGCGGTGTGCTTCACTTTTGGTGTTATCATGTATCTGCTCATGCCTGAACAGGTGCAGACGGAGGAGACCTCGGCCGTCACAGCCAGAACCTTCCCTTCTCTGGCGCTGGCGATTGTGATTGTGTGCGGGGGGATTCTGGTCCTTCAGGGGTGTTTTGCCCTGCTGCGGGAGTGGAAAAAAACTGGGTCGGCAGCACATGCGGAGGGTCCGCAGGGGGATGCCGGCCCGGCGAGGAACCCTGTCTTTCTGCTAATGGTCTTGATTTTAATGGCTGGGGCGGTGGTCTTGGGAGACATAGCAGGACTGCTGGTCAGCGGAGTCGTAATTGGGGTGGGGTTTCTGGCGTTGTATCGAGATAAAAATATTCTGCATTACATCATTGTCACCGCTATCGTTGTGGGTTCCTATTTTTTGTTCAAGCGGATGTTTGGGCTACAGCTTCCATAAGGAGGGCAGTTTATGGCAGAATTTATGTCGGGACTTTCCATGCTCCCATCTGTTGAAAACGTGCTGACGATTCTGATCGGCACCTTCCTGGGGATTGTCGTGGGCGCGATCCCAGGGCTGACGCCTGCGGTTGGTATGGTGCTTTGTATCCCCCTGACGTTTTCCATGAGCACAGTGCCCGCCATTCTGCTGCTGCTGACGGTCTATTGTGCCGGAACCTA
Organism: uncultured Oscillospiraceae bacterium; assembly: GCA_948616425.1. Lineage (GTDB taxonomy): Bacteria > Bacillota > Clostridia > Oscillospirales > Oscillospiraceae > Lawsonibacter. Next base: position 13,581 of record CAPGBJ010000073.1, read on the forward strand.
TGGCGGTTCCATCACTGCCATTCTGATCCGGACACCCGGGACCCCCGCTGCGGCATGTACTGTGCTGGACGGCTATCCCCTGGCGCAGCAGGGACGCGGAAAGGAAGCACTGGATATGGCCCTGTTGGCCTCCACGATAGGGGGAATTTTCAGCTGTGTGGTATTGATGGTGTTTGCCCCCCAAATTTCTAAGCTGACCATCAATTTCAGTTCCATTGAATATTTTATGATCGCGGTATTTGGCCTGTCTGTGATTGTAAGCGTATCTGGAGACAGTCTGATCAAAGGTTTTTTGTCCGCGGCGCTGGGGCTGTTTATTTCGACGATTGGGGTTGATTCCCAGAGTGCGACACTCCGGTATACCTTTGGTGTTCCAAGGCTGCAGAGCGGCATCCCCATTGTGATTGTGCTGGTTGGCCTGTTTGGCGTCTGTGAACTTTACGCCAAAGCCTTTGAGACGACTGAGGCGGGGCAGAGCGGGAAAAACCGTATGGAGGTGGGAAAGGGACAGAAAGGGATAGCGGTCTGGGAGATGGCGAAGTACTGGAAGACGCTGCTGGTTTCGTCTCTGGTTGGCACCGGGGTGGGCGCGCTTCCCGGCACCGGGGCCGCGCTGTCCTCCTTTATCAGCTATGATCTGGCAAAAAAACGCTCCTCTCATCCCGACACATATGGCAAGGGAGAGCTGGACGGGGTGTGCGCCAGCGAGACGGCCAACAATGCGGTGACTGGCGCCACACTGATACCGCTGCTGACCCTGGGCATTCCAGGGGACAGCAATGTGGCGATCCTTCTGGGGGCGCTGACCATCCACGGTCTGGTGCCGGGCCCTCAGCTGTTCCAGACGCAAGGACCCACGGTCTATGCCATGATGATCGGCTTGATTATGATCAACATCACCATGCTGCTTGAGGGGAAACTGCTGGTTCGTCTGTTTGCAAAAGTCAGTCTGATCCCCTACTCCGTCCTGGGAGGACTGGTCGCCTTCTTCTGTGTGGTGGGCGCCTATGCCACCAACAACAGCTATTTTAACATCTATATGGCGCTTTTGTTTGGCGTGGTCGGCTTTTTATTTCGCTGCTGGAAATTTCCGGTTATCCCGCTGATGCTGGGCCTGGTGCTGGGCAATATGCTGGAGCAAAATTTCCGTCGTGCCATCATCATGTGTAAGGGGCAGTATCTTATGTTCTTTACAAGGCCGATCAGTTTGGCCTTTTTCCTGCTGACAATTGGTTCTATCGGGCTGGTTCTCTACAGGAGAAGTTGCAGTTCCCGCATCTAATGGGGATGCGGCGCCGCCAACCCAACCAGATTTGTTGGAACCGTGGCAGTGTGTAAAAACGATGGAGCACTCTGCGCGAATATCTCCCCGGATTGTTTGAAATTTGACCGGGGTCCTGGAAAAATGTGTCTGCAAAATATCTTAATCATATGGGAAAGGCATCAAAGCTCCTCCTCTGCTGCTGGCGGAGAAGGAGCTAGATATTTTGCACTGGGGGACATTCAACGCTTGCATCCAGCTTTGATTTATGGTATAAAATAACGGTAACATATGTAACAAGATGTGGATGTGAGGGACAATTTTGTGGACGCTAACCTGGAAAAGCAAAAGCGGCTGGCCTATGTGGCCCGGCGATATTATTTAGAGGATCAAAAGCAGAGCGACATTGCGCAGGAACTGGGGGTCTCCCGTCCGCTGGTCAGCCGCATGCTGTCTGAGGCGCGGGAACTGGGGATTGTGGAGATCACGATTCATGAGCCGGGCGCCCGGGCGGCCAGGCTGCTGGAGCGGCTGCGGCTGTCCAGCTCGATTCGGGGGGGCGTCTTGGTGGAGGATGGAACCGACAACGACGCGACCAATCAATTGCTCTCCCAAGGGGCGGTCGAGCTGCTGCGCCAGCTTGGCGCCCGTCGGCTGGGGGTGGGATGGGGCTATTTAATCGGCCAGCTGGTGACCTGGCTGGAGGAGAACCCGCAGCCCAACAGCGCGATCACAGATATTTGCCCGCTGGTGGGCAATGCCAGTATCCCTGCCCGCAACTACCAGTCCAACGAAAACGTCCGGCTGATGGCCCAGCAGCTGGGCGCTTCCCCCCATTTTCTCTACCTTCCAGCCCTACCGGAGAGTTTGGAGGAGAAACAGCTGTTGTGCTCTACAGAGGTTTACCGCCAGATCGACCAGCAGTGGCAGAAGATTGATACCGCGCTGGTTAATATTGGGGATTATCCCTCCAGCCCAGACTTTGCCTCCCTGGTCCGGTATGGCAGTCTGCTTCAGCGGCAGCGGGCCTGCGGGCGGATGTTAATCTATTATTTCAATGAGGAGGGCACGGTTATTCAGTCGGAGCAGGATTTTGCCATCCAGATCCCCATAGATACACTGAAACGCTGCCCCAATATTGTTGGGGTCTGTTCCGCCAACACCAGCACAAAGGCCCTGGGCGGAGCGTTGAAATCCGGGTTCTTTACCCATATCGTGGCTCGATCAGAGCTGATCAAGGTGCTGTTGGAGTGAATTGTAATATTTGTAACCTCCCAGGCGACGTTATGAACCTGGGAGGTTTATTTTTGTCTGTTTTCGACAATTTGATGAGGGGACTTATGTTAAAAACGAGGAAAAATTTATTTTAAATTGACTTATGTAACTTTATATGATACTATGTGAGAACAGATGTAACAACCGTAACATGAGAAGGCAGCATGAATCCGGAATCAATCGTGCCGGGTGTCATCTGTAAATGGGAGAGGAGGTGACGAGGTATGACAAAAAAAGACTTTGCTGTACGCTTGAAAAATGCCTGTGCATCGGTTCTGTCGGCGGAACAGGAGCTGACGCAGATCGATTCCCGCTTTGGCGACGCGGACCATGGCTTGACTATGGCCAAGATTGCCGGAGCTATCTCTGATGCGGTCGACCAGTCAGAGGGAGATATCCGGGCGATGCTGGACGATGCGGCAATGGCTGTGATGTCTCTGAATGGAGGCAGCGCCGTTCCCCTTTGGAATACATGGCTGGATGGCATGCAGGAGGGGGCTCCTGCCGGCACAGAAATTGATGTGGCGGGGGTACAGGCGATCTTTGCCCGGGCACTGGAGGAGCTGGACGAGATGTCTGGCGCCAAGATAGGGGACAAGACCATGATGGACGCGCTGATCCCTGCCAGCCAAGCCATTGCCTCCTATGCAGGCAGCGATGTAAACCAGCTGTTCGCCGCTGCGGCACAGGCTGCGCTTGAGGGGGCGGAGGCCAGTAAAGAGTTTGTGGCCAAGTTTGGACGGGCGAAGAGCTATGGCGCCCAGACCATTGGAACCCCAGACGCCGGGGCTGTATCGATGGCCCGCTTTTTCCAGGGGCTGGCGCAGCCCTGATGGGAAAGCGGTCAAATGAAGAAATAAGAGAGGTAACAACATGAAAATGAAGAAATTTATCAATGCCCCAGAGACAATTACCGACGAGGAATTGACTGGTCTGGGCCTGGCTTACCCCGACATTTTGGATGTGGACGGCCATCTGGTGATCAGCAAGGACCTGGCCAATGCGGACCGGGTGACCATCGTCACCTACGGCGGCTCCGGTCATGAACCTGCCCAGGCCGGTTTTGTGGGCAAGGGAATGCTGGACGTTCAGGCTGTGGGCGATATCTTCGCAGCGCCCAACGGCCAGCTGGTTTTTGACGCCATGAAGCTGGCCGACAAGGGCCACGGCGTCCTTCTGCTGACCTTGAACTACGCCGGCGATCAGCTGGCCGGCAAGCAGGCCATGAAGCTGGCGCAAAAAGCGGGGATGAATGTCCGGCAGGTGGTCACGGGGGAGGAGATCCAGTATGACCCCAACGGAGAGGACAACAGGCGGGGATTGGCCGGCGCGGTGGCCCTGTACCACATCGCGGCAGCCGCGGCCCGAGAGGGGAAGAGTCTGGACGAGGTGGCCGCGATCGCCCAGCGATATGCCGACAGTATGGCCTCTGTCACCGTCAAGTCCACCGACGCCACCCATCCCCAAAACAGCATGTCCTTCGGTGATCTGGGAGAGACCGACCTGATGGAGATCGGCGCCGGCCAGCACGGCGAGGGCGGCGGCGTTCGGGTGCCCATGATGTCCGCTAAGGACACCGTAGCCACTGTGGCTCAGGCTCTGTGCAAAAATCTGGAGTTGAAGGCGGGGGACAAAACCTTTGTCATGATCAACGGCTGTGGGGCCACTACCATGATGGAGATGTTGGTGCTGTTTAAAGACACTGTGGAGTTTTTAAAGGCCATGGATGTGGAAGTGGTGGCCAGCATGGTGGGCGAGATCCTAACCGTGCAGGAGGCCGGCGGCTTCCAAATGAACATTGCCAAGTGGGACGAGGAGTTTATTCGTCTGTGGAACACCCCGTGCCACACCCCTGCCTACAGTAAGGAGTGAGCCATGGCGGACAACATTGGCAACAAGGCGGCCCACGACTATCACTTGGATACTCCCGCGGTTCAGGGGGACTTCTATGTGAAGGGGGCGGCCCACTGCGATTGGGGCATGAAGAGCAGGCTGGCCCGGATGTTTGACGCTGACTCGGGGAATACCGTTATGCTGGCCTTTGACCACGGCTATATTATGGGGCCCACGGCCGGGCTGGAGCGGATCGACCTGGTTATTCCGCCGCTGATCCCCTATGTGAATGTACTGATGGGCACCCGGGGCATCTTCCGCTCCTGTATCTCCCCTGCCGCTCAAGTGGGGCGGTGCCTCCGAGTGACCTATGATTCCACCGTCCTCTATGACGACATGTCCAACGGCGGCGGCTTTGCCAGCGACATGGAGAACGCCCTGCGGATGGGCGCCGACTGTGTGGCGGTGCAGACCTTCATTGGCGCCCCCGGTGAGAGTCGCTCTCTGGAGCTGCTGGCCCGCACTGCTGATGCCGGGACCCGGTACGGTGTGCCCACCCTGGGGGTGGTGGCTGTTGGCAAGGAGATGGAGCGGACGGAAAAATTCTTCCTTCTGGCCACCCGCGTATTGGCGGAAAATGGGGCCAACATCGTCAAGAGCTATTACTGTGAGGGCTTTGAGCGGGTGGCTGCCGCCTGTCCGGTTCCCATTGTCATTGCTGGGGGAAAGAAGCTGCCCGAGCTGGACGCCCTGGAGATGGCCTACAGGGCCATCCAGGAGGGGGCCCATGGGGTGGACATGGGGCGAAACATCTTCCAATCTGACTGCCCGGCAGGTATGGCCCAGGCCATTGGAGCGGTAGTCCACAGAGGCGATACCGCGCAGCAGGCCTACGAGTTGTACCAGGAGATCAAAAACCAGCAGTAAAAAAGAGGGAGGGCCCGAAGGGCCCTCCACCACAGTGCGAAAGCCTTTGCCAACGCATTTCTCAGCGAGGGTGTATACTGTGTAATCGGTCTGATCTTTGGCTTTGTCACAATCGCCTTCCGGGGCTGGTATGAAAAGAAGTACGTGGGTAATTCACAGGCATAGCCTGTTTTAAAGGAGGAAACATATATGTCCGCTGAGTACATGCACATCGGGATTCCCATCACGAACCGCAAGCCCAACATGGTCTATAACGAGGGGGCCAAGTTTTGGGTGAGCAATGTAGAGGACTATGACTACAAAATTGAGTATCTGAAGTTTGAGGAGGGCACCCCCTTTCCCGAGGAGATTCACCGCCACCCCCATGTGGCCTATAAGGTGGACGACCTGGAGAAGTACATTGCTGACGCAGACAGCGTGATCTGCGGCCCCATGGAGGCCAACGAGAGGGGGGACCGACTCGCCTTTGTCTGGAAGGATGGGGCGATTTTAGAACTGTATCAGGAGGCGTAGGCCGCTTTTGGCGCGGACAAGAGGACCTGCGGAACGGGCCTTCTCTGCTTGAATTGCTGTTCCGCCGCGGCTCCAGTCCGCCGGGATATTCCGGACCGCGTTGCCGCCCAGTTTGATAAAGCCGAATTTCAGGGACGCCGGATTTCCGGCGTCCCTGTTGAAATGATAGGGAGAACATGCTAAAGTAGCAGAAGGGATTAGAAGATCAGCCAGTGGGCAGACGAGGACGGGTCTGTCAAACAATTGAAGAGATGGGGAGGACATTAGATGAAACGTTCTGAGATCAATCGAGCACTGAAGGAGATGGAGGCCATGTGTGCCAGGCAGGGCTTTTTCCTGCCGCCTTTTTGTCACATCACGCCGCAGCGGTGGCAGGAACTGGGCCATGAGTACGACGAAATTCGGGACTGTATGCTGGGCTGGGATATTACTGACTACGGGAAGGGAGACTTTGACTCCTTTGGATTTTCTCTGGTCACCATCCGCAACGGGAACCGGTCGATGGGTGAGCGGTACCCCAAGGTTTATGCGGAAAAGTTGCTCTACATCAGGGAGGGGCAGTATGCACCCAACCATTTCCACTGGTTCAAGACGGAAGATATCATCAATCGGGGGGGCGGCAATGTACTGATCCGGGTCTACAACTCCTTGCCGGATGAGGAGATTGACTACCGCTCGGATGTCACGGTACATACCGATGGGCGCACCTATGCTGTGCCGGCCGGCACTCAAGTTCGTCTGACCCCTGGGGAGAGCATCCACATTCAGCGCCGGCTCTACCATGACTTTTCTGTGGAAGCGGGGAGCGGCCCTGTCCTTTTAGGCGAGGTGAGCCAGTGCAACGATGATCGTACAGACAACCGCTTCAACCCTCCGGTGGGCAGATTTCCTGTGATTGAAGAGGACGAGCCGCCCTACCGGCTGCTATGTAACGAATATCCGGCGGCGCGGTGAGGTGCTATCGAGCCTTTAGGCAGCCGAAAGAAATTCCCGACCCGCCTAGTGGACCCTCCGCTCAATGTGGGTGTGTTCCAACTGGTCAAAGTGTTGGAACAGCTGCTCTAAAAAGAACTTGGAGTAGTGGGAGAGGTAGCGATCTTTCATACGAATTAGGGACAGCCTCTGGGTCAGGGGCTGTCCTTTGTGATATAGAGGGAAAATGTTGATATCCGGCGGAATATCTTTCTGGTGGCTGACCAGGGTCATCTGAGAGATGAAGCAGGCGGCCAGACGTTGGAAACAGGTGGTGGTGCCGATTTGTGTGTAGGTGCTGGTGATGTAGGCTCGGGGGACAATATTGGCCGCCTCAAAACACTGATTGATCTGCCGGCCCATGCGGTTATAGAAAATACAGAAGGGGAGCTTGGCAAACTGTGCCACATCGGCCCCTTGGAAGGCTGCGTCTTTCAGTACCGAGGCCTCCTCTCCATAGTAGGAGTAGAGCAGGGAGTCGGCCATGCAGAGGTAGACCCGATCGTCCATCAGCTGGTGAGTGATCAGCTTGGGATGTTCCTCCCCGTTGAGCGTGATGGCAAAATCCAGTGTGCCGTCTAGCACCAGCGGTTCCAGCTGCTTGGTGACCGCGTCGGTAATGCGGATATCCACATTGGGATACCGGGCAGAGAACTCGGGCAGAATGGCGGGCAGACACATGTTCAGCCGCAGATTGCTGGCCCCAAAGCGCAGCACCCCGCGCTCCTGCTGCTCCACATCGGAGAGAATGTCCTTTAAATTGGTGTGTTCCTTATTGACCACATTGGCAAAGCCCAGTACAAATTCCCCCGCGGTGGTCAGGGAGAGGGAGGGCCTGCGGTAGAGCAGCTGAACGCCGTAATAGTTTTCCAGACGCTGGATATGGTTGCTCAAGGTCTGCTGGGAAATAAACAGCCGGTTGGCGGTGCGGGTCATATGCATGTCCTTGGCCAGTTCGGAAAAATAGTACAAGCTGATGAAATCCATACACTTCCTCCACAAAGATTTTTTGTTAAAAACTCAAAGATTCTCTGTTTGCATTTTAATTGGTTCTATATTACTATGAAATTACACAGGACGCAATCCCTTTCTTACATATGTGCTCAAATGAGATGAGGAGGAACGAATTATGCCTGTTGGAAAGAGAATTTACCTGAAACGTGAGATGCCAGACCCTCAGATTGTAGAGCAGTTTAAGACCATCCCCGCCTCTAACACCGCGGATGTAATGGGACGCAGCTGCGCTATGAATCCCCGTATCCGCCTGGTTAGTAAACCCAAAGCCCAGATGATGGTGGGCCCTGCATATACCGTCAAAGGCCGGGCGGGGGATAACTTGGCACTCCATGCTGCTCTGAACCGGTGTGGGGAGGGGGATGTGCTGGTGGTGTCCAATGAGGAGGATAACACCCGCGCCCTGATGGGCGAAGTGATGATGGCCTACTTGAAGTACACCAAGAAGATTGCTGGAATCATCCTGGACGGCCCCATCCGCGATATTGACGAGATCGGCCAGTGGGACTTCCCCGTCTACTGCACCGGCACCACGCCCGGCGGTCCCTACAAGGAGGGACCGGGCGAGATCAACGTCCCCATCTCCTGCGGCGGCGTGAGCGTCAACCCCGGTGACATTATCCTGGCTGACCCAGACGGCGTTATCGTCATCCCACGGCAGGATGCCGCAGTCATTCTGGAGGAGGCCAAAAAGTTTCAGGCCGCCGATGAGAAGAAGCTGACGGCTGCCAAGGACGGTACAGCCAACCGGGCATGGGTGGAAAAGGCTCTGGAAGAGAAGGGCTTTGAGATCATCGACGATGTATATCGCCCCTGATGCCTCCAGCGTGTGGAGCAAACCGTTTGCATCTGTGAAGACTGCCTGAGATGCTATGTGAGCGACCAAAAGACTGGCAGTGGACGCCGCGTCTCGCAGGCGATAAATGAGAATATGGAATAAAGGAGAATTACAATGAAAAAACTGATGTCTTGCGCGCTGGCCCTGGTCCTGTCCTGCGCTATGATGCTGACTGGCTGTAGTCAGCAGAATCCCCCCGCCTCCAACGGCAGCGGCACTGGCGGAAACTCTGGCAGCGGCTCCTCCACCACGACTGATTGGCCCACCGGCACTGTGAATGTCACCCTGCCCTACAGCGCCGGCGGCGACACGGATACATACTGCCGCGCCCTGTTCCAGCGGGTGGGCGAGAAGCTGGGGCAGACCTTTGTGGTCACCAACCTGACCGGCGGTTCCGGCGTGGTTGCCGCTATGGACGTGATGGCCAAGCCCAATGACGGCTACACCATCCTGTTCAACCATACCGGCGCCTCCCTGGTGCAGGAGGCCACAGGCACAGTGGACTTCTCCTACACAGAGGACTTTGAAAACTGCTGCACCGTGGCCATTGACCAGACCTACGCCCTGGTGGCTGTGTCCAAGACCGGCCAGTACAGCCAGTACAGCCGCGGCTGGGAGAACCTGGAGGACATGCTGGCCGACGCAAAGGCCAACTCCGGCGTGGTGCGCTACTCCACCGTGTTCGGTTCCACCACTGAGTACGTGGGACTGATGCTGGAGCGGGATGCCGGCGTTAAGTTTGACAACATCGACGTAGGCAGCGACTCTGCCAGCCGGATGGCGGCCCTGCTGGGCGGCCAGGTGGATATGGTGGCCATCAACTACATGAACATCAAGGACTACATCGAGAGCGGCGACCTGATCTGCATGGGCATTATGTCCGCGGAGCGGGTGGAAGGGATTGATTTCCCCACCTTTGTGGAGCAGGGATATCCCAGCGTAGTCACCGCCAAGAAGTATGAGGTCAAGTTCCCCAAGGGCACTGATCAGGCCATTGTGGATAAGCTGAGCGCTGTCTGCAAAGAGGTTGTGGAGGACCCTGAGTTTGCCGAGGTGCTGTCCGGCTACTTTGCCCAGCCCCTGTACCGCGACGCCGCCACAATGGACACCGAGGACCCCGCCGAGGTGGAGGCGCTGAAGGCGGGCCTGGCGGGCTGAGCCCTGGTCCATCCAAGCTGAATTTGATTTTGTGATGTGAGATTCCCCCGGCGTCTTTTCCGATCGGCGCCGGGGGAATTAAAATAGGGAGGAGTAATCTGTATGACGAATCGACAGCGGGACATCCTATGCAGCGTGCTGTTTCTGATTTTTGGTGCAGTCATGCTGTTTTTGTCCTTCGGAATCAAACACAGGATTGCCAGCGATGTGGGCTCAGCGTATGTGCCCAAGTTCGTTGCCATCTGTATTTTGGTGACTGCGGGCGCCAAGCTGGTACTCACTGTGCGGGACAACAGCGAGACGGCCCGGAAAAAGCAGGGCGTTGCCTTTGATCTGCTGGGCGGAGGGGGCACAGTGGTGCTGATGCTGGCCTATATGATGGCCCTGCAGCCTGTGGGTTTTATCCTTTCCAGCGCGGTATATCTGTTTTTGCAGATCATGCTAATGAGCAATCAGGACAACCGCAAGCCGGTTTTGTTTGCGGTCATCAGCGCGGTGCTCCCCGTTGCGGTGTATGCGCTGTTCAACTACGTGATTAAGATGCCCCTGCCCAAAGGCATCTTGGGCTTTTAAGGGGGTGGCGGTATGGAAATGTTTATGACCGCAATGGGGAACGTGTTCAACCCCGCCTGCCTGGGTCTGATCTGGTTCGGCACCATGCTGGGGATTGTATTCGGTTCCATCCCCGGCCTGTCCGCCACAATGGCGGTGGTCCTGTTTCTGCCCCTGACCTTCGGCATGGAACCCACCATGGGCCTGGCCCTTCTCGTAGGTCTGTACATGGGCGGAATTTCGGGCGGTTTGATCTCCGCCATTCTGCTGAAGATCCCTGGAACCCCCTCTTCCATCTCCACCGTCTTTGACGGCGGCCCCATGGCGGAGAAGGGCGAGGCCGGCCGGGCCCTGGGCGTGGGCATTCTGGCCTCCGGCGTGGGTTCTCTGCTGGGTATCTTCGCGCTGATCTTTATCTCTCCTCTGCTGGCTAAGGTATGTCTGCTGTTTGGCGCCGCCGACTATTTCGGCGTGGCGGTGTTCTCACTGACGATCATTGCCTCTCTGTCTGGCAAGGACATGCTCAAGGGCCTGCTGGCCGGTCTGTTTGGCATCGCTCTGTCCATGGTGGGCATGGCCCCCCTGGACGCGGAGGTCCGCTTTACCTTCGGCAACTATCAGCTGCTGTCCGGCTTTAATATCACAGTGCTGCTCATCGGTGTCTTTGCCGTCACCGATATTATTCAGGCCGGTCTGGACCGCCGCAATCTGTCCAAGGGGATGGAGAAGAAAAAGTTCCATCTGAAGGGCTACGGCCTGTCGGTCAAAGAGTTTATTGAACAGATTCCGAACTTTATTATCTCCTCCATCATCGGCATTGCCATTGGTATTCTGCCTGGCATCGGCGGTTCCACCGGAGGACTGATGGCCTACACTGCGGAGAAGAACCGCTCTAAGCACCCAGAGAAGTTCGGCACCGGCATTATTGATGGTGTCATTGCCTCTGAGGCGGCCAACAACGCCGTAATCGGCGGCTCTATGGTCCCTCTGCTGTGTATGGGCATCCCTGGCAACACAGTGGCGGCTATCTTCCTGGGCGGTCTGACGGTCCACGGCATCAGCCCGGGCCCCCTGATTTTTGATAAGTCTGGTCAGTATGTGTATGGCATCTATCTGGCCCTGATCGTCTCCACCATCTTTATGGTTATTTTTGAGCGGCTGGGTCTGCCCATCTTTGCCAAGCTGCTGGATATTCCCAAGCACATCCTGCTGCCCATCATTATGATTATGTGCTGTGTGGGCGCCTTCTCCGGCAACAGCCGTGTGTTCGATGTGCAGTGCATTTTGATGTTTGGCCTGGTAGGGCTGTTTTTCAAAATCTTTAAGATTCCCAGCACACCCCTGATTATCGGCTTTATCCTGGGTCCCATGTTCGAGGAGAACCTGCGCCGCGCGCTTCAGGCCAGCCACGGAAACTGGAGCATCTTTGTGACTCGGCCCATCTGCTGCGCCTTCCTGATTGCCGCTGTAATCTTTTGCACCCTCACCGTCCGTAAGAATCTGAAAGACAAACAGGTTGCCGAGGCCAAGGGAGAAAACTTCGATACCGCTGAGGAGGAGGGCTGATCCCCTCTGCTTCCCAGAAATTCAGAGCGGGGCCGGCCGGACGGCCAGCCCCGCTTCTCCGTTTAGACAGGAGTTAGCCATGTATCAGATCATCATCAAAAACGGTATGGTAATCGACCCAGGCAACGGCCTGTTTCAGCAGGCCGATGTGGCGGTGGCAGATGGAAAAATTGCAGGTGTGGGCGTCTTTGAGGCGGATGGGACCATGGTGGTGGACGCCTCTGGCTGCCTAGTCACCCCTGGCCTGATTGACCACCACTGCCATCTCTACCCCATGGCAAAAATCGGCATTCCCGCCGAGGCTATGTGTTTCCCTTCCGGCGTGACCACCGCCGTGGATGCGGGGAGTACCGGCTGCGCCACCTTTGCGGAACACCTGCCTGCCATGGAGGGCGGCAAGCTGACCGTCAAAGCCTATCTGAATGTCTGTTCTGACGGACTGGACTCCCTCCCCCGTCGGATGGAGGAGGTGGCCCCTGAGACCTACGACCGGGGGGCCATTCGGGAGGTATTTCAGCAGTATGGACCGTCTCTCCTGGGCCTGAAACTGCGCACCAGCCGGGAGATTGTGGGGGAACTGGGCTATAGCCCCCTTCGGGAGACTGTGAAGCTGGCCGACTGGCTAGGTGTGTCGGTGATGGTACACTGTACCAATCCTCCGGGCGAGATGGAGGAGCTGCTCTCCTGCCTGCGGCCTGGAGATGTGATAACCCACATGTATATGAACAAGGGCAGTACGATTCTGGGTGAGGATGGGGCGGTCTCCAGGTCCGCCCTGGACGCCCGGGCACGGGGCGTTATCTTCGAAGCGGCGGATGCCCGGGCCCACTTCTCTTTTGCGGTGAGTGAACCGGCCATTGCCCAGGGATTTTTGCCCGATATCATTGCCACCGACCTGACCAGGCTGAGCATGAACCTGCGGCCTACCGCCTTCAGTATGGCCAATCAACTGGCCAAATACCATATGCTGGGTATTCCCCTGGAGCGTCTGATTGCCTGCTGCACCAGCGTTCCAGCCCGCCACATGGGCTTAGAGGGACAGGCGGGCTGCCTAAGCCCGGGGGCCTGGGGAGATGTGGCCGTCTTTCAGCTGGCGGACCGTGAGACACAGTTTGGAGACCGGCCTTTCTCCGACCCGGCGTGTCAGCTTCGCTCTGGGACCCGGTGTCTGCGCCCTGTGCTCACGGTAAAGAATGGGGAGACCGTTTTCCGGGATATTATGTTTTAATAGGAGTGTGTCGCTATGAGCTATCAAGTACTGTTGCCCCAGCCCATCTTGCCCGAGGGCTACGCCTATCTTCGGGACCACGGCTATGAAGTGGTGGATGGCCGTGGGTTTACCGAAGAAGATATCATCGCCGATATTGCCGACTGTGACGCCATGATTGTCCGCACCGCCAAGATTACGGGCAGGATTCTGGATGCCGCCCCCAAGCTGAAGATCATCGCCCGCCACGGCGCCGGATATGACGGTGTGGATTTGGAGGGGGCGCGGCGGAACAAGGTGCTGGTCACCACTGCCGGCGGGGCCAACGCCATTTCCGTGGCGGAGCTGGCCATCTTCTATATGCTCTACTGTTCCCGCCGCTTTCAGGCCGTGATGGCCCACTGTAAGGAGGACTACCGCTACGCCAAAATGGGAATCCAGAAGACCGAACTGGAGGGGAAAACCCTGGGGCTGATTGGTACCGGCAACATCGGCAAGCTGGTGGCCCAAAAGGCGGCCTATGGATTCAACATGAAGGTACTGGCCTATGATCCATTTGCCCGGGAGGTCCCTGACTATATTCAGCTCACGGATGACCGGGACGAGATTTTCCGTGCCAGCGATTATGTCTCTCTCCATGTTCCCGCCACCAAGGAGACCACCCACAGTGTCAGCGATCATGAGTTTGAGCTGATGAAGGAGACCGCCTTTCTCATCAATACTGCCCGGGGCGCCATTGTGGATGAGGGGGCGCTGATCCGCGCGCTGGAAGCCAAGAAGATTGCTGGAGCTGGACTGGACGTGCTGGAACAGGAGCCCTTTGACTTGGATAATCCTTTGCTGCACATGGAAAATGTCCTGGTGGCCCCCCACATCGGCGGTGCGACCAAGGAGGCATCCACCCGGTCTTCTGTCGCCTGCGCCGAGGCCATTGACGATTTCTTTTCCGGACGCACACCCAAGTTTGTTGTTCCTGAACTGCGGGATTTGCTCTCCTGACCCGCCTGAGAGAGGCCTCTTGGGGCTGGGGCGGTGTTTCCTCGCCGCATGGTGTCCGCCTGTGCGCTATGAGATCAGCAAGCGAAAACCGCCTGACAGATGTCAGGCGGTTTTCGCTTGCTGGATAGGGTCTGGATGAAAGAGAATGGGCTGGCTGATTTTAGCCGACTGTCCGCTGCTGGACCTCCTCCCAGCGTGGGATGGAGTCGGCCGCTCCGGGGCGGGTGACCGCAATGGAACTGGCCCTGGCCGCTAGAGTCATAGCCTGCTCTGGAGTGGCCCCCTCCAGAGCGGCGCGGAGGAAAAATCCAGTGAAGGTGTCCCCTGCGGCGGTGGTGTCCACCGCCTTAACGGGAAAGGCGGGCACTTGGAACGAACCTTCCTCCCCCTGGTAGAGACAGCCCTCCTCCCCCAAGGTCAGTACCACGTTCATACTGGGATATCGCCGGCGAAGCAGGGAAGTAATGGCGGCATAATCGGTCTCACCGCTGAGGACCGCGCCCTCGGTCTCGTTCACAAAGAGCCATTTGACCTTGTCCAGCGGATAATTTTCGACTTTGCTGTCCATGGGGGCGGCGTTGAAGGCCACCGTCAGCCCCTGGCGGACGGCCTCCTCCATCATTTCTCCCACCAGGTTGGTTTCGTTCTGAAGAAGTACCAGGTCGCCGGGACGGAAACGGGAGAGGACCTGCTTGACGTAGTCCATGGTCAACAGGCCGTTGGTCCCAGGGTGGATCAAAATACAGTTCTGACCGGCGTCACTGACTTGAATAATCGCGTGGCCGCAGCTCTCCTCCACGGTACAGATCAAGCTGGTGTCCACGCCGCTTTCTCTCAGCTTTTCGACCAGGAAAGCGCCTTCCGGCCCGATAAAACCGGCGTGGCAGACCTCAGCTCCCGCACGGGCCAGGGCAACCGATTGATTCAGCCCCTTGCCGCCGCAGTTTATGGTCAGGCTTTTGGCGGCTTTTGTCTCACCCGGGCGGACGAAGGCGTCTACCCGATAGGTGTAGTCGATGTTCAGCGATCCAAAATTGACCACTCTCATGGCAAGCCCCCCTAAAATGTGACTCCGGAAACCAAGATAATGTTGGCGTAGGAGGTGCACTCCCCAGTCCGGACCACTGCGCGGGAGTGCTCGGTCTGCTGCTTAAATGCCTCATGAGGGACATAGTCCACAGGGATGCCGGGGAATCGGTCCAGGATGCGTTGATGCATTTCGGGAGAGGCGGTTTTGATTTCCTCCGCCAAAATTACCCGCTCTACACACAGCTCAGTCAAAACAGCCTCTAGTGTCTCCAAGAAGCTGGGAATGCCCTTGACCAGGGCCAAGTCCACCCGCCGGACTCCGCCCCGGATGGGAAGACCGCAGTCCCCAATGGTCAGAGTGTCGGTGTGTCCCATCTGTGCAATGACAGAGGAGAGTTCCCCGTTGAGCAGGATGCCTTTTTTCATATTCCTCTTCCTCTCTTCTTAAGCGGCGTCAGAACCTTTCAGCAGCCTCTGATTCTTGACATAGTCCATGTAGACGGCGATCAGGATCACAATACCCTTGGCAATGTATTGGTAGAAACTGTCCATCCGCAGCATGTTCAGGCCGTTGTTGATAAATCCAATAATAAATGCGCCCAGAATGGTGCCTGAGATCGCGCCTCGGCCGCCGGCCATAGAGGTGCCGCCCAAGACCACCGCGGCGATGGCGTCCATCTCCGCTCCGCTGCCCACACCGGGCTGCATGGAGCTGTTTCGGCTGGTAAGCACGAGGCCTGCCATTGCCGCGCAGACGCCAGAGAGGGTGTAAATCAAAATTTTGACCCGCTTGGTGTCAATACCGGCGAATTGGGCCGCCTTGGGATTGCCGCCGATGGCGTACATGTGCCGGCCCAGCCTGCTGTGGCTGAGCAGCAAAATGCTGAGGATAATAATGACCACCATATAGATTACCGGCAGTGGAACGGGACCGATAAGGCCGCCGCCGAAGGATAGGTAGGCGGAGCTGGTCAGACGGATGGTGCCTGCCGCTGTAATCACATATACCATACCGCGCAGGATACTCTGCATGGCGTATGTGACGATGAAGGGCGGAAGATCCGCGTGGGCCAGAATCAGGCCGTCGATAAAACCGGAGGCGGCGCCCGCCGCCAGTCCCGCTGCCATGCAGACGGGAAAGGGCAGTCCAGCCAGGGAGAGATAGGAAGACACCATGCCCGACATAGCCATTACTGAGCCCACCGAAAGATCAATTCCGCCGATAATCAGCACCATAGTCATGGCGCAGGCCACGATCATATTGACGGACACTTGCCGGGCCACATTGATCAGGTTTCCGGGGGTCCGGAAGGTGGGGGAGGCCACGGAGAGGATTACAAACAGGATGACCAGGAAGGCAATCTGTCCTGCGTACTGGACCAGCCAGCGGCTGAGCCGGCCGCCCGCCCCAGTCATACGCGCCGTCTTTTTCTGTTCCATACTGTCCCTCCTAAATGTTTACTGCGTAGCGCATGATCTCTTCTTGGGAGAGCTCTTCCCGCTCCAAGATTTTAGAGACGCGCCCTTCCCGCATGACCACCACGCGGTCGCTCATGTTAATGACCTCCGGCAGCTCAGAGGAGATCATCAGAATGGCCATGCCCTCTGCTGCCAGCTGGTTCATCAGCTCATAAATTTCTGCCTTGGCCCCCACATCAATGCCCCGGGTGGGTTCGTCCATAATCAGAATGTTTGGTTTGGCGGCCAACCAACGGGAGATAATCACCTTTTGCTGGTTGCCTCCGGAGAGATTTTGAATCAGAGTGTCCTGCGAGGCCATACGGATGGACAGCTTTTCCCGATATTCTTCCGCAATGGCGTTTTCTCTCCGGCTGTCCACAAAGCAGCCGTGGATGAAGTCACCCAGCACCCGGATGGACAGATTGAAGCGGTTGGACTGGAGGGCGAATAGACTTTCCTCCCGTCGACTCTCTGGAATAAAGCCAATTTTTCGGGCATAGGCCTGGGCGGGGCGCCTGATTTGAGCCGGCTGGCCGTCGATTCGGATTTCTCCAGATCGGAGGGGATCAAAACCCAGCAGAGCTTTGACCACCTCGGTACGGCCCGCGCCCACCAGTCCGGCAAAGCCCAGAATTTCGCCCTGACGAAGCTGGAAGCTTACATCCTGGACCTTATCTGAGGTGAGCCCCTTCACCTCCAGAACCACCTTGTCACTGGCGCAGAAGGTGCGGGTGTAGTAGTTTACCACCTCTCGCCCCACCATCTGGCGGACAATTTCGTCCTGGCTCACCTCCCCCACCCGGTAGCTTCCCACCGACTGACCGTCTCGGAAGATGGTCACCCGGTCGGCAATCTGTTCCAGTTCAGACAGGCGGTGGGAGATGTAGATAATTCCGATGCCCCTGTTTTTCAGCGTACGGATGTTGGCAAAGAGGGACTCAATCTCCCGGTCAGAGAGGGAGGAGGTGGGCTCGTCCATGACAATAATCCTGGCCTGGAAGGAGACCGCCTTTACAATTTCGACCATCTGCTGCTGCGCCACCGTGAGGGAGGCGACTTGGTCAGAGGCCCGCAGATTCAAGCCCAGTTCGTCAATGAAACGCTGGGCGTCGCGGTAGATCTGGCCGAAGTCCACCAGGCCGCCTCGGACAGGTTCCCGGTTGAGGAAGATATTTTCCGCCACTGAGAGATGGGGGACCAAAACCAGCTCCTGGTGGATGATGCTGATGCCCCGATCCCGGGCAGACTGGATACCGTCAATATGGGCGTCTTGGCCGTCGATCAGGATTTCTCCATCATCCTTGGGGTGGATGCCGCCCAGGACGTTGATAACGGTGGACTTGCCGGCCCCATTTTCCCCCACCAGGGCGACGACCTCCCCCGCGCTCAAGGTGAGGTCTACTCCCTTGAGGGCATAGACGCCGGGAAAACGCTTATGGATATTTTTCATTTCCAGAAGATAGGGTTTCAACGCCTCATCCCCCCCTAAAAGTAGATTGAGTTAGAAGCTGAACGCAAGTTACTATGCGATATTTAAAAGGCCGCGGAGCCTGGAGGCGATAGACCAAGGCCCCGCGGCGCGTTGAACGGCAGATTAAGTCCAGCTGTCCAGGCTCTGCTGGCCGATGTTTTCGGGGTTGATCATCCACATCTCTACCATGGTTTCCTTCTCCACGTCCTGGCCGCTTGCCAGCTTTACCGCGGCCTCGCAGGAGGTCTTGGCCAAGTCCACAGGGGAGTAGACCATAGAGCCGGTCATCTCGCCGGCGGCGATAGACTGTTTGCCGGCAGGGGAGCCGTCAAAGCCAATGATGAGGATGCCCTCTTTGCCCATCTGCTTGCAGGTGCCTGCGCAGGTGAGGGCGGTGTTGTCGTTGAGGCAGAGGAAGGCGCTGATCTCGGGGTTGGCAATGAGCAGGTCCTCGGTATAGGTGGCGATGGCGGACAGATCGGTACAGTCCTTGCTGACAAAGGTCACATCGGTCCGGCCCTTGTCGGCCAGGGCGTCCCGCATCCCTTCAAAGCGGACGGCGATGACGGACAGCTGAGGGTAGTTCAGCTCGCCCAGAACGGCGTTCTCCGGCAGTGCTTCGGCCAGATACAGCCCGGCGTTGTAGCCGCCGGTGTAGCAGTCGGCGGTGACGAAGCAGTCTACCAGGGCCTGGTCTCCCTCATCGACTTTAGAGTCGGCGTTGACCACCTTGACACCCTTATCTTTGGCCTGCTTCAGGGCGTTGCCCAGAGCGGTGTAGTCGGCAGGTAGCACCACCAGCACATCAATGCCCTGGGCCACCAGATCTTCAATCTGAGATACTTGGTTGGCCGCCGTGGAGTTGGCGTCAGTCACGGCCACCTTGGCGCCGGCAGCCTCGGCCTCAGAACGGAAGGTGTTGGCAAATTGTACGGCCCAGTCCTCTGTCTGGTTGTGCATGGCCAGCCCGATGAACAGTTGGTCCTTCTCACCGGAACCGGACCCTGACGTGGTGGAAGACTGATCTCCAGTGGAGGATTTGCCGCCCCCATCAGAATTGCCGCAGGCGGCCAGGGCCAGAAGGGCCGCAGAGGCCAACAGAGCCGCAAGGATGCGTTTTACATTCTTCTTCATTTTCGTTTCCTCCTCATTTCACAATGTGTTGAATTATTTTTACGGCCCGGGTCGGGCCGAAAAACATGGAGTTAGTCGCGCAGGAAGGCACAGATGCGGTCCAGGGCGGCGAAGGTCTCCTCATAGGTACGCAGGATAAAGGCGTGGGGCATTCCGCGGTAAATTTCACACTCCACTGGAACGCCAGCGTCCTGAAGAAGCTTGGCATAGATCAGGCCGTCATCCACCAGGCTGTCACACTCCGCCTCAATCAGCAGGGCGGGGGGCAGGCCACAAAAATCTTCAGCCAGCATGGGGGAGACAAGGGGATTTTTTGTCTCCTCCAGGCCATGGAGGTAGGCCATCAGCATTGGAGACGGGCCTTCGGACTGGCCGCCCACCGGGGCATAGACCTTGGCGGACTGACGCTCTACCAGACCGGCCAGCTCAGTGGCCGGGTAGATGAGCACCTGCTTCCACAGCGTCAGATCCCCCCGATCTCGGGCCAGCAGAGTGATCGCCGCGGAAAAGTTGCCGCCGCTGCTGTCGCCGCACACCACCATGTGTGACGGATCTGCGCCCAGTGCCCCGGCCTGTTCTGCCACATATTTACAGGCCGCATAGCAGTCCTCAAGGCCGGTGGGGAATTTGTGTTCCGGCGACAGGCGATATTCCACGCTGACACAGACGACGCCCGCTTTTGCAGCCAGGTAGGACGGGACATAGTCGTGAGTCTCCACGCTGCAGGTCATAAAGCCGCCGCCGTGGAAAAACATCACAACCGGCCGCGGGTCTGCTGCGGCCTTGGGGCGATAGACCTTGAGGGGGATCTGAGAGCCGTCTGAAGTCCGGAAGCTGGTATAAAATTTCTCCAGCTCTCCGTCCACAGAGTAGGGCTGTGTAAGGCCGTGGTAGAACTTCGCCTCTTCGGCAACAATTTCCGCCCTCCGTTCCGGCTGAAAACCGGTGAAGAAGTCGGGCTCCAGGCTTACTTTCGGGTCCAGCGCGCCGTAGGCACAGGGCATGATAGGTTCGTAGTTTGCCATCTTTTCCTCTTGTTCTTTCCCTAAACTGTTTCCCGCAAAATCATCCGGTAGGGAAGCTCGCGGACAAAGAGCGGTTCTCCATATAAAATATTGCTGATCAGCATTCTGGCCGCCTCCCGGCCCATCTCGTAGGCTGGCTGTTCAATCGTGGTGAGCGGGGGATGGAGGTATTTTGAGAAGTAGATGTCGTCCAGGCCCACGACCTTCAGCTCCTGGGGAATTTGCAGTCCCAGTTCCTCCGCGGCCCGGATGACGCCTGTGGCGATCAGGTCGTTGCCACAGACGACGCCGTCAACATTGCCCCGCTCTAAAAGAGCCCTTCCACCGCGGTATCCTGTGGAAACGCTGTACTCTCCGGCGAATACCAACTGTTCCTCCACCGCCATGTTATGTTCTGTGAGGGCGTCGCGGTAGCCCCAGTACCGATCTTGGGGGGAACCGTCCATGGCAGAAATAAAGCCTACGCGCTGGCAGCCGCGCTCCAACAGCAGGCGGGTGGCGTCTCGAATGGCGGAACGGGTGTCAATGAATACCTTGCCGATCTGTCTGCTGTTGATTTCCGTGCCGCGATCTACCACCACAATAGGGATTCCGTCCACCAGATAGCGTTCGAGGGCGCTGTCCCGCAGAGAACGGGTGAAGATGAGGCCATCCACCATTTTGGACTGGAGAAACAGCACGCTGTCCCGTTCCCGCTCCGCGTCGTTGTCGGTGTTGCAGAACACCACGGCAAAGCCCTCGCTTTTGGCGGCGTCCTCTATGCCCCGCGCAATCTCTGGGAAGAAGGGGTTGGAGATGTCGGGTAGGATGAAGCCGATGGTGTTGGTCTTCTTTACCTTTAAACCTTTGGCCAGCGCGTTGGGGCGGTAGCCGTAGGCTTCGACCAAATCCAGCACCCGCTTTCGGGTCTCTGAGCTGATATGCCCGTCCCGCTGGTTGATAATCTTGGATACGGTGGCGGTAGATACCTGGGCCAGTTCTGCAATTTGTTTCATGGTTACTGTCTGAGAAGGAGCTGATTTCTGGTTAGGTAATCGTTTACCCATTAAAATTTTACACCCCCTCAGATTTGTGGGAGAACTTTAGGTAATCGTTTAACTTAGAATATATTATAGCATACTTTTTATTGGAATGCTATGGCAATATCCCATAAAAAAACGAGGCTATTTTTGGTTAATTGCCTGGTTTTTGCGCGGTAATTCCAGGGAGATTTGTATAAAATATGAGATGACGTTGGGGAGAGAGGGAGCCCTGAAAGTGTTCTGAGCGGCGGACTTACGCCTAAAAGGGATGCTCTGCCGAGGGGAATAGTTGGGAACAATCTGTCTGGCAGAGGGGGAAGCGAGGCGCTGTCAGGCTGTGTTGCCATTGTGACAAAACAGGGCTGACAGACGCTGTCGTGTCTGTCAGCCCTGTTTGTACCATCTCGCCTACTCTGTCAACGCCTGTTCCAGGGCGTTGAGCAGAGTGTCCCGGTCGATTGGTTTGTAGAGAAAGGCTTTGGCGCCGATAGCTTTGGCCTCGTTAATGGTGTCGTCATAGGCCAGAGAGGATATCATAACAATGCGCGCGTCCGGATGGGTGTCCACAATAATTTTTGCGGTCTCCAAACCGTCAATGCCGGGCATAATAATGTCCATGGTCACAATATCCGGCTGGATCTCCTCGTATTGAGCGATTGCGTCCTCTCCATTTTCGCAGTAGGCGGCCACCTCAAAGTTGGAGTCCTCCAGCAGCTTGTGTATCTGGTACTCCATAACACGGGAGTCGTCTACCACCATGATCTTTTTTTTCATAATGCGGTCCCCCTCTTTTTGTTAAGTCTCACATGGCAGTTCCGAAAATTCTTCGGTGAGCGCATGGTGAATCAGCTGTGCATGTTCCTGCTCGTCGCTGGAATAGGTCAGAACAATGTGTCTCAAGTGGTGCTCTGGGATATACCGCCCCTGCTGGAAGGAGGGGGGCAAAAATTTAGCAGGAATTCTGGTCTCACGAAAGAGCGTAGTGACGATATGTCCGCACAGAACATTAAAATATTCTTTGGCAAAGTCCTCCACATCCTGGGGGGTGACCTCCTCCCGCTCCATCATACCCTGGGTCAGCCGGAGAAACATAGCGGTCTCCGCGCACAGGGACAGACAGGTGCAGAAGCCCCGCTCAAAGACGGTGTAAACAGTGCACACCTCGCCGTCCGGCGCAGTGTCGCCCGAACAGAGGCAGATTCCTGCCTCGCGCCGGGTGATATCGCGGATGACCCGGTCAAATATTTCCACCAACCGCTCGTCTGGTACTGCATTATTCATATGTTGTCTCCTTTTCATGCAGCTGCCCATATGCGGCTACATCAGTATGATCTCTCCATTAATCAGCTTGGCGACGCACTGCCTGGACTCATGACGCAGGCGGACCATCTCGTCTCCGAAGCTGATCTCCGTCCCTGGGTAGGCGATGCTACATTCCAGCCGCCCGTTGTTGTCCTGTTCCAGCTCCATTTGAATGTCCGCAAGGTCGTCCTCCAGCTGCTTCAGCTTCAGCTCGGCCACCGACAGCTTCATTCGAGTTTTGCTCAGCAGGCTGGTTTTGGTGGGGCTGTCCAACTGACATTCCAGCCGCTCCAACTCCATCTCCAGACCCTTCAGCTCGTGCTGGATAACCTCCCGCTCAAAATTTGTGCAGGGCAGGCCGCCCAGGGCGATGGCAGTTCGGCACTCTGATTGGGAGCCGATGGCCCTTGCGCTGACCAGCTTGGCGGCCCAGATCCGGCCGCCCATGATACTGCCCCGGCCAGAGCGGACCTGGACCTCTCCGTCGCAGTAGATGTGGCCGTTGATGATGCAGTCAGTCTGAAGGTTCTCCCGGACATAGATGGTGGAGTTCTCAATATATTTGGAGAAGACGCTCCGGTGGGAGCGGATGACCGTGGTCCCGTCGCCCAGGATGCCTTTGACTACAACCAGGTCGCCGCCAGCCTCTACTGTACTGCCGGCCTCCACTGCGCCGGCCACCTGGATGTTGCCCATCGCTCGGACGGTGAAGCCGCTGAGTACGTCGCCCTGGATGTTGATGTCCCCCAGAAAATTGATGTTTCCTGTGGAGAAATCCACGTTTCCTGGGATGTCCAACACCGGCTTGACCTGAAAACTGCGGCCGGTAAACTCCACGTGCCCCGCAATGGAGGCCAGCAGAGAGACCTCGTCGTCACTGATCTCTGTGTTCCGGCCCTTCGGGAGCGGGACAGATTTACCGCTTTTGGCAGGGAGTTCCTGGTCCAGGACCGTTCGCCCCGGTTCGCCCTCGGTAGGTTTGATCAGCCGGCAGATCTCCTGCCCCTTCTTCACATTTCGAATCAGATTCAGGGCGGTATAGTCTACCTGGTCAAACTCGTCTACCTCCAGCACCCGCTCGATTACACGGGGGAAGTGGTCTACAATATTGCCGTTTTTTCCATCAAAGGCGGGTTTCCCCCTGGCGATTAAAAAGAGGTTGAAATACCGCTTCTCATCCCGGGACAGCCGATCCACCAGACGGGTGTCTACGCCGAAGGAGATGCCATGCTCCATCAGGGCCTGATAGAGCAAGTCTCGAGACAGCTCCTCCCCTGGCCCAATCGGGGGAAAGACAATGAGCCAGGCGTAGAGTTTATCTGCGGAGAGGATAAAACAGGGCAGCGCGTCCAGTACGGGGGGACCCTCTTCCGGCTCCTTCTTTTTCTTTTTGCCGTCCCCTTTGCCCTTCCCCTTGGGGTCGGCCTTGGCCTTGCCGCCGCCTTTATTCTTGCCTCCCTTGGCCTCTTTCAGGCGGGCGTTGCACATCCCCTTCAAAATCGTTTGAATCCGATTTTTTTCCCGCTGCAACAGTTCGGGGGGCAGGACGCCGTCCTCGTCCAGGCAGATTCGGGGGGAGGGCAGATAGCCGGACTGCTTCCGCCTCTGGTCATAGAGGCGGTGGATGGGGTGCTCTGAAGGCAGTTCCAGCAGAGCCTGGTCTAAAATGCCGTTTGTCTGGGTCTGCGTGACCTCTTCTGTCACACTGGCCTGTACTGTGTCAAATTCTTCCTCCTCTTCCAGCTGCGGTTTGGGGGAGAATAGGAGAGAGGTAATCTTGTCCTTGAGAGACACGTTTTACACACCACCATTTCCCTGTTATTTAGTACTATTATTATACTCTATTATACTCAACTGCGAGACCGTTGGCAAGATGTATTTTGCTGATCTGAAATGGTGCGGCCCCGCCGTCAGAGAGAGGGCTGGGAGGGGCCCGACCTGAAAGCCGCCTGAAAAAAGCGCGCCGCAGATCATTCGCTCTGCGGCGCGTCGAGGGGAGAGGGTGAAAATGGAGTTGGTGAGAGGGAAAGGGGGGTGCTAGGAGCGGCTGTGCTGCTTGACCGGGAGCTCTAAAATCAGGTCTTTGGACTTGCCGGCCCGGAGAAGGTAGCTGTCAGTACTGTGGCCCAGAAGCTGAACCAGCCGCCGACTGACTGCCATTGTGCCGTCCAGATCTACACCGGTGGCAACCCCGATCTCGTCGCACAGATGTACCACATCCTCAGTGGCCACGTTGCCGGCAGCGCCCGGGACAAAGGGGCAGCCCCCCACTCCGGCGAAGGCGGAGTCGAAGCGGGTGAAACCGGCCTGCATTCCGGCCATGATGTTGGCGATGCCCAGGCCGCGGGTGTTGTGGAAATGGAGCCACCAAGTCACTTGGGGGTAGGCGCGGGCCATCTCAGTGCAGATCTGATAGACCTGAGTGGGGTATGCCTGGCCGGAGGCGTCGGACAAAGAGAGTTCCGTCACCCCTGCCGCAATGTAGGCGTCCACAATTTCTTTCACGTCAGCCAGGGGAATTTCTCGGTCCCAGGGGGAACCGAAGGCCATGGAGATGGAGCCGGAGATTTCCACGCCCTCCGCTCGGGCGGCGTCTACACAGGTGCGAAAGCCGGAGACGGTCTCCGCGGGGGTGCGGTTCAGGTTGGCGATATTGTGGGCCTTGCTGGCCGACACATTCAGCTTTACCTTGTTACAGCCGCAGGCGACAGCCCGCTCTACGCCCTTGAGGTTGGCGATCAAGGCCCGGTACTGAACGGCCTCCTTCCGGTGCAGGCGGCGGAACACCTCGTCTGTGTTGGCCATTTGGGGCACCGCCTTGGGGTGGACGAAGGAACCTACCTCGATGACGGGAAAGCCCGCGTCGGCCACCGCCTCTATCAGCTCCAGCTTTTCCTCGACGGAGAGAAGCTTTTTTTCGTTTTGCAGCCCATCCCGGGGGCCCACCTCACACAGGGTGACCGCCTTAACCAGTTCCATCGGCATAAACATTCCCCTTTCCGTGTCAGCGGCGCCTTTTGAGCAGGCTGTTGGTGTAAATTTGCAGGACCTCCGCCTTGCCGGCAGGTTCCGGGTGGCGGACAAAGCGGTGCTTTTGCTGGGAGAACTCCTGGGCATAGGCCTCGATCTCCTCCGGCGTGGGGGTGATGTCGCCGCTGAGCAGAAGCATACTGTCAATAAAGCTGGAGAAGTCATCCAGATCTTGGAAACCGCACAGATGGACCGCCCGGTTTACCCGGGCCACGTTCTCCGGCTGCTGGAAGATTTTCAGGTACTCGGCAATGAGCAGACCGCAGGCCAGACCGTGGGGGATGTGCTTGTTGTGGGTGAGGGCGTAGCTCATTCCATGGGGCAGACAGGTGCCGGTCTGGGTGTTAACGATGCCGCCGATGAGGGAGACCATCATGTGTTTTTCCCGAATCTCATAGGGATAGGGGGCTTTGCTGGATGCGCGCTGCGGGTCGCTCAGCACGGCGCGCATCTCCTCCACACACTGGGAGAAGTAGGCGAAGCCGATCTCACAGATTGCCCGGGACAGCTCGCTGCCTGCGGTGGAGAGATAGGACTCCAGGCAGTGGCACAGCGCGTCGATGGAGGTGGCACAGCTGAGCCGCAGAGGCATTTCCATGAGATAGCCTGCGTCCAGAAAGGCGTATTTGGGGAAAATGCGGGGGGCGATGGCCTGTTTGGTATTCTTGTCGTTCCGCGTCAGCACGGAAAAATGGGTGACCTCCGCCCCGGTGCCTGCGGTGGTGGGGATGCCAATAATGGGGAGGGATTCCAATGTGCTGTCGGTAAACAGGTCCTCCCCCTTCTTGTCGGGATTGGCCAGCAGAACGCCAATGGCCTTGGATGCGTCAACGGGGGAGCCGCCGCCAATCCCGACGATAAAGTCGGGGGCAAAGCTCCGCACTTCGGCGGCCGCCCGCTCCACAGTCTCAGTGGAGGGGTTCTCCTCAATTCCCGTCTCCACAAAGTAGGGGATCTGGAGCTCATCCAAAACCTGGGTCACATCCTCCAGGGCGTAGTGCCGGCCAGGGATCTGATAGGTGATGATATAGGCCCGGCTGCCCAGCTGCCGGAACAGCTCCTTTTTCTCCTTGACGATGCCGCGGCCAAAGAATACCTCAGTGGGCATAAAATAGCGAAAATGGTCCATCAATCACAGGCCTCCCATTCAAAAAATTGGCGGGTAAACGGCGGGGCGCCGATCTACTCTTGATCCATGCCGTCCTTGTAGAACTGGCCGAACAACTCCTGGAGAGAGGGCATATCCTCGGGGATGGGGCGGGCCACCCAGGTGGTGTTCATGTAGTGCTTGAGCGCGATGTTTTCCGAGACAATGTTGCCGCCCCAGGTGCCGCAGCCCATGGGGGACGTAGGGGGCATCCCGTTGGTGGCCGAGCCGGCATTGCCCTTGTTGTTGGGCTGGCGCACCATGATGCGGGAGACGGGGGCCGCCTTGCCCAAGCGATCAATGTGGTCGTCATTCCAGGAGTAGATGCCGCAGGAGTGGCCCTTGCCGCCCACCTCGAAAATGGCGCGCATCATGTCCAGTGCGTTTTCAAATTCCCCGTCGTACTGGAAGAGGGTAAGCAGGGTGGTCAGCTTTTCGCTGGAGAAGAAGTGCTCCTTGCCAATGTTTTCTTTGCCGCCGCCAGTGACAGCGATAAACTTGCGGTCCTCGGGGATGGAGAAGCCTGCGGCCTCGGCCAGTTTCTGGGGACTGATGGCCACAGTGCTGGGCAGCCGGTGCCCCATCTCGTCCCACATGACGTTTTTCAGCATCTCGGCCTCGGCCTCGTTGGCCAGATAGGCGCCCTCTTCCACCAGCGCCTTGACAAAACCCTCGTAGACAGAGGCGTGTATCACCAAGTTGCCGTCGCAGGAGCAGCCGGAGCCGAAATCAGAGGTTTTGGAGATACGGGTATTCTGGGCCGCCTCTCTCTGGCGCTCGGGGGTATCGGCGGTGTCGTCGATAATGACGGTGGCGTTGCCTGCGCCGGAGCCGTAGGCGGGGGTGCCGGAGGAGTAAGCGGACTTGACCATGGGGCGGCCGCCAGTGGCGATGACCAGGTTGCACCGCTTCATCAGCTCCTGGGTCAGGGCAATGGAGGGCTCTTGAATGCCCTGAATGATATCGGCGGGGGCGCCCTCCCGGACCAGGGCCTCCCGGATGATGTCAATACACTTGTTAGTGACGACTTTGGCGCGGGGATGCGGGGAGCAGATGACGACGTCACGGGCCTTGATGGCGTAGATAATCTGGCCGGCAGGGGTCAGGCAGGGATTGGTGGTGGGGACCAGGGAGGCGATGACACCCACTGGTTTGGCGTACTTGACCAAGCCCTTTTCGGGGATCTCCTCGATAGCGCCCACGCTCTTGGCGCGCAGGCAGTCCCGCAGGATCAGCTTGAGTTTGTTGCGCTTGTTGCGCTTGGTCACCTTGTCGCCCAAACCGGTCTCGTCCACGGCTTCGTCAGCCAGCTGTCCCCAGACCTTTAAGTCATATACAGATGCGGCGACGGCCTGACACAGGTGGTCTACCCGGGCCTGGTCGTAGGTCTCGATGATGGCGGCGGCCTTCTGGGCGCGGGCCACCATCTCCTCCAGCATAGCAATTTGTTCTGCGGTTACTTCTTTCGCCATAATGAACATCTCCTTTTCATTTTTCCATCAGATTGTTTGTCCACTGAATCTGGCTGTTCAGGGTTGTTGTTTGATGATAGATTCATCATAGCCTTTGAGAGTTGGGTTGTCTAATACTTATTTTTAAGTGTTTCCATAGAGAAAACTCAATTTTGTCTGCCATCTATGGACAGGGAGGACAGAGGAGCCCAGATACCCCCGGAGAGATTGCTTTCCGGTCAGATGGGCGCGGGGCGCCCTGTGTCCACGGCGGTTCCCAATCTGTTTTTGGATTGAAAACGCCCTTTGCGCCGCAAACTTTGCACATGATTCAAAAAATGATCGAAAATTTCTATGCCAGACTTGACAGAGGAGTAGAAAAAGGAATATGGTAGTTAAAATATGTGAAAAGGACTTTGATGGACACAAGAGAGGAGACGAAATGCTGTGACGCTGCTTCAGCTGCAATATTTTCAGGCGTTGGCCCGGGGGCTGCACTATACCCACACCGCGGAGGAACTCCATATCTCCCAGCCCAGTCTGAGCTATGCCATCAGCGAGTTGGAGAAGGAACTGGGCGTGAAGCTTTTCTACAAGGAGAGGCGACAAGTGGAGATCACGGTCTATGGGCAGCAGTTTCTGCCCTATGTGGAAAAGGCGCTGTCCCTGCTGGAGGAGGGGCGGGGAGTGCTGGAGCAGATGGCCGGACGGTCTGACCAGGTTGTGCGCCTGGGGTATTTTCACAGTATCTCCGCCTCCCTGATTCCGGCCATTGTGGAGCAGTTCTACCAGGAGGAGGACAATCAGCACATCCGCTTCCATTTTGTGGAGGCGCCCTCCTATGATATCTTTACGAAAATTAAAAATGGGGAGTTGGATATGGGCTTCTGCCTGCACCAGGGCGACTGGGCCCGGTCGGTGAAGATTATGCGACAGCCCCTCTACCTGGCGGTCCCCAGCGGGCACCATCTGTCTGGCAGGCGCTCGGTGACCTTTGGGGACTTTGCGCACGAGCCCCAAATTATGCTGGACCGGTCCAGCAGTCTGCGCAGCCAGATGGACCGGGTATTCAGCCAACACGACATCATTCCCAATGTGGTGTTTGAGGTTCGGGAGTGCAATGCGGCTTTGCAGTATGTGGGGCTGAGATTTGGAATCGCTGTCCTGCCCCAGGTTCCCGCTATGGATTCAGAAAAGGTGGAGATTATCCCGATTTATGATGAGGACCGGGAATTTGTCCGGGATGTCTACCTGACCTGCTCCAACATGCGGCCGATGTCCCCGGTTGCTCAGAGGGTACGCGGCTATATTGAGCAGCGGTTTGCCCTGCCGGGCTAGTGGCTGTTGGGCAGCGGTGAAGTTCAGACAGGTGATGATAAATAAATAAGCGAGTGCTCAATATTTAAGCTTTGTAAGCTTAAATATTGAGCACATTTTTTATGGCTGCTGCCCTGTGGAGGCGATTAAACGGGCACGAAAATTGCTTGTGAAATAGGGTGTTACTTCATTTGATATTGGGAGGGAGCTTTTATGGACGGACGAACTGACTGCCGGGATATTGTTGTGATTGGCGGAGGGCCGGGCGGCTATGTGGCCGCCATCCGTGCCGCTCAGCTGGGGGCGGCGGTGACGCTGATTGAGGGGAAGCGTTTGGGCGGAACCTGCCTGAATGTGGGCTGCATTCCGACCAAGGCCCTTTTGCACTGTGCCGGACTGGCCCGAAGCGCCCGGGAGGGGGACGGCTGCGGCATACATATGACCCTGGATAGGGTAGATTGGCAGGGGGTACGTGCCTACCAACAGAGGGTTGTTCAGCGGTTGGTAGAGGGCGTGGGCGTTCTGATGAGAAAAAATGGAATTGAGGTGGTGCGGGGGACGGCCGCCTTTGTCAAGCCTAAAACGCTGAAAATCTCGGCCGAGAAGAGCGAAATTCGGGAGGCGGGGCGGATCATTATTGCCACTGGCTCCGCCCCTGTCATGCCGCCCGTTGAGGGGCTGAGGGAGAGCAGGCATGTGCTGGACTCCACAGGGGTCCTTCAGGCGGAGAGGATGCCGGAATCCATGGTGGTCATTGGAGGAGGTGTGATCGGCGTGGAGCTGGCCTGTGCCCTCCGTGCCCTGGGCAGCCGCGTCGCGATTGTGGAGGCGATGCCCCGTCTGCTGCCCGCCTTGGATGGGGAACTGGCCAGCCGGCTGGCTGTGAGCCTGGAGCGGCAGGGCATTCGGCTGTGTCTGGGCAGCAGGGTAATCCGTGTGGCGGACAGACCAGAGGGCGTCTCGGTGGTGGTGGAGGCCAGCGGCAGAGAGGAGTGTCTGTCTGCGGAAAAAATTCTGTGCGCCGTGGGCCGCCGGCCTTACACAGAGGGGCTAGACCCGGAGGCGGGCGGCCTGCGCTGTGAACAGGGCCGCATTCTGACAGATGACAGACAGCAGACCAATATTCCAGGGGTATATGCTGTGGGCGACTGTACTGGCGGGATGATGTTGGCCCACACGGCCTCAGTTCAGGGGGAGATTGCGGCGGAAAACGCCATGGGAGGACAGGCGGTCTACCGGCCGGCGTGCGTCCCCTCGGGGGTGTACAGCTTTCCGGAGCTGGCGGGAGCGGGGCTGACGGAGGAGCAGGCGAAGGAGCGGGGCATCCCGTATCGGGTGGGCCGCTTTCCGCTGTCGGCCAACGGCCGGGCCCTGATCGCCAACGGAGGCGAGGGACTGGTGAAGGTGCTGGTGGGGGAGGAGTTGGACGAGCTGCTGGGGGTTCATATTTTGGCCCCCAATGCCACAGAACTGATTGCAGAGGGGGTCTCCGCCATCTCCATGGAGGGGACAGTGGAAGAACTGATTGGGGCAGTCCACGCCCATCCCACCCTTTCCGAGGCGGTCAGGGAGGCGGCCCTGGCAGCGGAGGGCAGAGCGATTCACAACATTCCAAACGTGACAGGAGGAAGATAATATGAGCGGAGAAAAGCTGGACCGGGCGGCGTTGGTAGAGATGTATCGCACCATGCGGCTCATCCGGACCTTTGAGGAAACTGCGGTGGACTATTTCAAGCAGGGCCTGGTTATCGGAAATATGCACATGTATGTGGGGGAGGAGGCGGTGGCCACCGGTGTGTGCCGGGCCCTGACGCGGGAGGACTATGTGGCCTCTACCCACCGCTGCGATGGGCACCTGATCGCCAAGGGGGCTGATATAAACGCCATGATGGCGGAGCTGATGGGCCGCCAGGGGGGCTGCTGCGGCGGCCGGGCGGGCAAGATGCACCAGACCGCGCCAGAGGTGGGGCTGATGAGCGCCAACGGAATTGTGGGCGCCTCCCTGACGCTGGGGACCGGTCATGCCCTCTACTGCGCCATGTTTGCCCCGGGACGGGTGTCGGTGGCCTTCTTTGGGGATGGCGGCGGAAACCAGGGGGCCTTCCACGAGGCGCTGAATCTGGCCGCGCTCTGGAAGCTTCCAGTGATTTTTGTGTGTGAAAATAACCACTATGCGATCTCGACCAGCGTGGAGACCTCCACCGCCCTGGGTACTTTCTACCAGCGGGGCGCCAGCTATGGGATTCCTGGGGTAAAGGTGAACGGAAACGATGTGATTCAGGTGTATCAGGCCGCCCAGGCGGCGGTGGACCGGGCGAGGAGGGGGGAGGGCCCCACCCTGATAGAGTGCGACACCTACCGTCTGCGCGGACACCACGAGGGGGATGAGCAGACCTACCGCACGAAAGAGGAGGTGGCCCAAGTCCGCCTCCACAACGACTGTATTTTACGAATGTGCCAGCTGCTGCGGGAGGAGATGGGCTGGACAGAGCAGGAGGACCGGGAGCTGCTCCAGGAGGTGGAGCGGCAGGTGGAAGCGGCGGTGGAGTTTGCCCGAAACAGTCCGCCTATGGCAGTGGAGGACATGGAAGAAAATCTGTTTATCTCAGCAAAGGAGGAAGGGTGAATGAAAAAAATCATGTACCGCGAAGCCATTTCCTCCGCCCTGGCGGAGGAGATGCGCCGGGATGGCCGTGTCTTTGTGATGGGGGAGGATGTCGCTGTGGTAGGCGGCGTCTACAAGGCAACCCGGGGGCTGCTGGAGGAGTTTGGGCCGGAGCGGGTGCGCAATACGCCGCTGTCTGAGCTGGCGATTGCCGGTGTGGCGGCCGGGGCCGCCATGTGTGGGGCGCGCCCGGTGGCGGAGATCATGCATATCGATTTTATGGGGTGCTGCATGGATATCATGCTCAACCAGATCTCGAAAATGTGCTACAAGACCAACGGGAGGGTCCATGTCCCCCTGGTGATACGCACGCAGGGCGGCCGCGGCCGCTCCAATGGGTGTACCCAGTCCCAGAGTCTGGAGGCCCTCTTTACCCACATCCCCGGACTGAAGGTGGTGATGCCCGCCACCCCCTACGACGCCAAGGGCCTGCTGAAGAGTGCTATTCGGGATGAAAATCCGGTGCTGTTTATTGAGCATAAGGGACTTTATCAGACAAGAGGGGAGGTGCCTGAAGAGGAGTATCTGATTCCCCTGGGCAGGGCGGATGTGAAACGCTGGGGCAGGGATGTGACCATAATCACATACTCCAAGACGGTGCTTGCGGCGATGGCGGCGGCGGAAAAGCTGTCTGAACAGGGGATTGAGGCGGAGGTGTTGGACCTGCGCTGTCTGGTGCCGCTGGACTTTGAGACGATTGCCCAGTCAGTGGAAAAGACGGGCCGGGTGATTGTGGCCCACGAGGCGTGCCGCCGAGGGGGCTATGGGGCGGAGGTGGCCGCCGAGATTGGGGAGAGGCTCTTTGATGAACTGGACGCCCCGGTGTGCCGGGTGTGCGGGGCCGACATTCCGGTACCAAACGCCACACTGCCGGAGCAGGAGTCCGCCCCCACCGCTGAAAAACTGATCCGGGCGGCACAGGAAATTTGCCAAGGAGGGAGACACATTGGCTGAGTTCTTTCAAATGCCCAAATTGGGTATGGACATGAGTGAAGGGTCCATTGTAAAATGGTTGAAACAGCGGGGGGACTCGGTGAAAAGAGGGGAACCCCTGGCTGAGATTGAGACAGACAAGTCGACGGTAGAGGTGGAGTCCCCAGTTTCCGGCGTACTGTTGCGGCAATATTATGAGGAGGGGGCCTGTCTGCCCTGCGGGACCCCCCTGGCCGCCATTGGCGCAGCTGGGGAGGATGCTCCGGAGCTGCCCTGTCTGGAACGCGAGGGCGGAGGAGAGGCAGCCGCCCCTGAGACTCGCTCCGCGCCCCAGCCGGAATCTGCCGCTGAACCCAGAGAGGGCAGGCCGCGGGTGTCGCCCAGGGCGCGCCGCCTGGCGGAGCGAGAGGGGGCAGAACTGGCGCTGATTTTGGGGACGGGCCCCAAAGGCCGCATTGTGGAACAGGATGTGCGCGCCTATCTGAAGCAGCGGGCGGCTGCCCCCGCAAGCGGGGAGGGGCGCACCCATATGGAGACCATACAGCCCTTGAGCGGCATCCGGAAGATCACGGCTCAGCGGATGCACCAGAGTATATCTGAAATGGCTCAGACGACCCACCGGGTGGATGTGGATATGGTCGAATTAATCGATTTCCGCCGGCAGCTGAATGAGCGTCTGGAACCAGAGGGGTGGAAAATATCCTTTGTGGATCTGCTGGTGGCGGTGTGCGCCAAGTCGCTGATGGAGCACCCACAGGCCAATGCCTCCCTCCGGCCAGACGGGCTGCATACCTTTGGGTATGCCAATGTGGGTGTGGCGGTGGACACGCCCAGGGGCCTGGTGGTTCCGGTGATTCGGGACGCCGACAGCCTCTCTCTGAGGGAGATTGCCAAGACCAGTCGAGGGCTGATCGAAAAAGCCCGCCAGGGCACGTTGGGACCAGAGGAGATGAGAGGGGGCACCTTTACCATCTCTAATCTGGGGATGTATGAGCTGGACTCGTTCACCGCGATTGTCAACCCGCCGGAGACCAGCATTCTGGCGGTGGGCCGCATTCTGGACCGGGTGGTGGCGCTGAACGGACAGGCGGTGGTCCGCCCCATGATGAATTTGGGGCTGACCTATGACCACCGAGTTCTGGACGGGGCCCCTGCGGCCCGCTTCCTCCAGACGATCAAGGGGTATATCGAGCACCCGGCCTGTCTGCTGCTGTAGCGGAGCGGCCGCGGGATACAATCTGTTGTTGTGAAATGAGGGGACGATCGCTATGAGGCGCGTATATTACCAGACCTGTATTCTTCTGATCACCATATGTGCCGGCTGCCTGCTCCGGCGCTGGGGGATCTTGGAGAAGGACGACGCACGTACCATCTCTAAATTGATGATGTATGTCACCCTGCCCTGCGTGGTGGTGAAAAACCTCAACGGGGTGACTCTAACAACAGATATTTTGGCCGCGGCAGTCATTGGAGTGGCAGTAAACGGGCTTTTCTTTATGACAGCCCTGCTCACCTCCCGGAACAGTGACCGGGACGACCGGGTGGTAAAAATATTCTCACTGTCCTCCTTCAATATCGGCAGCTTTGCCATCCCGGTTTTAAGTACGTTTGTCAGTCCGGCCGCCATGGCGGGGGTGCTGGCCTTCAACTATCCGGGGACTGCGCTGTTTACCTATGGAGTGGGTCCCACGGCGGCCAACATGGTCTACGGCGCTGGCCAGAGGGGCAGTTTGAAGATGCTGCGGGACAACTTGCTGCACAATGTGCCCACCGTCACCTGTGTCGTTATGCTGGTGCTGTCCTTGTTTCATGTGGCGCTGCCGGAGTGGGCGGCGGGGGTGTTTGTCTCCATCAGCGGGGCGAATTCTACGCTGGCAATGCTGTCTATTGGCATTTTGCTGGATCTGCGCCTGCCCAAAGAGGAGGCCGGGCGGGACGGACAGGTGGTGCTGCTGCGCGTGTGCGCCGCGGCGCTGAGCGCGGTGGCCCTCTACTTCCTGGCGCCGGTGGGTCCGGAGCTGAAACGGGCCCTGATGCTGGTGGCCTTTGCGCCGATTGCCAGTTGCGGCCCCGTGCTGGCCCTCCACTGCGGTTACCAGGGCAGCCGGGTGGCGGTGATCAATTCCATGTATCTGCTGGTCAGTATTGTGTGCATGTCTGGACTTACCGTGCTGCTGTATTGACGGGCCGGGAGGAACTTGTATGGAGTATGTGGAGTCGTCGTCTACCGATCCCCGGTGGAACCTGGCCCTGGAGGAGTACCTCTTTACCGGCGCGGAGAGGTCCAAAGACTATTTTATGTTGTGGCAGAATGAGAATACTGTGGTGGTGGGGAAGAATCAAAATGTAGCGGAGGAGATCAACGAGGAGGCGGTCCGGCGCTTTGGCACGGCGGTGGTTCGACGGATGTCCGGCGGCGGCGCGGTCTACCACGATCTGGGCAACCTGAACTACACCTTCATTACCGATACAGACCGCCTGTCTGAGATAGACTTTCTCCGCTTTTGCCGGCCGGTGGCGGAGACCCTGCGGGCCATGGGGGTGCCTGCGGAGATCAGCGGACGAAACGATCTCACCCTTGGCGGAAAGAAATTTTCCGGCAGCGCCCAGTGGATTCAGGGCGGCAGGGTGCTGCACCACGGCACGCTGCTGTTTCGGTCCGATTTGGACCGGGCGGCGCAGGTGCTTCGAGCCGGCACGAAAAGGGTCCGCTCCAACAGCATCAAATCGGTGCCCAGTCGGATTGTGAACATTGGCAGCTGTCTTCCCGAGCGGATCAGTCTGGAGCAGTTCAAAGGGGAGCTGTGCCGGCGGATATTGGGCCGGGAGGCCCCCTGCCCCCTGGTGCTCTCCCAGGGGGCTCTGGCGGCTGTCCAGGCGCTGAAGCAGGCCCGGTATGACAAGTGGGAGTGGAACTATGGCCGCTTTCCCAGGTATGAGACGACAAAGGAGCAGTGGTTTCCCCAATGCGGCTTTCTCACAGTGGATATGCGGGTGGAACAGGGCGTCATCCGAGAGGTACAGCTGCTGGGCGATTTTTTTGGCAATGGAGGCGTAGAAGAACTGGCCGAGGTGCTGGTGGGCTGCCGGGTGGACTATGACCAGGTCCTGTCCAGACTGCGGACCCTTCCCGTGTCCTGGTATATCAAAAATATGGAGCCGGAGGGATTGGCCAGGCTGATTGTATCCTGAGAATAGAGGGGGCATATATGAACAAAATTGCGGTACTTTGGCCCAATCGTCTTCTTCATCCGGAACAGGTTGATATTCCGGGGGTGCGGGTCTATGAGGGGATGGGCGCGCTCAATACCCCCGAGACCGCGGCCGGCCTGAAGGACGGAGGGTTTCATGCGGTGATCTGTACCGGAGGAATTGAGACGGTGGTCAGACAGGCCACCGATCTGCCCATATATGTGGTCACCTCCGGATATATTGACGTGCTGGAATCTCTGCACCAGTTGGAGAATGCGTATGGAATCAGAGACAGAAGGGTGGCGCTGCTGCTCCATGAGAATAACCCCATACAGCTGTCCCGCCTCGCCCCCTTTGTCCAAAATCGGGTGACAAAATTTGTTTTTTCTGACCGGGCGGGGATTATACAGGCACAGCGGCGGATTGCGGAACAGAACTTTGACGCCATTGTCACCGGTCCCACCGGTCTCACCCTGAGCCGGGAGCGCGGCCTGGAAATTCCGGCCTATCCCCTGCTGTACAGCGAGGAGTCTCTGCTGGAGGCGGTGGCCCAGATCAACCGCATTCTGGATGCCGGCCGGCAGGAGCTTTTGCGGGCCAAGCAGGCCCAGGCCGCCATTGATGCCGCCCCCTACGCCATTTTGGCCACCGACGCAGGGGGGGTGATCAACCTGTGTAGCCGCAGAGTGGGTGATATTCTCTCCAGCACACAGGAGAGGATTCTAAATCACTCGATCGGCGAGGTGCTGGGAGACCCCTCCTGGCAGCAGGTCTATACCCGGGGAGTCACCCAGCGGGAGGTACTGGTTCGGCTGGGGGAGACCGACTACTTTTCCACCCGAATGCCCATCATTCAGAAGGGGCAGATCATAGGTTCGGTGGGCACGTTGCAGGAGGTGGAACAGATCCAGGCTATGGAGCACAAACTGCGCTCCCTCCGGGCCAGGGGGCTGACCGCCCAGTATCGCTTTGAGGATATCATCTTTCACAGTGATCGGATGGGGCGGGTGCTTCAGCAGGCCAGGGTGTACGCCGCCGCTGACCTCACAGTTCTGATTGAGGGGGAGACAGGGACGGGTAAGGAGATGGTGGCGCAGTCCATCCACAACGAGAGCCCGCGCCGGAGCGGACCCTTTGTGGCCATCAACTGTGCGGCCCTGGCGGAGTCGCTGTTAGAGAGCGAGCTGATGGGCTATGAGGAGGGGGCGTTTACTGGGGCGAAGAAGGGCGGAAAACTGGGCCTGTTTGAACTGGCGCACAACGGGACTCTTTTTTTAGACGAGGTAAACCAACTCTCCCCCGCCCTCCAGAGCAAGCTGCTCCGGGTGATTCAGGAACGGACCGTCATTCGAGTGGGAGGCACCCGGATGATCCCGGTCAATGTGCGGATTATTGCAGCCTCCAACGAGAGTTTAAAAAAGAAGGTGCAGGCTGGTCTGTTCCGCAGCGATCTGTATTACCGGATCAACATTCTGCCCCTCCAGCTGCCTGCCCTGCGGGAGCGGCAGGAGGACCTTCTATCCCTGATTGAGTGCTTCGCCAGGCGGAAAGGGGCAGACGAGCTGTGTATTCAAATTCTGTATGAGAACGCGGCGCGGTACAGCTGGCCGGGGAATATCCGGGAGTTGGAGAACTACGTGTGGCGCAGCGTGGTGCTCTATGAGCAGGGCATTTGCCCCGCGTGTCCCGGGGAGGAGGATGCTCCGCCTGAAGAGACAGATCAGGCCCTGCCCGAGGAGGGGGGAGGGATTCGGGTCCCCCTGGGGACGCTGGCAGAGATGGAAAAGGAACTGGTGGCCCAGGTGGTCCAAAGGATGGGCGGGAACCGGGCGAAAGCGGCGAGATTTCTTGGAATT
Source organism: uncultured Oscillospiraceae bacterium (assembly GCA_948616425.1). Taxonomy (GTDB): domain Bacteria; phylum Bacillota; class Clostridia; order Oscillospirales; family Oscillospiraceae; genus Lawsonibacter. The sequence goes on from CAPGBJ010000073.1 coordinate 51,731, forward strand.
ACGCGCAACACGGTGAGCAGCAAGCTGCGGTGACAAAGTCTGCTTGGGCAAAAGACGCCGGCGTCCCCCGACATAAGGTGTTGGGGAACGCCGGAATTTTCTGGAAGGTGGGCCCGGGCGGAGGGGGTCAGAGCAGGGGGAGCAGAGTGCTGGAGTTGGTTTTCTGCTGACACCACTCCCGGAAAAAACGGATGGAAGTAGTGACCAAATTTGAGGGCTCAACATTGTTTAAATAGCCAAATACAATATTTTTTCGGATGGGATTTTTCAAACGTACCTGGGTCACCCCGTCAATGCCGTAGGAGGGGATTTCCTCAGCGGGCAGGAAGGCGATTCCCAGCCCGGCCCGCACCAGGTGGAGCGTCAGGGTGGAATTGCGGTTTCGGCAGATGATGTTGGGGACAAAGCCCGCCTCCTGGCAGGCGGCCATACAGGTGTCGCACATGCTCTGGTTTTCGTGGTGGAAAATAAAACGCTCCTCCCTGGCCTGGGCCAGGTCGATCATGCCGTATTTGGCGAAGGGGTGCCGGCTGCTGACAATCAGGTGATACTCGTCCTGGCCCACCGTCTCAAAATTGATGTCGGGGTATTGGTCCACATTTGGGATGGCGCAGAAGACCAGGTCGATGGTCTTGGCCCGGAGGGCGCTGACCAGCTCATAACTGCCGCCGTGGATAATATTGAGCTGTAGATTTGGGTGGATGGCGAAGAAGATGGTAATCATATTGCTGAAGTCGATGGAGCCCAAAGAGGTGATAGCCCCCAGACTGAGCGTCCCTTTGAGCAGTCCGCTGTAGCCCATCATGGACTGTTCCAACTTCTCCAGTTCCTGAATGATGATGGAGGCCCGCTGGACAAATTCGGCGCCGGCCTCGGTCAGGGCTACAGAGCGGGTGTTGCGAGAAAACAGCTTGATGTGCAGTTCCTTTTCCAGCTTGGAGATCTGCTGGGAGAGGGTGGACTGACCCACATAGCATTTCTCGGCGGCCAGGGAGAAGCTGTGGGTGTATGCCACAGCCAGCGCGTATTTAAGCTGGTGAATTTCCATAATGTTCGTCTCCTTTTTCCGGCTGTGATGTGAGGGCAGGACTGTGGCTCCTTCTTGCGTAACCACCCCTGACGGCTGGCGCAGGGGGGCGGCCGCTGGCAATAGGATGCCCCTGCGGCCTGCCGGTCTTTCAACTGGCTCTGGGCTTTGTCGTATTTATTGGCGCGGACAATATGACCTAATGACAATTCAGATTGCGGCGCTGTCTCCAAATCAGTTAAGATAAGTATATCATACAGGCCACCGTATACGCTGAAAAGGAGATGGTTGTTTTGAATCGCAACTACTTTACCGGTCAGGACGTCAGGCGTCTGGAGGAGAAGACGTTGGACATCCGGCATGATGTGCTCAACATGATCTATCGTGCCAAGGCCGGCCACCCGGGCGGGTCCCTGTCCGCGGCAGAGATCGTAACCGCGCTGTATTTTCATGTGATGAATATCGACCCCAATCGCCCGGACGATCCGGACCGGGACCGCTTTGTGCTCTCCAAGGGCCATGCCTGTCCGGTGCTCTACTCCGCGCTGGCGGAGCGCGGCTTCTTCGACAAAAAGGAGTTGGATACCCTGCGGCAGTACCACTCCATACTCCAGGGGCACCCGGATATGAACAAGGTGCCCGGTCTGGACATGACGACGGGCTCTCTGGGCAACGGGCTGTCCGTGGCCGTGGGCATGGCGCTGTCCGGCCGGATGAAGGGCCAGGACTACATGACCTATGTCCTGCTGGGAGATGGCGAGTGCCAGGAGGGGATGGTCTGGGAGGCGGCCATGGCGGCCAGCCACCACCGGCTGAAAAATTTGATTGCCATTGTGGACTGTAACGGCGTGCAGATCAACGGCTGGGTCAATGACATCCTGCGGGTTGAGCCCTTTGCCGATAAGTGGCGCGCCTTTGGCTGGGCTGTGATTGAAATTGACGGCCATGATATGCGCCAGGTGCTCACCGCCCTCCACGATGCCCGAACCATGCGCTGCCCCACTGTCATTCTGGCCAGAACTGTCAAGGGGAAGGGGGTCTCCTTTATGGAGGACAACTCGGCCTGGCATGGAGCGGCCCCCAATGCTGAGCAGCTGGCCCAGGCGATGAGAGAAATTGAGGAAGGAGCGGACTGAGATGGCACTGATGGCGACAAGAATGGCGTTTGGCCATGAGCTGATTGAAATTGCAAAGACCCGGGAGGACTTTGTGGTCTGCAATGCAGATACGAAGACCTGTGGATTGGAAAAATTCGGGACCTATTTTCCAGAGCGAGAGTTTAGCTTCGGCATTGCGGAACAAAATCTGGTGGGCGGCTCTGCCGGCCTGGCCAGCTGTGGAAACAAGGTGTTTTTGGCCACCTTCGCGGTGTTTGCCAGCATGAGGGCCTGCGAGCAGGTGCGGACCTTTATCTGCTATCCGAATCTGAATGTGACCATCATCGGCACACATGCGGGCCTTCAGGTTGGGGGCGACGGCGCTACCCACGCCGCGATTGAGGATGTCAGCATTATGCGGGCCTTCCCCAATATGACGGTGATTCAGCCCTCTGACGCGGTGTCAGCCAGAGCGGCCGCCCACGCCGCCGTGGACTTTAAGGGGCCGCTCTATATCCGCCTGCACCGCAACCCGGTGGCGGACATCCATAACCCTGACACCTACCAGTTTGAGATTGGAAAGTCCTATCCCATCTTGGACTATGGGAAGGATCTGACGATGTTTGTCTCCGGCATTCTGCTGAAGAAGGCGATGGACGCCGCGGAACTTCTGCGGGAGCGGGGCGTGGGCGTCCGAGTGGTGGATATGCCCACCATTAAGCCCCTGGACAGGGCGGCAGTGCTTCAGGCTGCCGGGGAGACTGGCGCCATTATGACCATTGAGGACCACACCATTTATGGGGGATTGGGTTCCGCTGTGGCCGAGGTGGTGTGCCAGGAATGTCCCGTCCCCATGGCGATTGTGGGGATTCAAGACCGCTTTGGCGAGTCCGGCGACCCAGAGTTGTTGTATCGGGATAACGGGATGGATGTAGACAGTATTGTGTCCAAGGCCATGGCCTTGGCAGCCAGAAAGCACTGAAGGAGGGCAGGACGATGACGGTTGGAATGATTGGTCTGGGCGCAATGGGACACAGCATTGCCCAGAATATCCTGAGCCATGGCCATTCCATGGTGCTGTATGACCTGCGCCAGGAGGCGGTGAAGGACTTGCTGGGCCCCCAGGCCAGCGCCGCGTCCAGCCCCCAGGAGCTGGCCCAAAAGGTGGATACAGTGCTTGTCATCGTCAATACCTTTGCCCAGTGCCGCGATGTAGTGGAGGCGCTGCTGGAGACCATGGACCGGGGTGTCATCGTCAACATGAGCACCATTGCCATGGATGAGGCCAAGGTCCTGGGAGAACTGGCCGGAAGAAAGGGCGTTGACATGATGGACTGTCCGGTAAGCGGCGGAACAGCGGGCGCGAAGGCGGGAACGCTGACGGTGATGGCAGCGGGGGAGGACCGGCTCTTCCAGAGCTGCCGCCCCCTGTTTGCCAGCTTCGCTTCCAACATTGTCCATGTGGGTCAGGAGATTGGACAGGGGCAGGCCGTTAAGGCCATTAATCAGCTGCTGGTGGGCGTTCATATGTGCGCGACAGCGGAGGCCTTCACACTGGCCCGGAAGTGCGGTCTGGATCTGCAGCTAGTTTATGATACCATCCGGGCCAGCGCCGGCAGCTCCCGGATCTTTGAAAATCGGGGACAGTTTCTGATTGACCGGGACTTCTCCACCCGCAGTACCTTGCAGATTCAGTTGAAGGACACGGATATCGCCTGCCGGACAGCCAATCAGGTGGGGGCCCCCGCCTGGCTGTGCACAACGGCCAGAGAGCTGTTTAAGCTGTCGGTGGCCAAATTTCCGCCCACTGACGACTCAATTGAGGTGGTTCGGCTCTACGAGGAGCTGTGTGGACTGGCGGATCAGGACTAAAGGGGCATCCCCCATTGTAAAAAGAATGACAGGAGAGCAGACAGAGTTGTCTGCTCTTTTTTTGACTCAATACAGCCTGAGGCCGCGCTGCCGTGCGCCTTTGAAGTACTGAGAAAAGGGCGGGCCGTCCCCCTTCTGAGGGGACGGCCGCCGCATCTGAGGAGAGCTAAGAATTCTTTGGGGGTTCGGAGTCAGAGGAGGCTTTCTTCCCGCTGATAACCAGATAGGCCACAATGACAAGAATGCACACAATACCCGCCATATCAGTTACCATACCGGGGTCTACCATGGCGATGCCAGAGGCCACCAGGATGATTCGGACGGGCCAGTTCAAGTTCCGGGTCAGGTAGCCCATAAATCCGGCACCCAGGGCAAAGATGCCGAACAGAGAGGTAACGGTGGTTCGAGCAATCTCCGCAGTAGTTCCGATGAGAATCATACCTGGGTTAAAGATCAGAATGAAGGGGACCAGGAAGGCACCGATACTCAGGCGGATGGAGATCCAGGCGGTCTTGAGCCAATTGGACTCCGCCATGGCCGAGGCGACAAAGACTGTGCCACAGACAGGGGGGGTCAGACCGGCAAAGATGGCGTAGTAGAACACGAAGAAGTGGGCGGCCAGAGGCTCAACATTGATTTGAATCAGAGCGGGAGCAATGACGGAACCGGCCAGAATATAAGCGGCTACCGTGGGCATGCCCATACCCAGAATCATGGTGGCGACCATGGCGCACAGGCCGGCCAGCAGCATACTGCTGCCGCCCAGGGCCACAATCACGTGGGTGAATTTGACCCCTACGCCGGTGGTGGAGATCAGGACAATGAGGATCTGGGAACAGGCGATCAGTGAGATGACGCTGAGCATGTCCTTTGTGGCGTCGGCCAGGCCCTTCACCAGGTCAACGGCCCGCTTTTTAATATTTTTCAGGTCCATGACCAGGTAGAGGATCACCGCCGCCACGATGGAGTAGCTGGCGCAGTATACCGCGGTAAATCCGTTGAAAAAGAGGAAAATCAGGGTGCCGATAGGCAGGAAGACGGGCAGGCACTTGGACAGCTTCAACACGTCCTTTGCCCGGGGCATCTCCTCCTTGGACAGGCCGCGGTAGCGATATCGTCTGGCGTAGCAGTCAATTCCCCAGATGACGCCGATATAGAACAGCAGCGAGGGGATGATAGCCGCCAGAGCGATGTCCTGGTAAGACATGCCCAGCATATCGGCCATGATGAAGGCGCCGGCGCCCATGATGGGGGGCATGATCTGACCGCCAGAGGAGGCACTGGCCTCAGAGGCGCCGGCAAAGTCGTTGCTGTAACCCATCCGCTTCATCATGGGGATGGTGAACGCGCCGGTGGTGGCCACGTTTGCCGCAGAACTGCCGGAAATCATGCCGAACAGGCCGCTGGCCACAGAGGCCATTTTAGCCGCGCCGCCGGCGGAGTTGCCCGCAACCAGACTGGCCAGGTTAATGAAAGTGTCGCCTCCGCCAGTGGAGAAGAGAATGGCGCCGAAAATAACAAAGGTGGCGATGATGGTGGCGGAAATGCCGGTCACACTGCCCAGAATGCCCCGGTCGCTGTAGCAGATGATTTCCATGACGCGCTCCAGCTTGAAGCCGGGATGGCCGAAGGTGCCGGGGATATATTTGCCGAGCAGGGCATAGGCCAGGCCAATCAAACTGAGGATGGGGACGGCGATGCCGATGGTACGCCGGGCTGCCTCCATGACGCAGAGCATAAACAGAATACCCAGCACAAACAGAGGCGTAGTCATCTTGAAGGTGGGCATCAGAATATTTTTGCCCGCGCTGACATAGTAGAACATTGTGACCGACAGGATTGCGACCATGGCAACATCAATGATCTTGTTGAGTTTGGTAGACTTTTTGCTGTTCAGATCCAACAGGGCCCAGATGATAATGCCGCCGCAGACGTGTACGCCGCGCTGTACAGTACTGACAAAGGGACCCTTAAACGCGGTATAGAGAAAAAAACAGGCGTAGACCACACACAGTACGAAGATCACTTTTTCAAACAGACTTTTCTGCTGGGGAGCTGTGGTCTCAGCTGTGAGATTGGCTTCGTTGGACATAGGCAAACCCCTTTCTTAAAGGCTCCGGATACCCCTGGGGAGGGGTATCCGGAGTGTGGATGACTTCAATCGTGTGGGCTGGACGGAGATCAGCCGATTCGGTCGGGATTCACGGTCATGCCCTTTTCCTGCATATACTTGACCACACCGGGGTGAATCAGACTCAGGCTGGTTTCGCTGTTGGTCAGCTCCAGCGGATTTTCCACAATGCCGGGATAGGCGGCGCGAATTTCGTCTAGATGCTCGTCAATAGCCTTGACAATCCGGTAGACCACGTCCTCGGGCAGGTCCTCGGAGACGCAGAAGCCCAGGCTGGAGCAATAGGTATTTATCTCATAGTCCAAGTTATAATCAGCGCAGCTGACAGAGCGGAAACCGTAGTAGGGGTACTGCTCCTGGACCTTGGCGGCCTCCTCGTCGGTGAAGGAGAGGATCTCAATATCCACGGAGGACATCAGATTGGTCAAGGTGGAATCGGGGCTCAGGGTGGTGCCGGACTTGGTGAAGCCGTTAATTTGACGGTTGGCGATGGCGTCCACGGCCTCAGAGGTGCTGGCGGGGTACCAGTCGGGCTCCACGCCCAGAGCGCCCAAGATGTTCATGCTCTCGATTTCAGAGGAGGAGCCGGCAAGACCGGCGTTGTACTTCTTGCCCTGGAGATCGGAAATGGTGCGGATGCCGCTGTCACGGGAGACCACAAAGCGGTAGGCCTGGGGGACAAAGAACATCAGGTCCCGGGCGCCGGTGTAGCCGAATCCCTCATAGGTGGCAATCTGATTTTGCAGGCAGTACTCATTGACGTCGCTGGTCTGGCCAAAGGAGGCCTCGTTGGCCATCATCAGCTTATAGTCGTCCACAGTGCCGCCGGTCTCCATCAGGGTGACGGTGACGTCGTCTACATACTTGTTGATGATATCGCAGACGGCGACGTTCAGCGCGTAGTAGCCGGAGGAGGAGCTGGTGCCGCCCCATACCAGATTATAGGTTTGGGTCGGAGTGCCGCTGGTAGCGCCAGACTGATCTGCGCTGCCGGATTTGGATGATGAGGTGTTAGGGGAGGTCGTGTTGCTGCAGGCGGCCAGACTGAGGGTCATGGCCAGAGAGAGCGTCATAGCGAGTAGCCGTTTCATAGTAGTTCCTCCTGTTTTTTGTTTTATTATTAGAAATCACGAAACGTGTATTTCTTGGACGGATAGCGCGGCGGGGAAATGCGCGAAATCCACCTTTTGACTTTATGTCTAGTGTACTTCCTGGGGATGCTGATATGCAATCTAAATTACCATTAGAACATATTGACAAAATCAATAGATTGCAATGGGGCGGTGCGCTTTTTTTGAGCTGGGCAGGAAGCTGAACACTATTTTGGTGGGATTTTGGCGGAAAAGTCCCCCGCTGATAAGCGATAAAATCACTAAATATCTCTGCCGTAAAATGTAAAGCTCTATCATAATTTTATAAAAAATTCCCGAAATGTCTAATACATAAAATAGGGAGTGATCATAGAGTTTTGTCTATGGAAGAGGACGCTTGCGCGGGAGGGGAGAGGGTCCAGGTGAATGGAGAGAAGACTGTATTCCGGCGGGCGGCGTGCTGGGCACAGAAAACCGCTCCCCGATACCGGTGCAGTATCGGGGAGCGGTACGCAGGGCAAATCTGTGATAGGGTCGGTGTGGACAGGGCTCTAGAATATGCTCAGATACATCTTGTGACTGAGCCGCTCCAACACCTGGATGCCCGCAAGGCTATTGCCCTTGCTGTCCAACGCCGGTGAGAAGATGCCAATCCCCATCCGAGTGGGGACAATGGCCATGATTCCGCCGCCTACTCCGCTTTTGGCCGGAACTCCAACTTTTACGGCGAAGTCCCCGGAGCCGTCGTACATGCCGCAGGTCATGAGAATGGCGTTGACATAGTGGGCGTACTGGCTGGGGAAAATGCGCTGGTCAGTCTGGGGCATTTTTCCCCGATTGGCCAGCACATAGCCGATGTTGGCCAGGTCCTTGCAGCTTACCTTGATGGAGCAGGCGCGGAAGTAGCAGTCCAGAACCTGTTCCACATCGTCTTCAATCATACCGGAGCTCTTGAGCAGAAAGGCCAGGGCCCTATTTTTATGTCCGGTGCGCTTTTCTGACAGGTAGACCGCCTCGTCAACTTCAATCTCCGGATTTCCGGCCAGCAGCCGGGTGAGTTCCAGCAGGCGATGAAATCGCTCCTGGTAATCCGCCCCTTTCACCAGGGTACACATGGCGATGGCGCCCATGTTGACCATGGGGTTGAGGTGGTCGCTGAGCAGGCGCTGGTCTGTGACATTGATGGCGTCGAAGGGCTTTCCGGTGGCCTCCACGCCGATTTTAGAGCGGACATAGTCCACCCCGTTGTCCATCAGCGTCAGCAGCAGCAAGATGGGTTTTACAACGCTCTGGATGGTAAAATTCTTTTTGTAGCTGCCCGCATGGTAGTGCTTTCCGTCGCTGCGGACCACATAAATGCCCAAGTCGCTGATGTCGCCCTTGGCCAGTTCAGGGATGTAGTCGGCCAATTTGCCTTGGGCGGTGTAGGGCCTACACTCCTCCAGAAGCCGCTCCAGAAGTTCTTCCATTGTTGTCTCCCCCCGGTTTAGAGCAGGTTTTTCTTGTAGAGGAAACAGGAGTAGGCCACAGAGAGCACGATGACGCCTACCATGATAAAGCTTTGATTGGTGGAAAAGAAGGAGGCGCCCACCGCAATGCGGACTATAATGGCCAAGGCGATGGGGCAGACCGCCTGCTTGGGGGCTTTCGCGATCTGCGGGACGAGCAGCGCGCCAAACAGGGCGGGCATCATATTTTTAAAGGCGGGCTGCAGGAAGGGGTTGTTGTAGATGGGGGCGAAGAGGGGGGCCAGGAAGAGCATGCCGGCGAAGACGATGACGGTTGTGACAAAGGTGGAGGAGGCCACGGCGATGATAGAGATTACGTCGCCCTTGCTGGTGCCGGGGGCGTGGCCAGAGACCTCCATAGCGTTGATAGCCGCAGGGGTCTTCATATTGCTGAGGTTGCCGGTCACACAGGCCATATACAGCGCGCCGCAGCCGATCAGGGGGGCGTAGGCCAGGTTTTCACAGACGCCGGCGATGGTGAAGGTGAGCAGAATGGGGACGCCGTTCTGCAGGGCGGCGGGGACGTCAAACTGAATGTGGTAAATGGCTCCGAGCAAAAAGGCCAGCCCAATAAAGCAAGCCAGTATCAGAATTACAGTGCTCCGCCCGAGTATATGTATTTTGCTGTTAAAACTCTTTTCTTTCATTCTGACATCCTCCTTATGCAACCACTGCCGCGTTGACAATGCAGGAGATGAACATTCCTGCCAGCATACTGATGGGGAAAGCAAATTCCTTCAGCTTTGGCATCGTTTTCGATACCTTTGTCAGAATCAGCGACACTGCGCCGGCGCCCAATATGGCCGAGATCATCGGCAGATCAGAGACGCTGGTGAGATAGGGGGCGGCAAAGGTGCCATACATGCCCAGGAACATCGCGCCGGTGATGATGGGGACCAGGGTGGCATTGCGGCTCTTTACCTGCTCGACCCCCTTGTCATAGGTCTTCAAAAAGATGACATTGAAGATGTTTCCGCCCAAAATGCCGATGGAGACCACAAAGAGGATGGCCACAAAGACATCCAGCGGGATACTCTCCACCGCCAGAGACTCCATGCCGAAAGCCTGCGCGGCCATGTTGGCCACCATGGTTTCGTAGGTGGCGGAGCCCACCACACTCAGACGCAGCCACGGGAAGTATCGGCCCAGTAGGGGGACCAGCATCAGATAGCTGACCACAATAGGCAGGGAGGGGACGATGGAGAAGACGGCGCTGCTGCGGGCGGCTTCCATCAGTTCCTCCCGGGTCATCTCCAGCTCCTTGCCCCGCTTCAGGGCCAGCAGGATGAATAGGATGGGCTGCAGCAGTACAATCAGGATGGTAATACCGCACAAAATGGCCATGGTAGAGCTGTTTGCCAATTGCATATGGGTCATAAACACTCACTCCTTATGTATTGACGATATGTGGCGCGCCGCCCCCGCCCTCTGGGGTGGGGAGCGATAGACGGTCAGAGGACTAGACGCCGTTTGCGCTGTAGAGATATAGCCAAGGGCAAGGAACTATGGCGCTGGACAAAGCCAACCTGGCGCGGATCAATTTCAAAGGAGGTTGGCGAGATATGGCGGCAAAAGAACGCTGTTTGGGTGGATGGGCACGCCTCAGAGGGGCCCTAGTCGTGGATGCGGGGACCGATTTCCTTGGGGACCGGGCAGATGTAGCTTCCCCCTGTGGTGCGGATCAGCTCGGCCTTGGCCTGCTCCACCAGTTGGGGTTCCTGACAGAAGCGGATACCGGCTAGAGCCAGCACCTTGCCGGCCTGGAGGGTCATCTTGTGGGCGATGGCGCTCTTCCCCTGGGCGGTCATCTGCCAGGTGTGGGCCGCGGTACCCATCACCGCCGTGGACATGCTTAAAAATGCCAGGGGCACCACATAACTGGCGTCGCCCACGTCGGTAGAACCGGGCATGGCGGGCATGTTCCAGTTGATGGGCCTGACGGCGCAGTCCACCGGGAAATTCAGGGCGTCCTCGCCGTATCTGGCTTTCACCATGGCAATCTTTCGCTCCAGAGCCTCTCCGTTGTCGCAGCTGTAGAAGAAGTTCCGGGCAAAGTCGACCTCCTCCTGAGAAAATTCAGGCATTCCGACCTCCTCCAGGGCCGCCTGAGTCACGTCGCTGACCACATGGTTGGGGATCAGGTCGGACAGGCCGGCGTAGAGCTCGTAGCTCATCTCGGTTCCCGTCATCTTGGCGGCGCCCTCGGCCACGGCGATGACCCGGGCCAGAATCTCCTGTACCTGGCTGCTCTTGGGAGCGCGGATGAAGTAGTGGACGCAGCTGGAACCCTGTACCACATTGGGGGCAATTCCGCCGACATCCCGATAGGCGTAATGCACCCGGGCCTCGGGAATGATGTGCTCCCGGAGGTAGTTGACCCCCACGCTCATCAGCTCGGCGGCGTCCAGGGCGGACCGGCCCAGATGGGGGGCGGCCGCGGCGTGGGCGGTGACCCCTTTGAAGCGGAAGAAGACGCTGACATTGGCCAGGGAGGAGAAGCCCGCAACACCGCAGTTGTCGAAGGGGTGCCAGCTGAAGGCGATGTCCAGACAGTCAAAGAACCCGTCCCGGGCCAGATAGGCCTTGCTGTTGCCCTTCTCCTCGCTGGGGCAGCCGAACAGTACCACCGTGCCCTTGCCGGGGTTTTGCTCGAGATATCGCTTTAGCCCCAGAGCAGCGGCGAGGCAGCCCGCCCCCAGCAGATTGTGGCCGCAGCCGTGGCCGTTGGGGTTGTCCCCGCAGGCGGGGCGGCGCTCCGCACAGTCGGCCTGCTGGGAGAGGTCGGGCAGGGCGTCGTACTCCGCCAGATAACCAATGACAGGTTTTCCGCTGCCGTAGGTGGCCTTGAAAGCGGTGGGCATTGCGTCCAGCCCCGTTTCAACCTGGAAGCCCTCCTCCTTGAGCAGGTCCACATAGAGCTGCGCGGTCTTAAATTCCTGAAAGCCCAACTCGGCGAAGTCAAAGACCTGGTCGCTGAGGTCCAGGACTGCGGACGCTTTTTCCTGAATAGCCTGTTCTATCATCTGTTTGTACTGCATAATCTTTCTCCCTCATTTCTGATATTTTTACCATTTTTCGCAGGAATACTGGATATACTGCAAGAAAAATTGGGGCAGTATGGCGGAAAAAGACCCGCCTCCTGGGCGTATTGACATGCTTCAAACAAGCCCTAAGCCCTCAGAACAAAGATATGGGAGTCAAAGTCCTGGGCGGCGGCTTGGCCGGGCTGGCGCTCTCCAGCGGCGCTGTCGGTGGTGCACAGCCCCACCTCCATCAGTTCGTCGCCGTAGTGGGCAGACCCGCCGTCCACAGTGTAGCACAATTCTGGGTCCAGGCCGCGCAGACGTACCCTGCGGTAGGGGCCGTTGACCTCGTTGAGCGCCTTGTACCAGCCCACCAGGGCGGTGCGCCTGTCGGGGCTGACCACCATCCAGGCGGTAAAATTGCCCTCAAAGGGGGAGAGCAGGCGGTAGAAATCTCCAAACTGGATGACCTGCCGGTACTCCTTCATAAAGGCGATCTGCTCCCGCACCTGGGCGCGCTCCTCGCTGGTGAGGCTGTTCAGATCCAGCTCGTAGCCAAAGGTGCCGAAGACCGCCGTATTGGCCCGGGTGGACAGGGGGGTGAGGCGGTTAATCTGGTGGTTTGGCACGGCGGATACGTGGGCGCCGATGGAACTGAGGGGGTAACAGAAGGAGGTGCCGTACTGAATCTTCTGCCGCTCTACTCCGTCTGAATCGTCGGACGCCCAGCCCTGGGGGGCGTAATAGAGCATCCCCGGATCAAACCGACCGCCTCCGGAGGCGCAGGACTCAAAGAGCACATGGGGGAAGCGCCGGGTCAGCCGGTCGTATAGGTCGTAGACCCCGAGCATATAGCGGTGCATGACCTCCCCCTGTCGGTCGGGGGGCAGGGCGGCGGAGTACACCTCTGTCATGCTGCGATTCATGTCCCACTTGACATAAGATACCTTGGCCTGGGATAAGATCTCGGCCATCTGGCTGTAGATGCAGTCCACCACCTCCCCTCGGGAGAAGTCCAGCACAAACTGATTTCTTCCATGGGAGACGCGGCGGTCCGGAGTCTGGAGAATCCAGTCTGGGTGGGCCCGGAAGAGGTCGGAATCTCTGTTCACCATCTCCGGTTCGAACCACAGGCCGAACTTCATCCCCAATGCCTCTATGCGGTCGGCCAGACGGGAGATGCCGCCAGGCAGCCGTTCCTGATTGGCTGACCAGTCGCCCAGACCGGCACAGTCGCTGCATCGGGCGCCAAACCAGCCGTCGTCCAGGACAAAGAGTTCCACCCCGTCCTCCTTTGCCGCCTGGGCGATGGACACCAGCTTGTCCTCGGTGAAGTCGAAATAGGTGGCCTCCCAGTTGTTGATCAGGATGGGACGGGGGCGGTCCCGCCATTCTCCCCGGGCCAGACGGGTGCGGTAGAGGGTGTGGAAGGTGCGGCTCATGGCGCCCATGCCCTGATTGGAGTATACGATTACCCCCTCGGGGGTTTGGAAGGACTCGCCGGGGGACAACTTCCAGTCGAAGTGGAAGGGGTTGATGCCCAGCGTGACCCGGGTGGTGTCCCAGGAGTCCACCTCCGCTTGGGCCAGAAAATTGCCGGAGTAGATCAGGGAAAAGCCCATCACCTCGCCCCGGTCCTCGTCTGTGCCGGGGCGGCGGAGCATGACAAAGGGATTGTGGTTGTGGGAGGAGTGGCCTCGGGTGGACTCCACCGACTGAATACCCTGTTCCAGTGGGCGTACCTTCAGATACCGCTCTCGAGACCAGGCGCCGGAGAAATGGAGAAACTCATAGTCGCTGTCGGGCAGGTCCAGAGACAGACTCATAGCCGTGGTCAAGTGAAGCTCCTGACTGCCGTGGTTCTCCAACCGGACAGAGCGGGCCAGAGCGGGGAGACTGGTGAAGAGTGTGTAACTGAGGAAAAGGGAAACATTGAGCACCTTGTCCTCCAGGTGGAGCGTCAAGGTCTCCGCCTCGCTGTCTGCCTCGCAGTAGGTGGCGGGCAGACCCGGTAGGGCGGGCTTGCCGGGTGAGACGGTGTGGGAGCGGTAGACAAAGCTGACAATTCGGCTGCCGTTGGGTTGAATCAACGCTACAGCCGGGTGGCGGAAGTCGGAGGTCCCGTAGACGGGGTACTCCTGTTTGCAGTGTTCCAGGGAGAAGAGTTTGTTTCCCTCGAAGACACAGGCGGACATGGGGCGGTGGTGGAGTTCCAACAGGTGGTCGAAACTCTCTCGGTCCCGGATGGCCCGGCCGAAGTAGAGCTGACCCAGGGACTCGTCAGGCAGCACCTTCATCAGATAGCTGATTTGACCGTTGGTGAGATGAAACGTTTGGGTGCTTTCGTGGTAAATCATATATATCGAAACCTCTTCTTGGAGCGTGCTTGGGGATGCACGGTCCGACATTTCCGCCGGGAAGCACAGGTCCGGACAGATACCGCCGTGGATCTCAGTGGTACTTTGACTATAGCATAGACAGAGGCGGAATACAAGTGGCTGTTGCCGTTTTGCGCGGCGCTGTGGAGAGACCGCCCTATGTCCAGGCCGCTGTGCTGCCGGTGTGTGTCGGCAGGAAATAATATAGGTCAATATGGGGGAAAGGCGGGGGGGCGGCGGTGGACAATTTGTAAGAAACAGGGAAAAAGAGCGGGGAGGAAAAATTCTCCTTGACATCTGAAAAGCATACTCTATAATAACATTCAAGTATTTTATCTAAAAAAATTTAACTAAAATACTTGAGATTGATGGCGCGGCCTGTATCCGCGCCCAAACCTGAAAGGACGGTTGATTGACATGGAAATCACCTTTGAAAACGTACGGGATATTATTGTAGAAACTCTGAGCTGCGATGTGGGGGATATTACCCCGGACACCAACCTGATTGAGGATTTGGAGGCCGACTCTCTGGAGATCGTGGAGTTGTCCATGTCCCTCCAAGAGAAGCTGGGGACAGGTATCGCGGACGAGGATTTGGAGAAGATCCACACCGTGCAGGACATTTTGGACTACATCAAGAGCAAGCAGGCGTAATACGCCAGGAGGCTGCCTATGGAATTGCAGGAGTTATACAGCCTGATGGACCGCTTTGCCGCCTCCGGCCTGACCGCCCTGGAGTGGGAGAAGGACGGAGAGCGGGTGGCCCTGCGCCGGGAGGGGACTGTGCCCCAAGGCCTGGCCGCGCCGGTTCCCGCCGCCGTCTCCGTCCCACCGGCCCAGGTTGAGGAGGGGGGCGACCTGGTGGCCGCGCCGCTGGTGGGGGTGTTCTACGCCGCCCCCGCCCCGGAGGAGCCCCCCTACGTCGCCCCCGGGACCCAGGTGAAGAAGGGGGACACCCTCTGTCTCATCGAGGCCATGAAGATGATGAGCGAGGTCCCCGCCCCCGCCGACTGCGTGGTGGAGGAGGTCCTGGCCCGGGACGGCGAGGCGGTGGGGGTAGGCGCCCCCCTGTTCCGCATCCGGAGGGTGTGAGGCCATGCTGAGACGTGTGCTGATTGCCAACCGGGGGGAGATCGCCCTGCGGATTATCCGGGCCTGCCGGGAGCTGGACATTGAGACGGTGGCGGTGTATTCCGAGGCCGACGAGAGCTCCCTGGCCGCCCAGCTGGCCACCCGCTCCCTGTGCATCGGCCCGGCCAGGGCGGCGGACAGCTATCTGAACCAGGACGCCATCCTCTCGGCCGCCGTGGCCACCCACTGCGACGCCCTCCACCCCGGCTACGGCTTTCTGTCGGAAAATCCCGACTTTGCCGACCGGTGCGTCCAGACGGGGCTGAAGTACATCGGGCCCGCCGGGGACGTGATCCGTCAGCTGGGCAGCAAGTCCGCCGCCCGGACCCTGGCCCGGAACGCCGGGGTGCCGGTGGTGCCCGGCTCCGACGGGGCGCTGAAAAATGTCCGCCAGGCGAAAAAGCTGGCGGAGGAGGTGGGATATCCCGTCCTGCTGAAGGCCTCCGCCGGAGGGGGCGGCCGTGGGATGCGCCAGGCCGCCGGCCCGGAGGACATCGACCGGGCCTTTCAGGAGGCCCGGGCCGAGGCGGTGGCCTGCTTCGGCGACGGGGAGCTCTACCTGGAAAAGCTGGTGGTCAACCCCCGGCACATTGAGTTCCAGATCATGGCGGACACCCAGGGCCATGTGGTCCATCTGGGGGAGCGGGACTGCTCCATCCAGCGCCGCCGGCAGAAATTGGTGGAGGAGTCCCCCTCCAGGGCCCTCACCCCCGCCCTGCGGGAGGAGATGGGCCGGGCCGCCGTGGCCGCCGCAAAGGCCGCGGGGTATGTGGGGGCGGGGACGGTGGAGTTTGTCCTGTCCCCCCAGGGACAGTTCTACTTTATCGAGATGAACACCCGCATCCAGGTGGAACACCCGGTCACCGAGCTGGTCACCGGCATCGATCTGGTGAAGGAGCAGCTCCGGGTGGCCTCCGGCCTGCCCCTGTCCTTTGCCCAGGAGGATGTTCAGGTGACCGGCCACGCCATCGAGTGCCGCATCAACGCCGAGGACCCGGAGCGGGAGTTCCGGCCCTGTCCGGGGACCACCGCGTTCCTCCACCTGCCCGGCGGGCCGGGGGTGCGGGTGGACACCGCCCTGTACGCCGGCTACGAGGTGCCCCCCTACTACGACTCCCTGGTGGCCAAGGTGCTGGCCCACGGCTCCACCCGGCTGGAGGCTATCCGCCGAATGCGTCGGGCCCTGGAGGAGTTGATTATTGAGGGCTACCCCACCAATGCCCCCTTGGCCCACCTGATTATGCACGACCCCGAGTTTGTCCGGGGCCAGTACGACACCGGCTTTCTGGACCAGAATCTGGACCGGCTGCTGGAGCTGGCCCGGACCTGTGACCGTCTGATGGAGACTGCCCCGTAGGGACACGACCTGTTGTATCCTCCTCAAGGGGAGCGGTTCTGTGGCTGTGGCTCTACATACTGTGCTGAACAAGGAAGGAACGCACATGAATATGACATTTTCCCGACGCCGGGACAGGCTGCTGACCTACCGGGCCATGCGGGAGGGGAGGATTACCTCCTCTCGGCGTACCAGGTGCTCCGCCTGCGGGGAGGAGAGCCCCCAGCTGGAGTGGGACCGCGGTTTTCAGGTCTGCCCCAGGTGCGGCTTTCACGCCCCCATTGGGGCCTACTACCGGCTGTCCAACATCCTGGACCCCGGCTCCTTTCAGGAACTGGAGGATAAGCTGTCCCCTGCCGATCCCCTGGCCTTCCCCGGCTACCAGGCGAAGCTGTCCGAGCTGGAGCAGTCCACCGGCCTGAAGGACGCCGCCGTGGCCGCCCTGGGTAAAATCGACGGCCGCCGGGCGGTCTTCGCCGTGCTGGACAGCCGCTTTCTCATGGGCAGCATGGGCACGGCGGTGGGGGAGAAGGTTACCCGCGCCGCCGAGTACGCCGCCAAAAAGAAGCTGCCCCTGGTGATTTTCTCCGCCAGCGGCGGGGCCCGGATGCAGGAGGGGATTTTCTCCCTGATGCAGATGGCCAAGACCGCCGCCGCCGTCCAGCGGTTCCAGAGCGGGGGCGGACTGTACATATCCTGTCTCACCCACCCCACCACCGGCGGGGTGACGGCCAGCTTCGCCTCCCTGGGGGACATTATGCTGGCCGAGCCCGGGGCCCTCATCGGCTTTGCCGGCCCCCGGGTCATCGAGCAGACCATCAAGGAACAGCTGCCCGAGGGCTTCCAGCGGGCTGAATACCTGCTGGACCACGGCTTTTTGGACCAGATCGTCCGCCGGAATGAGTGGCGGGCGGTGCTGTCTCAGCTGCTGGCCCTCCATGAGAAGGGGGGACGCCCATGAGCCGCTATACCCCGGAGGAAAAAGTAAAAATTGCCCGCCACCCGGAGCGACCGGGCACGGCGGACTTTATCGACGCGCTGTTTACCGACTTCTTTGCGCAGCGGGGGGACCGCCTGTGCGGCGAGGACGGCAGCATCCTGGGGGGGATCGCCCGGTTCCACGGCCGGCCCGTCACGGTGATTGGCCACCGGAAGGGGAAAAACCTGGAGGAAAATCTCACCTGCAATTTCGGTATGCCCTCCCCCGAGGGCTACCGCAAGGCCCAGCGGCTGATGCGCCAGGCGGAGAAGTTCGGCCGGCCCATCATCACCTTCGTGGACACCCCGGGGGCCTACCCCGGCCGGGAGGCGGAGGAGCGGGGCCAGGGGGAGGCCATCGCCCAGTGCCTGGCCCTGATGAGCGCCCTGGAGGTGCCAATTATCTCGGTGATCACCGGCGAGGGCGGCAGCGGCGGAGCCCTGGCTCTGGCCGTGGCCAACCGGGTGCTCATGCTGGAGCACGCGATCTACTCCGTCCTCTCCCCCGAGGGCTTCGCCTCCATTTTGTGGAAGGACTCCGCCCGGGCGGGCGAGGCCTGCGGCGTGATGAAGCTCACCGCCCAAGACCTGCGCCGGGGCGGCATTGTTCAGGGCGTGCTGCGGGAGCCCGAGGAGGGCGCCCACACCGACTGGCAGGCCACCTTCCGCACGGTGGACGCCGCCCTGGTGAAGGAGCTGGCCGCCCTGGATAAGCTGCGGGGCCCCGCCCTGGCCCGGCAGAGATATGATATGTTCCGCGTCATGGGGCAGAACCTGGCCCCGGCGGGGAGGGAGGAGCCATGAGCGCGCCCCAGATTTTAGCCACCGGCCGGTGCCTGCCGGCCCGGGTGGTGACCAACGAGGATTTGAGCCGGACGGTGGACACCAACGACCAGTGGGTGTTCAGCCGCACCGGCATCCATCAGCGGCACTTCTGCACATCGGAGACCGGCCTTGATTTGGCGGTGAGCGCCGCCTGCCAGGCCATGGACCGGGCGGGAGTCACAGCGGCGGATATCGGGGTGTGCCTGGTGGGCACCTTCACCCCCGACCACGCCAGCCCGTCCACCGCCTGCCTGCTCCAGCGGGAGCTGGGGCTGGGGGAGGACACCCTCTGCTTTGACCTGAACGCCGCCTGTGCCGGCTTTCTCTACGGCCTGAAAACCGCCCACGCCCTGCTGTCCGACGCCCCCCGGCCCTGCGCCCTGATTGTGGGGGCGGAGGTCATCAGCCGTGTGATGGACCACACCGACCGCAACACCTGCGTCCTCTTTGGGGATGGGGCGGGGGCGGCGGTGGTCCGCCAGGCGGAGGACCGCACCTGGCACACCGTCTTCGGTTCTCGGGGGGACCCGGACAGCATCCGGGTCCAGGGGCCGGGGCCCGTCCCCTCCGCCATCCATATGGACGGCAAGGCGGTGTTTCGCTTCGCGGTGGAGGTGGTGGAACAGTCCATCTGCCAGCTGCTGAAGAAGGAGGGGCTGTCCTCCGTCAACGACCTGGACCTGGTGGTCTGCCACCAGGCCAACGCCCGGATCATCGACTTTGTGGCCAAGCGGCTGGGGGCCCGGGAGGGCCTGTTTTTCAAAAACATGGACCGCTACGGCAACACCTCCGCCGCCAGCATCCCCATCGCCCTGGACGAGCTGACCGAGGCGGGGGTCCTGCGGCCCGGTATGCGGATCGTCGCCGTGGGCTTCGGCGGCGGCCTCACCTGGGCCGGGGCGCTGCTGCGGTGGTAAAATCGTGGGACCCGACGACCTCGGCGGGTCATTCGTCAGAGGATGACAGCCGGTTGCGGTATGGCCCGCCCAGGTGGGCGGGCCCCACAGAGGTAAGGAGAAATACCATGAAATTAAACGAAATCCTGGGGACCGAGTTCCCCATTATCCAGGGCGGCATGGCCAACATCGCCACCGGCGCATTCGCCGCCGCCGTGTCCAACGCCGGAGCCCTGGGCCTCATCGGCGCGGGGGGGATGAACGCGGACAGCCTGCGGGAGCACATCCGCACCTGCAAATCTCTCACTGACAAGCCCTTCGGTGTGAACATCATGCTGATGAATCCCGCCGCCGCCGAGATGGCCCAGGTGGTCATTGAGGAGGGGGTGAAGGTGGTCACCACCGGGGCGGGGGTGCCCAGCCAGTTTGTCCCCGCCTGGAAGGAGGCGGGGGTCAAGGTGTTTCCGGTGGTTGCCGCCACCACACTGGTGAAGCGTCTGGCTCCCCTGGGGGTGGACGGCTTCATCGCCGAGGGCACCGAGTCCGGCGGCCATGTGGGCGAGCTGACCACCATGGCCCTTGTACCCCAGGTCTGTGAGGTCACCGACCTGCCCGTCATCGCCGCCGGCGGCATCGCCTCGGGCGGGCAGCTGGCCGCCGCCCTCGCCCTGGGGGCCTGCGGGGTGCAGGTGGGCACCTGCCTGCTGGTGAGCCAGGAGTGCCCCATCCACGACAACTACAAGCAGGCCATTTTGAAGGCCAAGGACAGTGACACCACCGTCACCGGCCGTTCGGTGAACGCTCCGGTGCGGATTTTGAAAAACCAGATGTCCCGGGAGTATTTGAAGCTGGAGCGGGCCGGGGCCGAGCGGATGGAGCTGGAGAAATTTACTCTGGGCTCTCTGCGCCGGGCGGTCTTCGACGGCGACGTGAAGACCGGCTCCCTCATGTGCGGCCAGAACGCCGGACTGCTCCACGAGATTCGCCCCCTGCGGACCATTCTGGAGGAGATGATGGGGGACTGCAGGGCCGTCCTGGCAGAGACGGAGGAAAAATGGCGGTAATCATTGGAAACAAGACCCTCCCCCTGCCCATCCTTCAGGGGGGCATGGGCGTGGGGATCAGCCTGGACGGGCTGGCCGGAGCGGTGGCCGCGAAGGGCGGCATGGGGACCATCTCAACCGCCGCCTGCGGCTTTCAGGAGCCGGACTATGAGACCAATCCCCAAGGTGCGAACCTGCGGGCCCTGGAGCGCCAGGTTCGCCGGGCCAGGGAACTGGCCCGGGGGGCGGGGCTGGTAGCGGTCAACGCCATGGTGGCTACGGCCCAGTACGCTGACAGCGTCCGCACCGCCCTGAGAGCCGGGGTGGATGCGGTGGTCAGCGGGGCGGGCCTGCCCCTCCAGCTCCCCGCCCTGGCGGCGGAGGTACCGGAGAGCGGCGCCGCCCTGGCCCCCATTGTCAGCGGGGGGAGGGCCGCCGCCCTGATCGCCAAGGTGTGGGATAAACGCTACCGCCGGGTCCCGGACTTTGTGGTGTTGGAGGGGCCCCTGGCCGGAGGGCATCTGGGCTTCTCTCCCGACGAGGCCAAAGAGGCCCAGGCGGGCCGGCCTGTCCCCCTCAGGGCCCTGCTCCGGGATGTGCGGGAGGCCCTGGCCCCCTTCCGGGAGAAATACCGGCGGGATATCCCCATTTTTGTGGCCGGAGGGGTGAAGGGCGGGGCGGATATGGCCCGCTGCATGGACGAGGGCGCCGCCGGCGCTCAGTTTGCCACCCGTTTTATCGCCACAGAGGAGTGCGACGCCAGCCAGGACTACAAGAACATTCTCCTCAGCGCAGAGGGGAAGAACGTGACCATTGTAAAGAGCCCCGTGGGGATGCCCGGCCGGGCCCTGCGCAGCCCCCTGGTCCGCCGGATGGAGGAGAAAACTCAGCCCGGGCCGGAGGGATGCATCGGCTGTCTGACCCCCTGCGGGAAGCTGGAGTCCCCCTACTGCATCTCCCAGGCCCTCATCGCCGCCTGGAGGGGGGACTGGGAGAACGGCCTGTTCTTCTGCGGGGCCAATGTGGGCCAGGTGGAGAGAATGTCCACTGTGGGAGAACAGATGGAACAGATTATGACAGAATGGAGGGCGGCGCAGTGAAATTAGCCTTTGTATACGCCGGACAGGGCAGCCAGCATGTGGGCATGGGGAGGGACTTCTACCAGGAATTTCCCCGGTTTGCCCAGGTGTTTGACCACGCCCCGGTGGATTTCGACCTGAAGGAGCTGTGCTTTGCGGGGCCCGAGGAAAAACTGGCCCAGACCCGTTACACCCAGCCCTGTATGGCGGCCTTCGCCGTGGGGGTGACCGACCTGCTGTACCAGGAGGGCATCCGCCCTCAGCTTGCGGCGGGCCTGTCCCTGGGGGAGTACTCCGCCCTCTACGCAGCAGGGGTGTTCAGCCGGGGGACGGTGATCTCCACGGTGGCCCTCCGGGGTAAGGCCATGGAGGAGGCCGCCCAGGGACTGGACTGCTCCATGACCGCTGTGCTGGGCCTGGACCGGGAGAAGCTCCAGACCGCCTGCGACCAGGCGGCGGAGCTGGGTTTGGTCCAGATCTGCAACTACAACTGCCCCGGCCAGCTGGTTATCGGCGGCGAGAGGGCGGCGGTGGACCGGGCCGGGGAGCTGGCCAAAGAATTAGGGGCCAAACGGTGTATGCCTTTGAAGGTGAGCGGCCCCTTCCACACCGAGCTGATGAGGCCCGCCGGGGATGTCCTGGCCGCCCACTTTAAGACCATCGACTTCCAGCCCATGGCCCTGCCCGTCTATTTCAACTGTAAAGGCGGCCCCATGGGGGCGGATGACACCATCCCCGCCCTGCTGGAGCGGCAGGTCCAGTCCTCCGTCTACTGGGAGGACACCATCCGCGGCATGGAGGCGGAGGGTGTGGACACGGTGGTGGAGGTCGGTCCAGGGAAGGCGCTGTGCGGCTTCTTCAAGAAGACCGCTCCCGGCATCAAGACCTACCACATCGACACTGCGGCGGACTTCCACCAGGTCGTATCCGCGTTGAAAGGAGAAACGGCATGAGCTTACAGGAAAATGTGGCCCTGGTCACCGGCGGCAGCCGGGGGATCGGACGGGCCATCTGTGTGGAGCTGGCCCGGCAGGGGGCGGCGGTGGCCGTCAACTACGCGGGCAACCGCGCCGCGGCGGAGGAGACGGTACAGCTGTGCCGGGAGCTGGGGGTGGAGGCGGAGGCCTTCCAGGCCGACGTGGCCGACCCCGCCGCCTGTGACGCCCTGGTGGCGGCGGTGAAGGAGCGATGGGGCCGGCTGGACATTCTGGTGAATAACGCCGGCATTGCCCGGGACGGCCTGCTTATGACCGCCAAAGAGGAGGACTTCGCCCAGACCCTGGACACCAACCTGAAGGGGGCCTACTTCTGCACCAAAGCGGCGGCCAAGGTGATGCTGCGGCAGAAGTACGGGCGGATCGTCTGCCTGTCCAGCATCGTGGGCCTGCGGGGCAACCCGGGCCAGACCGCCTACGCCGCCAGCAAGGCGGGGGTCATCGGTCTGGTGAAGGCGGCCGCCAAGGAGCTGGCGGGCCGGGACATCACCGTCAACGCGGTGGCCCCCGGCTTTATCGAGACCGACATGACCGCCGTCCTGCCCGAGAAGGCCAAAGCCGCCATGCTGGGGACCGTCCCCAAGGGCCGCCCCGGCTCCCCCCAGGAGGTGGCCCGGGCGGTAGCCTTCTTCGCCGGGCGGGAGTGCGCCTACATCACCGGCCAGGTGCTGTGTGTGGACGGCGGCATGGCAGTTTGACCGCCCGGACCCGCCAGGGCTTTTGTCCTGGACCCACCGCCCTTTGAAAAGGGCGGCCCTAGGGCTTGTTTGAAACATGTCAATACGCCCAAGAGGCGGGTCTTTTTCCGCCATACTGCCCCAATTTTTCTTGCAATACATCCAGTATTCTTGGGAAAAATTGTGCTTGTCTGGCAGAAAAATTCCTCGCCGCTGTGCATAGTTCCATGTTTCAAACAGCGCCTAAACTTCTATGTTTTGTTTTTGGGGCCGGTATTCCGATGCAGACAATGGTCTGTGATGATGAATACAGGTTCTTACATGGAAAAGGAGAGGCACAATGGAAAGACGCAGAGTGGTAATCACCGGCATGGGGACCGTCAATCCGGTGGGAAATTCCGTGGCCGAGAGCTGGACGGCCGTCAAGGCCGGGACGTGTGGTATCGGGCCCATCACCCGGTACGACGCCTCCGAGATGAAGGTGAAGCTGGCCGGCGAGGTGAAAAATCTGGACCTGGACGCCCTGCTGGGCAAGCGGGAGACCAAGAAGATGGACCGCTTCACCCAGCTCTCTCTGGCGGCCGCCGACGAGTGCATGGCCGACGCCGGCCTGGACCGGGAGGGGGAGCGGCTGGACCGCTGCGGAGTGATCTTCTCCAGCGGCATCGGCGGCTTTGAGACGGTGGGCCAGGCCCACCAGCGGGGAAACGAGCGGGGCTGGGATTCGGTCTCCCCCTTCATGATCCCCATGATTATCTCCAACATGGCGGCGGGCCACATGGCCATCCGCTACGGTTTTCGGGGCATGTGCTCCTGCGTGGTGACCGCCTGCGCCGGAGGGACCAACGCCGTGGGCGACGCCTTCCGCCACATCCGGGACGGCTACGCCGAGGTGATGCTCTGCGGCGGCGGCGAGGCGGCGCTGACCCCTCTGGCCATGGGGGGCTTTACCGCCATGAAGGCCCTCCACGAGGGCCAGGACCCCCTGCGGGCCTCCATCCCCTTCGACGGGGATCGCTCCGGCTTTGTCATGGGCGAGGGGGCGGGCGCTCTCCTGCTGGAGGAGCTGGGCCACGCCCAGGCCCGGGGGGCCAAGATCTACGCCGAGGTGGTGGGCTATGGCGCCAACTGCGACGCCCACCATATTACCGCCCCCGCTCCCGGCGGGACGGGCGGGGCCGCCTGCATGGCCCAGGCCCTGGCCGACGCGGGCATTGCCCCGGAGGCGGTGGACTACATCAACGCCCACGGCACCTCCACCCCCCTGAACGACGCCAGCGAGACGGCAGCCATCCGCGCCGTCTTTGGGGACCACGCGGAAAAGCTGATGGTCAGTTCCACCAAGTCCATGACCGGCCACCTGCTGGGGGCCGCCGGGGCGGTGGAGGCCATCTTTACCGCCCTGGCCCTGAAGGAGGGCTTTGTCCCCGCCACCATCGGCTACCAGGTCCCCGACCCCGCCTGTAACCTAGATATTGTGCCCAATGAGGGCCGGACGGCGGACCTCAAAATCGCCCTGTCCAACTCTCTGGGATTTGGGGGACACAACGCGGCTATTGTACTGAAAAGGTATCGTTCATTCCCATAGAGGCGTATATTGCGCGCCCGCGAGCGGCTGACTGAGCAGCCGGCTTTCCCGGCGTCGTCTATGGAAAAGAGAAGGGAGACTTCCCATTATGGAGCTGAATATTGATCAGATCGAGGCCATCCTGCCCCACCGCTACCCCTTCCTGCTGGTGGATAAGATCACCGAATGTGTTCCCGGCGAGAGGGCCAAGGGGCTTAAGTGTGTCACCGCCAACGAGCCCTTCTTCCAGGGCCACTTCCCCGGCTTCAAGGTGATGCCCGGGGTACTCATCATCGAGGCCCTGGCCCAGGTGGGGGCGGTGGCCATCCTCACCGAAGAGGGGAACGCGGGCAAACTGGCCCTCTTTGGCGGCATCAAGAACGCCCGGTTCAAGAAGCAGGTCCGCCCCGGCGACGTGCTGGAGCTGTCCTGCCAGCTCACCGCCCGGAAGGGGCCGGTGGGCTTCGGCACGGCGGAGGCCAGGGTTGCGGGAGTGCTGGCCTGTAAGGCGGAGCTCACCTTTGCCCTCACGGATGGACAGGTCTCCTCTTGAAAAACGGGGCGTTTTTTGATATACTGGCTTGGAAATCGCCAGGGGATGGAGGGGAAAAGGATATGCTGGAGGTCAGCTTTGCCCAGGTATACGGCAAATTTAAGCTCCACTTCTATCAGGAGATATTTTCCACCTTTCAGGACCGGGAAGCCAGCCTGACGGCGGTGGAGACCTTTTGCATGGAGGTCATCTTGGCGCTGAAGGAGCCGACTGTCAATGAGTTTGCCTCCTTCGTGCGCATCTCCTCTCCCAACGCCGCCTATAAAATCAACAGCCTGATTCAAAAGGGCTATGTGGAGAAAATACAGTCCCCCAGCGACCGCCGGGAGTACCACCTGCGGCCCACTCAGAAGTACATGGACTACTACAATGTGAGCAGCGCCTATCTCAAGTCGGTGATGGACCGGGTCAAGCGCCGGTTTGCCCCGGAGGAGATGGAACAGCTGGACCGGATGCTGCAAATTGTAAGCCAGGAACTGATGCCAGAGGTGGAGCTGAGGCAGACATAGAGGGCAGAAAATTGATCAGAGGCGCGCCTACCAGATACAGGTGGGCGCGCCTCCTTTTGTTCAGAGGTCTGTTTGAGGGCAGGAGACCCCGCTTTGTCTCTTGAGATGCCATTTTTTGGCGTCAGCCGCTCTCCTTTTCCACCAGCTGCCAGGGGACGACCTCAGACTGACATGTCTCCCCCCGAAGCAGGCGCAGCATCAGTTTAGCGGACAACTCCCCCAGATTGTGCGGGCCGTGGGAGAGGGAGGTAATGCGTACCGGAGCTAGCTCGCTATATTGGCTGTTATCAAAACTGACCACTGCCATCTCCTCTGGAATTCTGACCCCACGCTTTTTTAGCTGGGACACAACTCGAATGGCTACTTCGTCATTGTAGCACACGATGGCGGAACAGCCTGTGAAGCCATCTAGGATGGGATCTAAGAAGGCGTCGGACAGAAAGAATTTTCTGGACTCTGTATTGTACCAATAGATTTGGCTGTCCTCCAGGGGGAGCCCCAGCCTGCAGAGGGACTCGGCGTAGCCGGCGTAGCGTAAGGTCCCCTGCATGTCGTCGTTTTTAAAGATACCTGCGATATTTTGATGACCTTTTTGATACAGATACTCCACCAGCAGTTTTCCGCCGCCGTAGTTGTCGGCCAGTACGGAGGGGGTGCTGGACAGCTCGGGGTAGGTGCCGTTGATGAAGACCAGGCGGACCCCCCGCTCGGTCAGTTTCTGATATAGATCCAAATTGGGGTTGGGCAGGGCTGTTTTGCTCCCCTCCACCAGTACGCCGTCCAGTTCCTTCATGGTCAGCAGCGTCTGGAGAATTTTTCGCTCGGTGGAAATTTGGTTCTGGGTGGCGAAGAGCAGGGGGGCGCTGCTGTTGGCGGTGAGGACGGTCTCCATGCCCTGAAGGATGCCAGGAAAAATGTAGTCGCTGATGTAGGTGGTGACCACCGCAATGGTGCAGTTGAGAAGGGCCTCTGGCTCCGTGCGCTCCCGCAGATGGGAGCCGCTGCCCTGGCGGCGGGTGATCAGCCCCTCTTCCTCCAGCAGGGAGAGAGCCCGGCGGACGGTCTGCCGGCTGATCTGAAAACGCTGACAGAGCAGCTGCTCTGTTGGAAGCAGCTGCTTGCCGCTGTACAGACCATTCTCGATTTCCAGCCGCAGGGCGTTGGCGATGGACTGGTATTTGGGCGCCATAGGACAATCCTCCTTGATAGGTACGCAATATTTTTTCTACAGTATAACATATCGGTGTAATATGTACAATATAAATAATTTGTATGCATTTTGCTCAGGGACAGCCGCAGGAGATGGAGGAAAAACAGAGGTTTTTCCTGGGGACAGAGGAGGGAAAACAGGAGAGAATTGCTGAAGTTTATATTTTGTTGAAATATAGACAGATGGGAAAAATATTTTATGCAGATTGACGGACGCTTTTGGGAGGGATAATATTAATTAAACAGAAAAAATAATGGGAAAAGTTGTTCAATCTTTTGAAATAACCAAATAATTATCATTTTATCTCTGAGAAACAATAATTTGTATTGATTATAATTGAAATGTACCATAAATATGTATTGTATAATTCCGGGAAAATGCAAAATTATAGTACAAATTATTGACGAGAGAAAATACAAATGCTATACTAATACCAGTTTCAACCCACTGGCGCACCATTTTTAGAAAGTGAGGAAATAAAATGAAAAAGCTTTTCAGTCTTGCTCTATCCACAGCCCTGGCCCTGTCTCTGGTTGCCTGCAACAACGGCGGGGAGAAAACCCCCGACGGCAGCAAGAGCAATCCTCCGGCAGGTGGCTCCTCCGTCAGCCAGCAGCAGCCCACTGGCGGCAGTGATAAGCTCATCACCGTAGGCGTCATCAACAACGACCCCAACGAGTCCGGCTACCGCACCGCCAACGACGCGGCCATGCGCTCCACCTTCACCGAGGAGAACGGCTACAAGGCCACCTTCTATAACAACAACGACGCCTCCCAGCAGATCGCTGAGGCCCAGCAGATGGTCCAGAACGAGGTGGACTTCCTGCTCCTCTCCCCCGCCTCCACCACCGGCTGGGACACCGTGCTGAAGGACGCCCAGGCCGCCGGCACCCAGGTTATCCTCTTTGACCGTATGCTGGAGGCCGACGAGAGCATGTACGCCGCCGCCGTGGTGTCCGACATGCCCGCCGAGGGCAAGACCGCCGTGGACTGGCTGGCCGCCCAGGGCCTGGACGAGTACAACATCATCCATATCCAGGGCCACATGGGCTCTGACGCCCAGCTGGGCCGCACCGGCGCTCTGGACGAGAAGGTGGCCGCTGAGGCTAACTGGAACTATGTGACCCAGCAGACCGCCGACTGGGACGAGGCCACCGCCCGCACCATCGTGCAGTCCGCCATCGACTCCGGCAAGCCCTTCAACGTGATCTACGCCGAGAACAACGGCATGGCCCGGGGCGCTGTGGCCGCTCTGGACGCCGCCGGCATCACCCACGGCAAGGACGGCGATGTCATCGTCATGGGCTTCGACAGCGACAAGTGGGCCTTTGAGGCCGTGCTGGAGGGCAGCTGGAACTACATGGGCCTGTGCAACCCCCTCCAGGCTCCTACCGTTGACAGCATCATCAAGGACCTGGTGGCCGGCAAGGCCCCCGCTCAGAAGATCATCTACACCCCTGAGCAGGGCTTCGACTGTGACACCCTCACCCAGGCCGACGTGGACACCTACGGCACCTGATCCGAAAAAACTGAACTACATCACGTGGCCCGACACGCGGCGCGGCATGTCAGCCGCGCCGCGTGTTTTAAAATCTGAGAGAATGGAGGCGTATCCCTATGCAGGAAGGCGCGGTATTGGAAATGCGCGGCATCTGCAAGTATTTTCCAGGTGTGCGCGCCCTTCAGGATGTGGATTTTACCCTGCGGGAGGGGGAGATCCACGCCTTGATGGGGGAGAACGGCGCGGGGAAATCCACGCTGATTAAGGTGCTCACCGGCGTGTACCCCAAGGACGGGGGTGAAGTCCACATCCGGGGCATCGAGGGCGCGGCGGTCATCCGTTCCCCCCAGGACGCCCAGAACGCGGGGATCAGCACTGTCTACCAGGAGATCACCCTGTGTCCCAATCTGAGCGTGGCGGAGAATATGTACATCGGCCGCACCAAGGGGGCTGTGGCCAACTGGAAGGTCATGAACAGCGGGGCAAAGCAGATCCTGGAGTCTCTGGGGATCCCCGCCAGTCCCAAGCAGCAGCTGGGCTCCTGCTCCATTGCGGTGCAGCAGATGGTGGCCATTGCCCGGGCGGTGGATATGGAGTGCAAGGTGCTCATCCTGGATGAGCCCACCTCCTCTCTGGACGAGCAGGAGGTGGTGAAACTCTTCGGCCTGATGCGGGATCTGAGGGCCAAAGGGGTGGGCATCATCTTTGTCACCCACTTCCTGGAACAGGTCTATGAGGTCTGCGACCGGATCACCGTCCTTCGGGACGGCCAGCTGGTGGGGGAATATGTCATTGAGGATCTGCCCCGGGTCCAGCTGGTCAGCAAGATGCTGGGCAAGGAGCTGGACGACATGGCCGACATCAAGGGCGAGATGGGCGGCGATACGGTGGGCACAGAGGGCGCCCCTGTGCTGGAGGCCCAGGGCCTGTGCAGCAGCGCGGGTATTAAGCCCTTCGACTTCTCCATTCGCAGGGGAGAGGTCAACGGCTTCACCGGTCTGCTGGGCTCGGGGCGCAGCGAGTGCGTTCGGGCCATTTTCGGAGCCGACCATGTCACAGGCGGCAGTGTAAAAATGGACGGCAAGTCCATCAAAATCAAGAAGCCCCTGGACGCCATGAAGTGCGGCATCGGCTATCTGCCCGAGGACCGAAAGGGGGACGGCATCGTAGGCGACCTGTCCGTCCGGGAGAATATTATTCTGGCCCTCCAGGTGATGAAGGGCTTCTTCCGCCCCTTCTCCAGGGCGCAGGCGGAGGCCTTCGCTGACGAGTACATCAAGCTGCTGGAGATCAAGACCGCGTCGGCGGACACCCCGATCAAGTCCCTGTCCGGCGGCAATCAGCAAAAGTGTATCCTGGCCCGCTGGCTGCTCACCGACCCCAAATATCTGATCCTGGACGAGCCCACCCGAGGCATCGACATCGGCACCAAGATTGAAATTCAAAAGCTAGTGCTCAAGCTGGCGGCGGAGGGCAAGAGCGTCACCTTTATTTCCTCGGAGATTGACGAGATGCTGCGCACCTGTTCCCGCCTGATTGTCATGCGGGACCGAAAGGCCGTGGGTGAGCTCAGCGGCAAGGACCTGACCCAGACCAAAATTATGGCCACCATCGCAGGAGGTGATGAGGAATGACAACCCCCGTAAAGAACCCCGAAACCCGGGTGAAGCGGCCCGACGAGTCCCTCTTTAAGCGACTCACCCGGCAACAGCTGTTTATCCCTGTGGCGGCGCTGGTCCTGCTGGTGCTGTTCAATCTGATCGCTGACTACAAGTTCTTTGAGGTCACCATGAAGGAGAACAGCCTGGGCAATCCGGTGCTCAGCGGCAACATCATCTCGGTGCTGGACAACGCCTCTGAACTGGTCATCCTGGCCATTGGCATGACCCTGGTGACCGCCTCCTCCGGCGGGCAGGACATCAGCGTGGGGGCCACCATGGCCATTGCCGGCAGCGTCATCCTCCGGATGGTCTGCGGTGGCCAAGTCACGGCAGACACCATGCAGATGAATCTGGTTCTGGCCGTCCTCATCGGCGTTGTGGTAAGTGCCCTCTTCGGCGCCTTCAATGGGACCCTGGTGGCCTACTTCAAGATCCAGCCCATGGTAGCAACGCTGATCATGTTCACCGCCGGGCGGTCTATCGCCGCCTGGATCAACAACAATCAGCTGCCCATTGTGAACGACATTACCTTTAAATATGCGGGTACCTTCCTGCCTGGTATCCCAGTGCCCACCCCTATTTTTATCACCGCCTTAATGATTCTGGTGTTCTGGCTGGTGCTGAAATTCACCAACCTGGGGCTGTACACCCAGGCGGTGGGCATCAATGCCAACTCGTCCCGGCTCAACGGCCTGGACCCCAAGCTGATTAAGCTGATGACCTATGTGATTCTGGGCGTGTGCGTGGCGGTGGCCGGCTTCATCCGGGTCAGCCGCAGCGGCTCCATCAACTACTCCCGCATCGCAGAGAACATCGAGATGGACGCGATCCTGGCGGTGGCCCTGGGGGGCAACGCGCTGTCCGGCGGCAAGTTTAACATCTACGGCTCCATCCTGGGGGCCTATGTCATCCAGTTCCTCACGACTACCCTCTATAAATACAATGTGCCTTCCACGGCCCTGCCCGCTTATAAAGCGGTGGTGGTCATCCTGCTGGTGGTGCTCAGCGCCCCGGTGGTGCGGGAGAAACTGGCCAACATGAAAAAAGCGCCCGTCAGGGCGGCGAAGGGGGTGTCCTGACATGCCGAAAGGGATTGCGGTTGATAACCGGGGCCGGCTGAAGGACCGGGCCGCCATGACGGACACCAACTTGCTGCTCACCATCACGGTTGTGGTCTTCTTTTTGCTTTACCTGTCCGCCGTGTTCTTCCTGGGGGGCGGCTTTACCAAACCTCAGAATTTCCTGAACATTCTTAACAACAACGCCTCCCTCATTGTCCTGTCCTGCGGCATGAGCATCGTCATGATTACCGGCGGCATCGACATCAGCGTGGGCGCCGTCACCTGCCTGGTGTGCATGACCTGCGCGGTGAATCTGGAGCAGCAGGGCGGCAGTATCCTCACCGTCATTTTGATCGGTCTGGGGATCGGGCTGGCCTTCGGCGCGGTCCAGGGCTTCCTGGTGGCCTATCTGGGCATCCAGCCCTTCATTGTCTCTCTGGCGGGCATGTTCTTTGCCAAGGGCATGACCACTATCGTCAGCAAGGAGCCCGTGCGGGTGACCAACGAGGGCTTTTTGGCGGTGAAGGAGACCCGCATTATCGTTCCCGGTCTGGGCTCCAACAATAAGCTGGGTGTGTACATCCCCGCCTATGTGGAGGTGGGCGTGATCATCGCCCTGGCGGTGGTGGTCCTTCTGTTCTGTATGCTGCGCTGGAGCAAGCTGGGCCGCAGTTTCTACGCTGTAGGGGGCAACAGCCAGAGCGCCAACATGCTGGGTATCAACGTGTGCCGGACCAAATTCCTGGCCCACGTGCTGTGCAGCCTGCTGGCGGGCCTGGGCGGCATCCTCTACTTCCTCCACGTGGGCAGCGGCGATGTGGCAAACGGCGCGGGAGACGAGATGAACGCGATCGCCTCCTCCATTATTGGCGGCACGCTGCTTACCGGCGGTGTGGGTAATGTGCTGGGCACCTTCTTCGGTGTGCTCAGTCTGAACACCATCAAACGCATCGTCTCCTCCCTGGGCTTTGACGAAGCCTGGTGGTCCAACATCACCGTGGCCGCAATGCTCTGCCTGTTCCTGGTGATTCAGAGTATTGTGCTGCTGCGCAAGAACAAAAAGTAAGGAGGGAGCGCCATGAAAACTTGTCTGGGCATTGAACTGGGCTCCACCCGCATCAAGGCTGTGGCCATCGACGGCTGCTTCCGGCCAATTTCCTCCGGGGACTACACCTGGGCCTCCCGTTATGAGAACGGGGTGTGGACTTACCCCCTGGAAGAGGTGTGGGTTGGTCTTAAATCTGCCCTTTCGAAGGTGGAGAACAGGGAAGAAATCTCCGCGGCCGGCGTGTCCGCCATGATGCACGGCTACTTGGCCTTCGATGAGGACTGGAATCTGCTCACCCCCTTCCGCACCTGGCAGAACACCATGACCGGCCCTGCGGCGGCCGAACTGACGGAGCTGTTCGGATTCAACATCCCCCAGCGGTGGTCCATCGCCCACCTGTATCAGGCGATTCTGAACAAGGAGGATCATGTCCCCCGAGTCGCCCACATCACCACCCTGGCGGGGTACATTCACTACATGCTCACCGGCGTGAACGCCGTGGGCATCGGCGAGGCCAGCGGGATGTTCCCCATCGACAGCGCAGCCCTGGACTACGACCGGGAGATGGTGAAAAAATTCGACGCGCTGGCAAAAAAATGTGGCCTCAAGTCTGGGGCGGAGGGGGGCGCCGGCTGGACGCTGACAGACCTGCTTCCCAAGGTTCTGGCGGCCGGTGAAAGTGCCGGAAGGCTGACGGAGTCTGGCGCGGCGCTGCTGAACGGGCTGCTTCCTGCCGGCATCCCCTTTGCGCCCGCCGAGGGGGACGCGGGCACCGGCATGACGGCCACCAACGCCGTGGCTCCACGGACGGGCAATGTGTCCGCGGGGACGTCCATCTTCTCTATGGTGGTGCTGGAGCGGCCGCTGAAGAGGGTCTATGAGGAGATCGACCTGGTCACCACCCCCACCGGGGCCCCGGTGGCCATGGTCCACTGCAACAACTGCACCAACGACACCAACGCCTGGGTAGGCGTGCTGGGGGAGGCCGCCCGCCTCTTCGGGGCGGAGCCCAGCTCCGGCGAACTGTACACCAAGCTGTACGAAAAGAGTATGGAGGGGGACCCGGACTGCGGAGGGGTGCTGGTGTGCAATTACCTGGCCGGGGAAGGGGTCACCCACATGGACGCTGGCCGGCCTCTGGTCGCCCGCACCCCGGAGGCCAATTTTACCTTGGCCAACTTCTTCCGCGCCCAGCTCTACGCCACCATGTCCACGCTGAAAATCGGCATGGATATCCTGGCGGCAGAAAACGTGGCCATTGACTCCCTCACCGGTCACGGCGGGTTGTTTAAGACCCCTGTGGTGGGCCAGAACTATATGGCCGCCGCCTGCGGCGCCCCTGTCGCCTGCATGGAGACCGCCGGGGAGGGCGGGCCCTACGGCATGGCCCTGCTGGCCTCTTACCTGGTGAACAGAGAGGAGGGCGAGCGCCTGGAGGAGTTCCTGTCCCATAAGGTCTTTGCCGAGGCCGCCTCGTCTACCATCCAGCCCGACCCCGCCTGTGTGGAGGGCTTTCACACCTATATCCAGCGGTATAAGGCCCTGCTGGAGGTGGAAAAAACGGCGGCAGCCGTCCTATAAGGGCAATCAAGCGGCCGCGACAAGTCGTGGCCCCAAAGAGGTGTGCAAGGGGCACGGCAAGCCGTGTCCGCACCCCAAATAAGGAGGAATATCCAATGAACAATTATTCGTTCTGGTTCGTGGTGGGCAGTCAGTTCCTGTACGGCCCCGAGGTTTTGGAGACTGTGGCCCAGCGGGCCCAGGAGATGGCCGGCGAGCTGTCCCAGGTTCTGCCCTTTCCCCTGGTCTACAAGGTGACCGCCAAGACCAATCAGGAGATAGCCGACGTGGTGAAGCAGGCCAACTTTGACGACAGCTGCGCCGGTATCATCACCTGGTGCCACACCTTCTCCCCCAGCAAGATGTGGATCAACGGTCTGGCCAGCCTACAAAAACCATGGTGTCACTTCGCCACCCAGTACAACCGGGAGATCCCCAACGAGGAGATTGACATGGACTTCATGAACCTGAACCAGGCCGCCCATGGCGACCGGGAACACGGCTTCATCGGCGCCCGGCTGCGTGCGCCCCGGAAGGTCATCGCCGGCTACTGGAAGGACGAGACAGTCCAGAAGCGCATCGGCAGCTGGATGAGGGCGGCGGTGGGTGCCGCGGTGTCCAAGGGGCTGAAGGTGATGCGCTTCGGCGACAATATGCGGGAGGTGGCCGTCACCGAGGGCGACAAGGTGGAGGTCCAGACCAAGCTGGGATGGCAGGTAAACACCTGGGCGGTGGGCGACCTGGTGAAGGTGATGAACGCTGTCACTGAGGCCGAGATTGATGCGCTGATGGATACCTACAAGGCCAATTATGACATCGCCACCGACAACATCGACGCCATCCGTTACCAGGCCCGGGAAGAGATTGCCATGCAGAAGATGCTGGACGCCGAGGGCTGCAAAGCTTTCTCCAACACCTTCCAGGACTTGTACGGTATGGAGCAGCTGCCCGGTCTGGCCAGCCAGCACCTGATGGCCCAGGGCTACGGCTACGGCGGCGAGGGCGACTGGAAGGTGGCCGCCATGACTGCCATTCTAAAGGCCATGGGGGAGGGGG
This sequence comes from uncultured Oscillospiraceae bacterium, assembly GCA_948616425.1. Classification (GTDB taxonomy): domain Bacteria; phylum Bacillota; class Clostridia; order Oscillospirales; family Oscillospiraceae; genus Lawsonibacter. The sequence continues at coordinate 86,544 of CAPGBJ010000073.1, forward strand.
GCAACGGCTGCTCCCTGTTTATGGAGGACTACACCTATAATCTGGAGGCGGGAAAGGAGTACTCCCTAGGGGCCCACATGTTGGAGGTCTGCCCCTGCTGCGCCGCCGGCAGGCCCCGCATCGAGACCCACCATCTGGGCATCGGCATGAACGAGAAGGACCCCGCCCGCCTGGTCTTCGAGGGCAAGGAGGGGGACGCCATTGTGGTCAGCCTGATCGACATGGGGGGGCGCCTGCGTCTGATCTGCCAGGATATCCACTGCGTCAAACCCATTTTGCCCATGCCAAACCTGCCTGTGGCCCGGGTGATGTGGCAGGCGGAACCCTCCCTGACGACTGGAGTGGAGTGCTGGATTACCGCCGGCGGCGCCCACCACACCGTCCTTAGCTACGATGTCACCGCCGAACAGATGAAGGACTGGTGCACCATGATGGATATTGAGTTTGTCCACATTACCAAGGACACCACGGTGGCCTCTTTGGAGCACGACCTGTTTCTATCCGATCTGGCCTGGAAACTGAAATAGAACCCACTGTGAGGGCGTCCCGTAGGGGGGCGCCCCCTTGGGGGAAGCGAAGAATGGGCGGTCAGGCGAGCCCTGAACACCCCGTGGACAGTTGCATCTGCCCGCCTGGAACGGGGCGGCGCGCAGGCCGCCCTCTGCACGTGAAAAAGAGGGGGAAACAACATGTTAGAAGCACTCAAGAGAGAGGTTTTAGAGGCCAATCTCCTGCTGCCCAAGTACAACCTGGTCACCTTCACCTGGGGGAACGTGTCCGCCGTGGACCCAGAGGAGGGGGTGATGGTGATCAAGCCCTCTGGGGTGGAGTACGAGGGCATGACCGCCGAGGATATGGTGGTGGTCAGCCTGGAGACCGGCGAGGTGGTGGAGGGCAAGTGGAAGCCCTCCAGCGACACCAAGACCCACCTGGAGCTGTACAGGGCCTTTCCGGGAATTGGTGGCATTGTCCATACCCACAGTCCCCACGCCGTAGCCTGGGCCCAGGCGGCGGAGGATATCCCCTGCTTTGGCACCACCCACGCCGACTACTTCTACGGTGCTATCCCCTGTGCCCGCCACCTGACCCAGGGGGAACTGGAGGAGGACTATGAGAAAAACACCGGCCGGATCATTGTGGAGACCTTCCGAGAGCGGTGTATCGAGCCCACCGCCGTCCCAGGCGTGGTCTGTGCCAGCCACGGGCCCTTCACCTGGGGGAAGGATGCCGCCCAGGCGGTGTACCACGCGGTGGTGCTAGAGGAGGTGGCCAAAATGGCCATCCTCACCCGGCAGATTCGGCCCTCTGCCGTCCCCGCCCCACAGCGCGTCCAGGATAAGCACTACTTCCGCAAGCACGGCCCTGGCGCCTACTACGGCCAGGGTTGAGCGTGTTTTCTCCGGCTGGAGCAAGCAGTCAGCTGCTTGCTCCAATTTTTTAGCCGCTTTGGACATACGATTGACTGACAAGGGGCACAGCGGAAAAAGATTTCCTTTTTTCGGTTCCTGTGATATAATGTTTCCCGCATCTGCCGGCGACGATATGGGGACTGGGGCGGAGACAGGGGCGGCGCTGAGGCGGCTGCCCGTGGGGTCTGGTCCCCGGCCGGACGGCTGATGGGGAGCGATATGGTCAGGGACGGGCGCATGGGGTCCCCTTCCAAAGACCTGGTCTGTAATGGGGGAGAGGCTCTGTGGAAAATTTTCTGGTGTCAATTCGATGTATTACTCCGGTGCTGCTCACAATGTGTCTGGGGATCTGGCTCCGCGCACAGAAGCTGGTCCCAGAGGAAGTGTATGGCCATTTAAGTACCCTCTGCTTCCACGGCCTTCTGCCCTTTCAGCTCTTTTATAATATCTACAGCGCCCAGGTAGAGGGGGTATTTTCCTGGCAGCTGCTGCTCTTTCTAGAGGGCGGGATTCTGCTCTGGTTTGGGGTCAACTATGCGCTGTTCTCCGCAGTGGAGCCAGACCACAGAAGGAGAGGCGCCTATATTCAGAACTCGTTTCGTTCGAATATTGCGGTGGTGGGCGTGTCTTTGGCCCAGACCATGATGGGGGCGGCTGGGGTGGCGTCCATATCAATTGCCACGGCGGTCCTGGTGCCGACCTTTAATGTGCTTGCGGTCATCACGCTGGAGAGCTGCCGGGGCGGCCGGGCTCGGCCGGAGGAGACGGTCAGGATGATTTTAAAAAATCCTCTGATCCGTGCCAGTGTTTTGGGAATCGTGTGCCTGCTGCTGGGCTTTCGGCTGCCCGGTCCGGTGGACCAGGCGGTAAAGAATATCGGGAACGCGGGCAGTGTTATGACACTGGTGACCCTTGGCGCCTCGCTGCGGCTGGAGGGGGCCCGGGAGAACTTGGGCAGAATTGTCTTCTGCAATTTTTACCGGCTGCTGCTGTCCCCTCTGATCCTGGTGACCGGGGCCTGTCTGCTGGGCTTCCGGGGGGACCATCTGGGGGTTATTCTGATCTGTGTGGCGACGCCTACGGCCACCACATCCTACCCTATGGCTCTGGCCTGCGACAGCGACCACGAGCTGACGGCCCAGGTGGTTGTGACAAGCTCGCTGGGCTTTTGTCTGAGTATGTTAATCTGGATCTTTGCCCTGAAGCAGCTGGGGCTGATGTAGTGTGGAGCAGAAGAGGGGACGCAGGGCGTTTAACATGCGGCCCAGGCGGCGCTAAAGGGCGTTTTTGTCCCAGAATGTGGAACCTGTGCTGTTGACACGTGGGGGGCGATCAAGTATAATAAATCACCTAAATATCGCAGGAGGGAGACAACAGCGTGAAGCAGTTTTTTGGTATGAGTCACAGGGGGAACTTGGAGGAGGCCCTCCAGGGGATCTATCAGCCCCAGTTCATAATGCTGTTATCCAACGATACCCAGTTTGAGGAGCATGTGAAGGAACTGGAGCGGCGTTTTCCCGGGGTCCCCAGTATCGGATGTATCGGGATGAGCTATCAGACCGGGGTTGTAGAACACGGCGTGGGCGTAATTGCCTTTTATGACGGCGTCACCGCCGCGGCCAACGTGTTGGAGGAGGTCTCCACCATGCCGGTGAAATACATACAGCGCCTGGAGCGGGACATGCAGAAGGTGGGCGGCTCCAGCCGGGACACGGTGTGTATCGACTTCTGTGCCGGAAACGACGCCTGCGTACTGACCACCATATACACTGCCCTGCAAAAGCAGGGGATCTCTCTGGTGGGCGGGACTGGCGACCAGGGAAAGGTGGCGGCCAACGGCCGGGTCTACAAAGATGCGGTGGCCTATGGGCTGGTCCGGAACCAGGGCGGTCGGGTAAAGACCTATAAGGAGAATATCTACCACCAGCTGGGGGACTACCGCTTCATCGCCTCTGACACAGACCGGGCCAATTATATCTTGGGCTCGCTGAACGGCCGTCCGGCCAAACAGGTCTATAAGGATATTCTCCATGTGACGGATGAGGAGATTTTAACCCGGACCTTCCAAAACCCCTTCGGAAAGGTCAACGGGGAGGACACCTGCATTATCTCCATCAAGGAGGTCAACGGCAACGCGCTGGCCTGCTTCCGGCAGGTCAATGACTCTGATGTGCTGATTTTGCTGGAGTTGGGAGACTATCAGGCCATCACCAGGGGGACGATACAGCAGATTTGTCAGGATTTTCCCCGCCGTTCCGCGATTTTTTCGGTGAACTGCCTGTTCCGCTACAAGCTGTTTTCTGAACACAACTATATGCAGGCCTATTTGCGGGATATGGCGTCGCTGGGCTGCCACGCCGGCTTTGTGGGCTATGGAGAGCACTATAATAACCGTTTTGTCAATCAGTCTATGACCTGCGTGGTGTTTGAATAAGGGAGGAGTGGCTATGCTGTTTCAGAAAAAAGACCGGCAGAAGCTGGAGCAGGCCCGGGAGGAGAGGAACCTCTACCCGGTGCTCCATGTGGCGGGCAGCCTGAAGGAGTACCGGAAGGAGCTGGTACAGAAGGAGGTGGAGTCCCTCTGGGAGCTGAGCATGGTGGGGGCCTCCTTTGCCGGCGTACTGAAGGAGGCGGACCGCTTCCAGGAAAAATTACAGAATCTGGGCTGTTCCTTCTCCAATATTAACGAGACGGCGGAGCAGTTTGTCCAGGTGCGCAGTGAAATTGCCCAGACTGTTTCAGAGGCCCAGGGCGAGATGGAGGAGCTGGGGCGGACCTCTATGCAGGTACAGGCGTCCTTTGAGGATATGGCAAAGACCTTTGCCCAGCTGCAGTCGGCGATTAGAGAGATCCAGCAGTGCATGGGCAAGATTGTGGCGATTGCCGATCAGACCAATATTCTGGCCATTAACGCATCCATTGAGGCGGCCAGGGCGGGTGAGGCCGGCAAAGGCTTTGCCGTGGTAGCCGCCCAGGTAAAGGAGCTGGCCAAGGAGATCAAGACGCTGGCCGGCGAGGTGGACTCGGGCGTGTGTGACGTGGAGAGCAACGCCAACCAGCTCAGCGACAGTATTTTGACTTCCCAGGATACGCTGAGCCAGGGGGTTGGGATCGTGTCCCAGACCGACGAGAGCTTCCAGAAGATTACATCGGCGGCGGAGGGAGCGGTGTCTGTGCAGACGGAGATTTCCAGTGTGATTGATCTGTCCCAACGGGAATTGCAGTCCATCTGCCAGTTCTTTGACCAGATCAAGGGGCAGTACCAAGAGGTGGTCAGACACATTGACCGGGCCAGCAGCCTGGGCACCACGAAGAGCGCGATGTTTGAGGATATGGACAATATGATCTCGCAGATTCCGCCTTTGGTCAAGGATATAGAGCGCAGCTTTTGAGAGGAAACGCCGCCCACAAAAGATGTGGACGGCGTTTTTTCTTGACTTTTTATGCCGATGGACCTAAACTGTAGAGAAAGAAGACTGGGAGGGAGCGCATGATGGAGCTTCAGCAGACACAGACGCAAAAATTAAGTCAGCGACAACTGCTGAGTGTAGAGCTGCTTCGGCTTGGCGTGCTGGAACTCAACGCCTATGTGAGGGAGCTGGCCCAGGAGAATCCGGTCATTGAACTGGAGGACTCCCCCGCTCCGCCCCAGGCGGATGATGGGGATGAGCTGTTAAGCCGCCTGCGCTGGTTGGAAGATAACGACAGTCAGAACTGGTTCTATCAGCGTTTCAGTGATGACGAGTTGGACCCTCTGGCCCGGATAGGCACTGGCGGAGGGCTGGAAGAGACATTGGTAAGCTTCCTCTCCCGGCAGCTGGACCGTCTGAAACCGGATGAGGACACCCGGCGCCTGGTGGAGTATCTGATTCGCTGTCTGGATGACGACGGCTATCTGCGCATCCCCCTGGAGGAGCTGTCCCGCCAGGGCGGCATAGCCTTGGCGCGGCTGGAGGAGGCGCTGTCTGTGCTGAAGACCCTGGAGCCGGCAGGGGTGGGGGCGGCAGATCTGTCCCAGTGTCTGGAACTTCAGCTGGAGCGTATCGGAGAGACCGGCCCGGCTTTGGACATTGTCCGGGACCACATCGACCTGCTGGCCCGGAGGCACTACCGGGCCATAGCCGGCAAACTGAATATCACAGTGGAGCAAGTGGAGGGGGCGCAGCGGACCATCCGAGAGCTGGAACCCCGCCCCGGCGCGGTCTTCCAGCGCATGGAGCAGATCCACTATCCCCAGCCTGACCTGCTGGTGGAGGAGCTGGACGGCTGTCTCACCGTCAGAAACGCCAGGGGGGAGCGGCCGCCCTTCCAGGTGAGCCGATACTACAGGGGGCTACTGACTCAGACGGAGGACAAAGAAGTGCGGACCTATCTCACTGAAAAGCTGAGGCAGGCGGAGAATGTGCTGTGGGCGGCGGGACAGCGGGAGAGCACCCTGCTGCGCTGCGCCCAGGTAATTGTGGAGCGGCAGAGCGGCTTTTTCCGCGCAGGGCCAGAGGCCCTGGTTCCCCTGCGGATGGCGGAAGTGGCCCAGGCGCTGGAGCTTCATGAGTCCACGGTCAGCCGGGCGGTGCGGGAGAAATATATTCAATGCTCCCGGGGGCTGTATCCGCTGAACTATTTCTTCTCCCGGGCTGTGGGGGTGGGAGAGGGGGACAGCCCCAGTACTGCTGCGGCGCGCAAGCTGCTGCTGCGCCTGATTGACGGGGAGGACAAGGGAAAACCGCTGTCTGACCAGCAGCTGACGCGGCTGCTGGCCCGGGAGGGCTGTGCCCTGTCGCGGCGCACTGTGGCGAAGTATCGGGGAGAACTGGGCATCCCCAGTGCGGCGGGGAGAAAGGCTTAATGGAGAGGGAACCCGGGTGTTTGGCGACGGATGAAAAAAGAGCTTTCGGCTTGCAAAATGGCGGGAGAGCCGTTACAATGGGGTAGAAAGGGACTCATATTGATTTTCTGTACTGATTGGAGGGTGTTTTATGATTGCGATCGCGTCTGACCACGGCGGTTATCAGCTCAAAGAGCATATTAAGGCATACCTGGCGGCCAAGGGGATTACCTGCCAGGATTTTGGTACCAACAGCGCCGACAGTTGTGACTACCCTATTTTTGGCAGGGCGGCGGCCCAGGCAGTGGCCGATGGACAGTGCGAGAGAGGGATTGTCGTCTGCACCACCGGAATTGGCATCTCCATTGCCGCCAATAAGGTGAAGGGGATCCGCTGTGCCCTGTGCGGTGACATCCTGACGGCGGAACTGTGCCGCCGCCATAACGACGCCAACATGATGGCCATAGGGGCCGGCATTGTGGGACATGCCACGGCGGAGCGAATGGTGGATATTTTTTTGAGTACCGAAGCCGAAGGGGGCCGCCACGCCCGACGGGTGGGGCTGCTGATGGACATAGAGAGGGAATAAGTACAGCGGCCGCCAGGAAGGCGGCCGCTGTTTTATACCTCCATGATGACAGGCAGGATCATAGGGGATCGCTTGGTCTTTTTGTACAGATAACCGGACAGTTCACCCTTTATGGCCCCCTTAATGGCGGACCAGTCGGTGGAATAGCGGGTGTCCACATGCTGGATGGCCTCCAGGGCGACCTGGCGCAGCTCCTCCAACAGGCCCTCTGACTCCTTCACATAGACAAAGCCTCTTGTGATGATATCCGGGCCGGACACCAGGGCGCCGTTTTCGCCGGACATGGACAGAGCCACCACAATCATGCCGTCCTCGGCCAGGTGGCGGCGGTCCCGGAGGACCACACTGCCCACATCTCCAACGCCGTAGCCGTCTACAAAGACCTGGCCGGCAGTGACGGTGCCCCCCAGCCGGGCGGAGTTGGGGGTGAACTCCATCACGCGGCCGATATCGCTAATGAGGATGCGGTTGGGCTCCATCCCCATCTGACGGGCCAGGTTGCCGTGAATCTGGAGCATCCGCTGCTCTCCATGGACAGGGATGAAGAACTTGGGCTTGACGAGGGCATGGACGATCTTCAGTTCCTCCTGGCAGGCGTGCCCCGAGACGTGAAGGGTCAGCTCCCGCTCGTTGAGTACCTCCACCCCCTTGCGGTACAGCTCATTGACCACATTGCCAATGGCGTTCTCGTTGCCGGGGATGGCGGAGGCGGAGATAATCACCCGGTCGCCTGGGAGCAGGTCCACCTGCCGGTGGGTGTTGAAAGCCATGCGGGTCAGGGCGGACATGGTCTCGCCCTGGCTGCCGGTGGTAATGATGCACACCCGGTTTTTGGGCAGGGATTTGATGTGATTTAAATCCATCAGGATACCGTCTGGGATGTTCATATAGCCCAGTTCGGTGGATACCTTCATCACATTTTCCATGGACCGGCCGGTGACGGCCACTTTCCGCCCGTATCGGGCGGCCACGTCGATGATCTGTTGGATGCGGTCCACATTGGAGGCGAAAGTGGTGACAATAATCCGCTCTTCACATCCCCGGAAGAGGGAGTCGAAGGAGGCGCCCACACTGCGCTCGGAACGGGTATACCCTGGACGCTCCACGTTGGTGGAGTCGGCCAGCAGGGCCAGCACCCCCTCTTTGCCCAGCTCGCCCAGCCGGGCCAGATCCATCATGCCCCCCTGGATGGGGGTTGCGTCAATTTTAAAGTCGCCGGTGTGGACACAGGTACCCACCGGGCACTTGATGGCGAAGGCCACCGCATCGGCGATGGAGTGATTCACATGGAGGAACTCCACGCTGAATCGCCCCGCCTTCACCACCTGTCCGGCCTCGCAGGTGATCAGTTTGGTCCGGTCCAGCAGTCTGTGCTCCTCCAACTTCAGTTGGATCAGCCCCGCGGACATGCGGGTGGCGTAGATGGGGGCATTGATGGACCGCAGCACATAGGGCAGCGCCCCAATATGATCCTCATGGCCGTGGGTGATAAAGATGCCGCGGATTTTGTTCTGATTTTTAATCAGATAGGTGACATCGGGGATAACCACGTCAATGCCGTACATGTCGTCGTCGGGGAAGCCCATGCCGCAGTCGACCACAATGATGTCACCGCCGTACTCATAGACGGTGAGATTTTTGCCGATCTCATTGAGACCGCCAAGGGAAATAATTTTCAGTTTTTCTGCCATAATAACTCCTTATTGTTGTTGTTATATCATGTATCCGGGCAGAAAACCAGCGGGAAAGACAGCCGTGCCAGGGACACAGCAGCCAGACGAAGGACCGCCCCGGCCCGGCCCTGCCTCGCCGGTTGGGGTGCGCAATCCCTTCGTCTTCCAAAGGCTCTCTGTCGAACTTAGCTCCGCGGTCCGTCCCCGCCTGTCCTACGGTTCAGGGCTGCGAAATATATTTAGACGCCGGGGCGGGAGAGATCTCCCGGCCCCATTTGGCGTTTAAATCCAAACAATCCACAAGTGGCAATACACAATCCATGCGCCTGCCCTGCTGAGCGGTCTTTCATTTCTTCGGAGGCATGGTAGAGCACTTGCGGGATAAAATAATCTCTTATAGTTTACCACACTTTTCCTGAAAAGTATACTATACGTTTCAGAAGAACAGATGGCGCCTCATTTGTCCTCTTCTTGGGCACATTGCTCAGAAATTGTCCGGTCCACCTCGGCGGCCCGGCCGGCGAAGAAGTCGCACAGCTCAGCGGCCAACTCCAGGTCGGGCCCCTCGGCGATGATGCGCAGGGCGGAACGCCGGGCGATGGGGGTGAGATAGACCCAGCCGCTGCCAGTGCGCATCCGCAGCCCCTCCCCGGAGGGGGCCCGGGCGTGCTCTCGGGCCAGCGCCTGCATCACCCGTCCCCGGTCGGAGGTGAGAGGGACTTCCCGTCGCCAGGAGGAGAAGCGGGGCGTTTTGGACACCAGGCTTTCTAGCTTCTGGCCGGAGATGGACATTCTGGAACAGAGACGGACGGCGGCCGCGGGGGCCTGGCGCAGCCAGGGCTGGGCGGCGTACAATGTCCTGGCCTGGTCCCCGTCCCGATCCAGACGGAGGACCGTGCCGCCGTATCCGGCCGCCACCAGCTCGACTGCGGCGCTGGCTCCAGGGGGGACGGCCACCTTGCCGGAGCCGTTTTCCATTTCGATCAGGGTGATCAGCACCAAAAGCTGACCTGCGTCCACCACAGTCCCCCGCTCATCCTGGGCGGTGAGTGTAAAGCCCCCCCGGCCGGCGTGGAAGGCAGGGATACCGGGCCGCCATACCTCTTCCAGCCGGCAGCCCAGGGCGGACAAGGCCGCCCGGAGGGCCCGGTCTTCTGAGGTGGTATCCCCCACCGCCACTGTGAGGCGGCGCAGGGCGGGCCGTTTCAGCCCGGATTGCTGGATCACCTGCCGCGCCCAGCGCCCTGGGGTGAGATCGGACTGCCGCAGCTGGCCCACCTTCTCGCCCCGGGCCCGGCGCACCTCCCCTTGAAGCAAGGCGTGCTCCAGCTTCCGTTCCCGGGCCCGGCCCAGGGGCAGCCCGTCGCGGTCAAAGAAGTGGAGGTAGACGGTGCCGCCGCTCTCCTCCACAAAGAGGGAGACCGGCAGGCCGTGGTGGACAGCGGCCGCCGCCCCCTGGACGGGACAGTCCAGACAGTGGGTCAGCGCGTCCCCGCCAGCGGCGGCCACGCCCGCCGCGGCCGCCCTGGCCAGCATCCCTGCCCCGTGGGTGGAGGAGCACCCCAGCCCCACCGGGCCCTCTGCCCCCAGAATACTGCCCAGGGTGAGCAGGGCTTCCGGGCCCAGATCCTCCCCCAGCACGCCCCGGATTACGCCGTTGTCTCCAAAGCGCAGGGCGCCCTTCTGGCTCCCGCTGGTGATGGAGCGGGCGAGCCGACATCCGGCAGGGGCGGTCTGGCCGGGCCAGAGACGTACCCGCTCCAACAGGACGGCCCCCTCCTCCGCCAGGGCGTTTTCCCCCAGGACGGCCCCCTCGTTGAGAACTGCGTCCCTCCGGGCGGAGGCGTCTTTGCACAAAATGGCCCCATACAGGGTGGTTCTTGGGCCGGCAGCGGCATTTTCCAGTAGGATGGACCGCTGAACCATGGCCCGGTCCCCCACACAGGCCCCCCTGTCCAGCACAGTGTGCGGGCCGATAAGACAGCCCTCTCCCAGCTTGGTCTCCGGGCCAATCCAGCAGGGGGGGACCAGGTTCAGCCCCTGGGGCAGAGGCCTGGCAGACCACACCCCCGACTCCCGCTTGGGCAGTCCCATATCCAGCTTCACCTTGCCAGACAGGGCGTCGCAGGCGCAGTCCAGGTAGGCCTTGCAGTCCCCCATATCCCGCCAGTAGCCCTCCAGAGGCAGTGCGAACAGGGGCGCCCTCTCCTGAAGCAGGGCGGGGAACAGGTCTTTGCCAAAGTCGAAGACCTCCCCCTGGGGCACCCGCTCCATGGCGGCGGGGGAGAGGAGATAAATGCCTGTGTTGATCTGGTCGGTGAACACCTGACCCCACCCCGGCTTCTCTACAAACCGCTCTACCCGTCCGGCCTGGTCGGTGAGCACAAGACCATATTCCAGGGGGGCGGGGTGGCGGTAGAGGGCCAGAGTGGCCCTGGCCTCCCGCTCTCGATGAAACTGAAACAGGGCGGTCAGGTCCAGGTCGCAGACGCAGTCGCCGCTGATGACCAAAAAGTCCTCCGCTCCAATATGGGCCATACAATTTTTCACGCTGCCCGCTGTGCCCAGGGGTTCGTCCTCCAGGAAGTAGGTCAGTTGTACGCCCAGCTGATCTCCGCTGCCGAAGTAATCCATGACAGCCTGGGGCTTATAGCACAAAGTCACGCAGATGTCGATGATTCCATGGGACTTCAAAAGGTTGATGATGTGTTCCATCACCGGCCGCCCCAGCAGGGGGGTCATGGGCTTGGGGCTGCCCAGAGACAGCGGCCGCAGCCGAGTCCCCTCGCCCCCCGCCATAATGACAGCTTTCATACGTTTCGCCATCCTTCCATCCGTTCGTGTCAGTTAGTATGGCTTGACAGGGGCCCTTTCAATCTTGTATAAAAAAGTAAAATATGGTATAGTGATGCGGAGAAACAGGGGTGATTTTGATGGACATTAAGCCAGGCCGCTGGCGCCATTTTAAGGGGCAGGAATATGAGGTGATTGGGGTGGCCTCCCACTCAGAGACGTTGGAACCTGTGGTGGTCTACCGGGCGCTGTACGGCGCGAGCGGCTTGTGGGTTCGCCCCGCCGCCATGTGGACAGAACGGGTGGACCGGGAGGGATACTCTGGGCCCAGATTTACTTACATAGGAGACGTGACATGAACATTCAAATTTTTGGAAAGAGCAAGTGCTTCGACACCAAGAAGGCGGAGCGGTGGTTTAAGGAGCGGCGGATTAAATTTCAGGCGGTGGATTTGAAAAAACAGGGGATGAGCCTGGGGGAGCTGACCAGCGTGAAGAATGCGGTGGGGCTGGAGGCCATGGTGGACCCCAAGCATCCAGATGCGGCGCTGATGTCCTACCTGGCTGGCGAACAGGCAAAGCTGGAGAAGTTCTTTGAGGACCCCACCCTTCTGCGCACCCCCGTTGTCCGCAATGGCAGACAGGCCACCGTGGGCTACTGCCCGGAGGTCTGGGAGAAATGGGCGTAGGGGACGCGCCTGGACCATTCATGGGGCAGGGGTGACGGCGCAAATCGGGCTGTCTGGGTCCGCCGGATAGTCTGCTTCCAGCCTTTGCTTTGACTGTGCACACAACGAAAAAGTCCGTTTTAATGGACATGAAATCTGCGATACTGGGGCATGAAACATGGAAAGGAGGAGGTTGCCCATGCCGAAAAGCGCCAACCAAAAGACCAAGCTGCTCCATCTGGCCCGCATACTCCTGCGGCAGACGGATGAGGATCACCCTCTCACTGTCCCCCAGATCATTGAGAAGCTGGCCCAACAGGATATCAAGGCGGAACGCAAGAGTATCTATGACGATCTGGAGGCCCTGCGCCTGTTTGGCCTGGACATTCAGTCCCGAAAGGGCAAGACGCCCGGCTGGTTTGTCGGAAACCGGGATTTTGAACTGCCCGAGGTGAAGCTGCTCATGGATGCGGTGCAGTCCTCCCGGTTCATCACCCAGAAGAAGAGTGACGCGCTGATCCGCAAGCTGGAGGGGCTGGCCAGCATCCACCAGGGGGGGCAGCTTCAGCGGCAGGTCTACGTCTCTGGCCGTATTAAAGTGATGAACGAGAGTATCTACTACAATGTGGATAAACTGCACACCGCCATCGCCAGCCAGAAGGCCATCACCTTTAAGTATTTTGACTACGATATTTCCCACAAAAAGATTTTTCGTCAGGAGGGGAGGCGGTATCTGGTCTCCCCCTATGGGCTGATTTGGAACAGTGAAAATTACTATCTGGTGGCCTTTGACCACAACCACAAAGAGCTGCGCCACTACCGGGTGGACAAGATGACTGAAATTATAATCACCGGTCTGACCCGGGAGGGAAGGGAGCAGTATCCCAATTTTCAGTTGGCCGAGTACGGCCAGAAGCACTTCGGCATGTACAGCGGGCCTGAGATGAGGGTTACCCTTCGGGGCCGCCAGGACAAGGCCAGCCTGGTTTGGGACAGGTTTGGCCAGGATGTGATTCTGGTCCCTGACGGGGAGGAGCATTTCACTGTCACGCTGCCTGTGGTGATCAGCCCCCAGTTTTTCGGCTGGCTGCTGGGATTGGACGGTAGCGTGGTGCTGGTGGGCCCGAAAGAGGCGGTGAGCGCCTATCGCCGCCGCCTGAGTGCCACTCTGGAGGGGCTGCCATAGCGGATGAAAAGGTCTCCCCAGAAGCAGCGGGCACATAGATTAAGAATTGATTAAAAATTTGTCCGGTATGGTGGTATTTTTTCCGCCAGTATGATATGATAAGAGTGTAAAAAAGCGACCACAGCTTTTGGAAGGAGGCGCTGCCGATATGACAGCATTTTGGCTGATTGCGTTTATTGCGCTTGTGGCGGGCGAGGCGGCCACAGTGGGGCTGGTCTGCATCTGGTTTGCTGCGGGCGCGGTGGGCGGATTTTTGGTTGCCGTCTTGGGCGGCCAGTTCTGGTTCCAGCTTGTGGTATTCACGGCGGTGTCCGCCCTGACACTGGCTTTGGTGCGGCCCGCGGCGTCTCGTTTTGTCCGTCCGCGGCGCTCCCCCACCAATGCTGACCGGGTGGTGAACCAGAGCGCCTTGGTCACAGAGACGGTGGACAATGAGGCGGGCACCGGACAGGTCAACGTTTTGGGTCAGATCTGGTCTGCCCGCAGCCAGCTGGGTGTGGTCATACCGGCCGGCACGCAGGTCAAAGTCCAGCGGATTGAAGGCGTAAGAGTATTCGTAGAGACACTGTAATCAAACCATGTGTTAGAAAGGGAGAGGTATTATGGAAGTTTTGAAAGTCGTTTTGCCCATTGTGGGTATCGTCATCGTGGTGCTGATCATCTTCGGTTCCTGCGTGAAGATCGTCCCTCAGTCGCGAGCCTATGTCATCACTCGACTGGGTGTATTTTACTCGGTGTGGAACGAGGGCCTGAAGTTTAAAATGCCCTTTATCGACCGGGTGGTGAAGAACGTGTCTCTGAAGGAACAGGTGGTGGACTTTGCCCCCCAGCCCGTTATTACCAAGGATAATGTAACCATGCAGATCGACTCGGTAGTATACTTCCAGATTACAGACCCCAAGCTCTATACCTACGGCATTGAGAACCCCATGTCCGCCATTGAGAACCTCACCGCCACCACCCTGCGGAATATCATCGGCGACCTGGAGTTGGACCAGACCCTCACCAGCCGGGACCACATCAATACCAAAATGCGGGCCCTTCTGGACGAGGCCACTGACCCCTGGGGCATCAAGGTCAACCGGGTGGAGCTGAAAAACATTATGCCGCCCCGGGATATTCAGGAGTCTATGGAGAAGCAGATGCGGGCCGAGCGGGAGCGCCGGGAGGCCATTCTCCAGGCCGAGGGCCAGAAGCAGTCCCAGATTCTGGTGGCTGAGGGCGAGAAACAGTCCGCCATCCTTCGGGCCGACGCAGCCAAGCAGGCGGCTATCCTCCAGGCTGAGGGCGCCAAACAGGCCAAGATTTTGGAGGCTGAGGCCGAGGCCGAGGCCATTTTGAAGGTCCAGCAGGCCACTGCCGATGCCATCCGGCTGATTAACGAGGCGGCCCCCGGTCAGGGCGTGCTCACCATCAAGGCGCTGGAGGCCTTCCAGGCTGCTGCCAATGGCAAGGCCACTAAGATCATTATCCCCAGCGAGCTTCAGGGGATTGCCGGCTTGGCCGCCGCCGCCAAGACCGTCTTTGACACCGAGGACCCCAAAGCCACTATCACCAAGACGGTGCCCAAACAGTGAGGCCAGGGGGCTGAACTGGAGGGCATATAGATAAGGAAGCGATTGCCCCAAAGGGCCAGGGAAGTTCCCTGGCCCTTTCCATGTTAGAAAGATATTCTCCCAGCTGTGTGCAGCGGTCTGGTGAGAGGGTGCCTTGTCCGCATGAGAGACAAAAAATTCCAGATTTTGTAAAAATGGGACGGCGTGCCCGCGCTGTGTGAGGGGACATTCGGCCTGTTTGTGCCCATAACAAATTTTTCATCGTAAATTTTCTGTTCGGCCGCACATACTAACAGCAAATATGTCAGGAAAGAGGGTGAGGCGGTGAGCAGAAAGAAATTTGTTGCGCTGATGTGCGTACTGGCGCTGACAGCGGCACTCCCCGCTCCAGAGCCGGTCAGGCAGGCGGATGGAGCCGCAGAGGTGACGCTGAACGATCCGCCCTTGGTGGCCCTCACCTTTGACGACGGTCCCCGCTCCTCCACCACTGGACCTCTGCTGGAGGGGCTGGCCCTTCGGGAGGTGCCTGCCACCTTCTTTCTGGTGGGGAACCGCATTCCAGGCAACGAGGAACTGGTGCGCCGTATGGCCGCCGAGGGCCACCAGGTGGGCATCCACACCTACGACCATGTGGAGCTGAAGGGGATGTCCCGGAGGGACTTCGACCTTCAGGTGGGCAGGACCAGGGCCCTGATCACCAGCCTGCTGGGGGAGGGGAACTACTGGCTTCGGCCGCCCTACGGGCTGATCGACAAAAATGCGGAGAGCTGGTGCGGCGGGCCTATTGTCCTGTGGTCGGTGGACCCGGAGGACTGGAGGGACAGTGATGTGAACCGGATTACTGCCTCTGTGGTGGAGCATGTGTCCGACGGGGATATCATTCTCATGCACGACCTTTTTGCCAGCTCAGAGGAGGCCGCTCTGCGGGTGGTGGACGCCCTGCTGGCAAAGGGCTATTGTTTTGTCACGGTGGAGCAGTTGATGGAGGAGCGGGGGGTGCAGCCGCAGGCGGGCGTCCGTTACCGTAGTGTCCCTGGGATAGAAAGTTCGGATAAAATTTTACAAAAGTGATTGTAATTTTTCTCGCAATCATGTAAACTAGGGACAACAGCCTGATATGAGGAGGAACCCATTATGAAAGTTGCCCGTTTTGTATTGAAGATTGTGGCTCTGTCTCTGACTGCCGCCGCTGCGGTGTGTGCTGTCATTGCCTATTGGGACGGTCTGACTGAGCTGTATGACAGCGCCAAAGGCAAGCTGCAGCGCACCGCCCACATTGATGAGTATGACGACTACGAGGAATAAGTTCCAAAATAACCGCCGGTGAGAGCCGGCGGTTATTTTATCGGCTGTACCACCGCAGGCAGGCGGTGTCTCCGCTGCGCCGCAGCAGGGCGGCGGTAAGGAGCCCGTCTGCTGTCAGAGTGACCAGAGCCATCCAGCTGACTGGCCTTGGGATAAGGAGAAGCCAGGGCTCCAAGATGGGGTGGACCCAGTACACCAGCCCCAGAGACAGGGTTCCCCATGCCAGAGAGAAGGGCAGACATACCCGCCCCTGCACGCTGCCCAGCAGGCTGTCGTAATTCCAGAAGGACACACCCAGCGCCTTCTCATGGTAAAGGGCGGCGCAGTACTCGGCCGCCGTGGCCGCCAAGCCGCCCAGCAGAAAGAGCGCCCATGGCCGGGCGCTTACCCAGGGGGGCAGCAGCAGGATGAGGCAGGCGCCCAGGCCATACACTGGGCACAGAGGCAATACCAGCAGTCCCTTTCGGTCGGGCCGCCCGCCCGCTGCGGCGGCGAAGACCACCTCCAGCAGAAAGCCCAAAAAGCTGTAGACAACAAAATTCCAGAACCAGAGCAAAAAAAGACCTCCATTTCTACCTGTTAGGGTGTGAAACAGAGGCGTTTTTATTCAGTTTGCCCCGCCGATTCTCACATTCTGATCCAGGCGGCCGCCGTGACAGGAACGGAAGCGGGGGAATAGAGCTTAGATTGCCGGTGTGGATATAAAAGAGCCCCCATTCCAATACAGAAGGCTGGAATGGGAGCGTTTTTCAGCAGATGGTCAGGCCCAATTTGAGCAGTGGCCCCTGTGGTGACCGTAGCCAGAGACGACGCTGTCTGCACAGGAACCGTCGCAGAAGCCGCCCTCGTGGTGATAGCCGCAGTAAGTTGTGGTTCCGTGGGTGTGAAGTCCGGCAGTCTCACAGTCCTCCAGGGGGCACAGGGCCCGGCAGGTGTTGTCACAGAAGCCGTCCTCGTGGTGGTAGCCGCAGTAGGTTGTGCCGCTGTGGGTGTGGCGGCCGGCAATCTGGCAGTCCTCCAGGGGGCACAGGGCCCGGCAGGCGTTGTCGCAGAAGCCGCCCTCGTGGTGGTAGCCGCAGTAGGTTGTGCCGCTGTGGGTGTGGCGGCCGGCAATCTGGCAGTCCTCCAGGGGACACAGGGCTCGGCAGGCGTTGTCGCAGAAGCCGCCCTCGTGGTGGTAGCCGCAGTAAACTGTGCCACTGTGGGTGTGGCGGCCGGCGATGGAACAGTCCTCATAGGGGCAGACTGTAACGCTGGTCTGAACAGGTCTGGAATATCTGGTGTGCTGTCCGAAGCCTCTGCCGCCATGGCAGCCGTGGGCGGCAGCGGGCGCGACCAATATGGCAGCCAGAATGGCACACAGCAGGCCGGCTGTCAGACGGTGTGTTTTCTTCATAGCAAA
The DNA here is from genome assembly GCA_948616425.1 of uncultured Oscillospiraceae bacterium. Taxonomy (GTDB): domain Bacteria; phylum Bacillota; class Clostridia; order Oscillospirales; family Oscillospiraceae; genus Lawsonibacter. The sequence continues at coordinate 103,949 of CAPGBJ010000073.1, forward strand.
AGATGCTCCTTTTTTATCCGCTGGAGAACAGCGGTTATAGTACATTTTATTATACTCCGTCCGCCAGCGAAGTGCAAGAACAAAATGTGGGCCGGACAGCCGCCTCCGTGTCCCTGGAATATTGTGCGGCAGCCCTTGCGCAGGGGGCCTGTTTATGGTAGGATAGCGAAAAAGGGAAAAGGGAGGCGGTGAGATGCGCCATTTGATCGATTTTGGAGATCTGACCCGACAGGAGTGGGACGAGCTGTATGCCCAAGCCAGCCGGATCATGGACGACCCGACCCAATTTATGGACATGTGTCGGGGAAAGGTGATGGCCTCCCTGTTTTACGAGCCCTCCACCCGTACCAATTTTTCTTTCCAAGCTGCCATGCTTCGGCTGGGAGGAGCGGTCTTTGGCTTTTCGGATCCCAACTCCACCTCGGCGGCCAAGGGGGAGAGCCTGAAAGACACCATCAAGATGGTATCCGGCTACGCCGACGTGGTGGTGATGCGCACCCCCTGGGAGGGGGCGGCTAGGGCGGCCTCCCTGTATTCCCACGTCCCGGTGATCAACGCCGGGGACGGCGGCCATATGCACCCCACCCAGACCACCGCCGACCTGACCACCATCACCCGCCTGCTGGGGAAGGTGGACGGCCTGTCGGTGGGCCTGTGCGGCGATTTGAAGAACGGCCGCACGGTACACTCCCTCATCAAGGCGCTGGCCAAATTTGAAGACATCCGGTTTTTTCTTATCTCCCCCCGGGAACTGGCGATCCCCGACTATATGCGTACCTTCATCCAGGAGAATGGGATGCGGTTTACCGAGGTCACCGGCCTGGAGGCGGTCATACCCCAGCTGGATATATTGTATATGACACGCATTCAGCGGGAGCGATTTGTGGACCCGCTGGAGTATGAGCGGAATAAAGGGGTGTACGTTCTCACCCGCCGGAAGCTGGAGCGGGCCAAGGCACACATGCTGGTGATGCATCCCCTGCCCCGGGTGGACGAGATTGCCGTGGATGTGGACGACGACCCCCGGGCCGCCTACTTCCAGCAGGCCCGCTACGGCATGTTCGCCCGGATGGCCCTGCTGGCCAATTTGGCCAACCAGCCCCGGCTGGACCGGACTGAGGCGGTGGAGATCGGGACAAGGCCTGTCTGCCGCAACCCGCGGTGCGTCACTCAAACCGAGTCCTATCTGCCCCCGCTGGTGAAGAAAAGCGGCGGCATGGACTGCTGTGCCTTCTGCGACTCGACGTTGAGATAACGCCGAGGGAGGAAGCTGACATGTACGTCTGCTTAGAGGATAGGTGGCCCATTGCGCTGGAGAACCTGGAGGTCCAAGGTTAAGAGACGGTTTTCATAGGTCGCCGCTTATTTAAATGGTGAGGCTCTACGGGATGGGCCGGATGCTGGAAGAAAATGGAGCAAGAGGGATTCCAGGCGCCGTTTGAAACATGGAAACATGCCCAACGGTGAGAGACTTTACCATCAGACAAACACAATTTTTTGCAGGAATCCTGGGTGGATTTCAAGAAAAATTGGGGCAGTATGAGGGCAAAAGATTTGCCGTTTGGGCGTTTTGACATCTTTACAAATAAGCCCTAAGTCGCAGAATCTTTTGAGGAGGGAACATAATGGGACTATTTGACCGTTTTAAAAAGAAAGCCCCGGAGTCTGCACCGGAGTGGCCCAAGCCGCCCATGGAGGACACCATGGCCTTACTGCTTATGGACCGGGTACTGGAGGGCATCGACCCGGCCATTGCACTGCTGCGAAATGCCTTTGGAGAACGGTCGGTGAGCGATATCGACCGCAGTCACCCCAGGGTGCCCGCTTTCATCGTCACGGTGGACGGGTTGGAGTTCTGGTGCTCCTACCTCCCCATGCCGGTGCCCAAGGAGGACCGGGACATCCCCGCCGCCGCCAAGTACAATCTGTTCCTCAAGCCGGAGGAACAGGAGGCCTTTTGCAATCACAAGTCCTTCTGGGTGATCGCCCAGAAGGGGGGCGGGAAGACGTTGGATGGGAAACGCCGGGCCTGTTGGAATTTCAGTCTGGTCTGTGCCGCCCTGATGGAGTTGGAGGGGGCTGTGGGGGTGTCGGTCACCAACACCGCCCTGTTGGTGAGTAAGGAGAATTACCTCTCCCACTGTGCCCGGATGGAGGGCATGACCTGGGAGGACCCGGATTACTTCCCCGTCCCCCTGTGGATCTGGTTCTACCCAGGCCTTCAGGAGGAGAGTCCCACCGTGCAGACCCAGGGTTTGACGGCCTTCGGCCTGCCCGAACTGGGGTTCTTCAAGCCTGAACTGCCCATCCAGGATACCTTGAACTACCTGTTTACCATGTCCAGCTGGCAGATCACCGGGAAGCAGCTGTATCGGAATATGGCGCTGATCCCCCTCACTGAGGAGATCGAGGTAATCGGCAAGCGGGATGGAGACACCATCTTTTTCATCGGCGGCTGATCGGAGCGGGGGCGGCCGCCAGTGGCCGCCCCGATTCCCAGGGAAAATTTGAGGAAAACCATTGACAGCCCGACGAAAATGTGGTAATATCCATTAGCTGATGTGAGAGGAACACCATCCATGCGGGTGTAGTTCAATGGTAGAATCCCAGCCTTCCAAGCTGGTCGCGTGGGTTCGATTCCCATCACCCGCTCCAGCGTCGCCGCAAGCTCCATATCCCTGGCTTCCGCCTGATGGCGAAAGCTCGCTCATTCCGCGCGGCTCCTTCCCAAATCGGACCCGCTGCGCTGGGCTCCGATTTGGGCGGGGACGAGAAACGCGCCTGTAGCTCAGGTGGATAGAGCAACTGCCTTCTAAGCAGTGGGCCGGGGGTTCGAGTCCCTCCAGGCGTGCCAGCCGGCTTCAGGTGTGACCGGGCATCAGTAATATGGTGGGTGTAGCTCAGTTGGTTAGAGCACCGGATTGTGGTTCCGGGTGTCGAGGGTTCGAGTCCCTTTACCCACCCCACACTTGAGGCGGAAGGGCCGGAGCTTCTGCTCCGGTCTGCGCCTTTTTAGCTATGGATACAGGGGTGTAGCCAAGCGGCAAGGCAAGGGACTTTGACTCCCTCATCGCTGGTTCGAGTCCAGCCATCCCTGCCAGTGGTCGAGGTGAAGTCTGTCTCGTTTTGGGTGCCAGGTAGGGGATTCATCACTCCCGTTCCTGGCCTCTCCGCTCCAAATGCGACCTGCTCGTGGGGGCATGTCCTGTATCTGTAGGGCGGCAAAGCTGCCGACAGTTTTGCGGACCAGGGCTCGCATTTGGGGCTGCCCGCGGCGGTCAAGAGGCATTGTCCAGTATCACGTTGGCGCACCCGCCTGCGGCTCGGGCGTTGCGAACTTCAACCGCTGCGAAGGGGCGAGGTGAACGCGTGCCCAGGAACAGCCAGGAGTGTAAAGAAAGTTAGCATCGAGCGAAATAAGTTGTGTCTATGACCCAGTAGCTCAGTTGGCAGAGCACCTGCCTTTTAAGCAGGGTGTCCGGAGTTCGAATCTCCGCTGGGTCACCACGTCGGAGCAAGCGCCATATCGCTTGCTCCGACTTTTTTCAAAAGTCAGAGCGCACCCATTTCGCTGCTCCTCCTTTCCAAATCGAACCCGCTGCGTTGGGCTTCGATTTGGGTTTGGGCGCAAACTTGAAGGAAAATCGCTTTTAAGCACTTATGGCAAAACGCGCAGATGTGAATACCCTTTGGGGTGAGGAATGTATTTGCGGTTGAAGAAGTATTAGAGATAAGATATTAGTGTTTTGGCTCTAACACTGTTTTAATGGCTTTCTAATTTGCTTTAGTATTTCAACGACCTATAGCTCCATCAGAACGCAAATGCTTAATCTATTGTGGAATTTTCTATTGGACTAGCAAAATTTGAGTTGAACACCACGATTGAATTTGCTATAATATAAAGGTAAAGATATCTTAAAAAGCTGGGGGCATACTATGGATAGTTTTGCGTTTTGGTACCATGGCAAAATACTAAATCAATTTTCAAGCCCCTCAAAAAATCGAGCCCAGTGTGCGACTATAAGCAGGTTATTGACAAAAGCAGAAGAATCGTGTCCAGATAAAAGGAATGATGTTTCTGCTACTATGAATTTTAATTTATGGAGTGAGTGTGGATGGCCTGGAAGCCCAATGTTAGATATTGGATTTAGGATAAAAAATCTTAAACAAGCAGAAACATTATATTTTTTCCTCCCGTTGCCTATTGTTGAAACCGAAAAGACTGCTTGTATTGAGGATCTTGGATGTAAATTTAAAGAGACTGAGCTTGTTGACGCAGTATTCAATGAGAGTTTCGCTACAACTATAGCGTCTAATACAAAGATTATTGATGTAAAACGCACAGATGGTTCAGACTCATTTAAAATTTATCAATTAGATATTGAACATGATATAAAACTTGAATCTTTTGCTGATGGAACGGTTATTTCCATTGCAACAAAAACAATTATTCCAGATCAAAGCGATAATGAAAACGATACAGATTATTATTTTCGCTTTCGAATTAAAAATAAGTCTCTCCCCTTTTTAATTCATGAATATGCCTCTTCTTCTAAAGTGGCTCAAAGTATGTTTAACACCACCTATATGATCGATTTTAGATATCATAATATTCGTAGCCTTGATAAAACATTGATTGAAAGATTTTCTAAGAATGGTAATCATATTGTTCCTGTTGATTCCTTGCATTTTTTACTTATGACAAAAGCGTATGTAGATGTCGGAAGTGGGGATTTTAAAAGTGTACGAAAAATAGAAAACAATGTATGGAAAAACTATGTTGATAAAGATGATCCTAAAGATTTAGTAGCATATCATTATGTTCATAAGCCCAAAAAAGAAGATAAGTTTATATCTTCTAGTGAATTTTTTGCAAAATTTCGTGTTGAAAATAGTTTGTTGTGGCAATATGTTCTTTTTACAATATTACTAGGAGCCTCCGGTTCTTTAATTGGAAGTATTGCTTTTGAGGTTTTAAAGGCATGGCTGAAGTAAAGTTAGTATTTATCACCGGAGCACATGGTGTAGGTAAAAGTACAATCTGTAAAAAGTCGTCACTCTCCATAGAAGTTGATTATTTTAAAGCAAGTGAACTAATTTGTTCACACCTTAATCGGACTCTTCCCATGAACAAACAAACTGTGAACATAACCGAATTATTCCTAAACCAATACGCTCTAGTTGAAGAAGTACTATACCTGAGAAAATCAAGCCATAGAACCATCCTGCTTGAAGGCCACACATGTTTAATAAATCGAGATTTACATATACAACAAATACCTATGGAGATATTTTGTTTGCTTGATATTTCAGCTATTGTTATTGTTACTAGACGAATAGATGAGATTTCAAAATCTATTTTTTTACGTGATCATATATCATATAGTTCGGGTATAGTCCAATGCTTGCAGGATTTAGAAATTTCAACTGCTAAACTTATTTCCAAAGAGTTCTCTATACCGCTTCTACATATTGATACTTCAAATAAAGATGTTCGTAACTTAGAAATATTGTCAAAAAACGCAAAACAATTAGAGGAGTTTCTGATATCTGTTTAACTTTTTTAAGAACATAGAAAGGGGTAGGTTAAATGGAATTCAAAATTGAGTTTGTTAATTATACTGATAGGGTGAAAATAAAGGCTATTGAAAGTACATTAATGTTTCTGCGTTCAGATTATCCAAACTTTCTTTCTTGGTTCCGCACACGAGTCAAAAATGGTCTAAAAAATGGGACACGAAAAATCTATATTGCTGTACCATCCAAAAATCCCTCAAAAATTGCAGGGGTACTTATTCTTAAAGATGAATCTTATGAGAAAAAGATTTGTACTCTATGTGTGTTAAAAGAATATCAACATTGTGGTATAGGGACTGCACTACTACAACAATCAATCAATACACTTAATACTTCCAAACCGTTAATAACTGTTTCAAGCCGATATATCGAGGAGTTTCACTCACTTTTTAATAAATTTGAGTTTAATCTTTTTCAGAAATATCCTAGTTACTATTTACCCGAGTATATTGAATACTCATTTAACGCTCCAATTGAGCAGAATTTTATAGGATATGTAGCTAATGCCTAATTCAGTATTATTTTCAATAAAACCTGAGTTTGCTGAGGAGATATTTTCTGGCCGAAAAAAGTATGAATTTCGTCGGACACTTTGCAGGCGCCCAATCTCTAAAATGTACATATATGCTACTTTTCCAGTATGTAAAATTGTGGGCTATGCAACGGTTACAGAAATTTTATCTGGTGAACCAACACAATTATGGAAAGCCGTTACACAGTATGCAGGTCTATCAAAAAAACAGTTTGATAATTATTTCTCGCAATGCAAAGTGGCCTATGCGTATCGCCTTTTTCATCCTTTGGTATACGCTAATCCAATTGCCTTATCCAGTATTAAAATTGCTTATCCCCCACAATCTTTTTGTTATTTAAATGAAGAGCAGCAGGCATTACTTTTACCGTTTGAGCAAAGTATTAGACTATTTTAGATTCAATAATAACCAATGGCACACTTTTGTATTTTAAAGCACTTACAGTAGGGAGGAGCTGAAATTATTTCCAGCTCCTCTCTAATTTAGTATCAGTTGTTCTAGACAAACTCGACCTCAAGTTGCAAACCAGGAACATTGTGATTCCATTGTTACACTAAGAGTGGAATCATATATACTGCTGCATTTTTAGAGATTTCATTAGATATCCTGCTTTTCCTTATTGAATCCTCCAGTTTCATACGTCCTTCGCTTATTTGTTCTTGTGATAACCGGGCACCATTGGCAATACTGCGCTTAAAAAGTAATGGAAGATACCACCATGCTCCGGAAATGTTTACTTGTACCAATTGCAGTAATAATATCAGATTGACAGATCAGGAGCAATCCCATTGCAATCCAATGTGGTAAAATGTGGATGAAATGAAGATAGAATAGGCATCAAAAAACCGGCAGAGAGGCTGTAGCCGCTCTGCCAGTCAAAATGGAACGCAACTGCCGCTTAGACCTGTGGCGCAAGGAGAAAATTTCTGTTATTGGGACAAAATCAGCACGCCGGCCAGGATGGCGGCCACACCGACCAGCTTCTGTCGAGTGATTCGCTCCCCCAGAAAGGAGGCGGACAGCGCAAGGGACCAGATATAGGTGATGGCGGTCATAGGGTAGAGGACAGAGTAGGGCAGATGGCGCAGCAGCAGGATATTGAGGAGCGCCCCAATCAGATAAAAGGTCCCGCCCAGGTAGATTCTGGGATTCCGAAACACACAGGCCAGGCCGTTTACTTGGTCCATCCCGGCCTTGAGGAAAAAAGCGCCTAGGGCTCCGATCAAGGTCATAGCCAGTACAGCCAAGTAGATCACAGCTTTTCTGCCCCCCTTGAGGTGCTCAGACAGACTAGACCGGCCGTAATGACGGCGATGCCGAGCAGTTTGTTGGTGGAAATATCCTCTTGCAGTACCAGAGCGCCCAAAATAATAGATAGGATGTATCCGGCGCTGAGCATGGGATGGAGTACTGACAGCTCCCCGAAGCGCATGGCGGCCATCATCAGCAGAGCGCCGCAGCCATAGAGGAAGAACCCGGCCAACAGGAACAACAGGGAGTCCCGATTGGAGGCCAGCTTCCAGCACAGCTGGCCGGTGCAGGTGAGCAGGGCGGAAGTCAGCATCAGGGCGATGCCGGCCGGCAGGCAATTTTTCTTGTCTTGCATATGCTACAGATACACCTCATTTCATCAACTCGGCGGGCCAGGGCAGAGGCACTCCGCCCTTGACCAGGAAGGCGCGGCCAGCTAGGCGGGCCAAAGGGGCGTCAGAGCGGGAGTCGGAATAAAATTCCTCTACCGGCGTGTTGGGATATGCCTGGCTCAGCCGGGCCACCTTCTCTTCTCCCCGACAGTTGGGACCTAACAGAGCCCCGGTTTTCGGGGACACTGGGGAGGCGATGCCGGTGACCCCCAGTTCTCTACAGATGGGGAGGATCAAAAATTCTGGTGAGGCCGAGATAATCAGGTCATCCCTCCTCCTTCGCTCTAGATACCAGGAATAAATTTGAGAGCGGTGGACCTGCCAGAAGGCGGACACCGCCCCTTCCACATCGGGGACGTGGCGCAGAAAGCGGTAGAACCGCTCCTTAAAGGACTCCCGACTACACAGCCCCGCGTGAAACAGCGCCCCTGAAAAAGCGGCCCAGGGCAGGGGGAGCAGGGCGCTGGGATGGCGGCCGGCGCAGAAGCGCCAGAAATCCAGAGTGCTGTCTCCAGGGTAGATGGTATGGTCAAAGTCGTATACGTTCACATTTGCCTCCGTTATTGTCCAGGTGAATAGATCAGGAAGACCATCACCAGGGCAAAGAGTACCCCCAGAAGGAGAAGCGCCTTATCATGCATGACCACATCCACCGGGTCGCCATAGGAGTTGGACTCGATGTCCGCGCTGTATTTCATCAGGATGATAATGACAATGGGCACAGTCCAAATCAGTTTGTCGGTGCCATACTTGGCGGCTACCTGGGCGTCGGCGCTCCACAGGGCGTAGAAGGTGATGGCCAGGGTGAGGCACAGATACATAAACTTGTCCAGAAAGTCGTAGGAGTAGTACTGGAGCACCTTCCGGGTATTGCCCAGGGTTTTGGTCAGCTCGTTGCGCCGCTTGCCCAGGCCGAGGTAGAAGGACAGGGAAAACACGGTGAGATAGACCCAGGCGGAGGTGCTGGAACCCACAATAGCGGCGCCGTAGATCACCCGCAGGACGAAGCCCATCACCAGCAGCACGATGTCCAGAAAGGGGATGTGCTTGAGCCCCAGACTGTAGCCCAGATTGACTGCGAAGTAGGCCAGCATGAAGGGCAGGCCGCGTCCGCCGCAGGCCGCCAGATGGATGGTCAGAGCGGCGGCGAAGAGCGCAGCCGCTAGCACCCAGGCGGCTGGGATGGGGACAGCGCCCGAGGCAATGGGCCGGTGCCGCTTTACCTCGTGCTGCCGGTCGGCCTCCACGTCCCGAATGTCGTTGAGGACATAGACCGCGGAGGTGAGCAGGCAGAAGGCAACAAATCCCATCAGGGCCTGGGTCAGTACTGGGGGGTTGAATAGGTTGCGGTCGAAGGTGATGGAGACGAAAATAAGAAAATTTTTGATATAGTGCTTGGGCCGCATCAGTTTGATGAAATCTAGCGGTCGGGCCTTTTTACTCATGTCAGCTGACCTCCTGTCTGTGTTCTGTATGGTGGGAGAGACGCCGCTGTTTCGCCGTCTGAGATGGCCAGGATGGCGGCGGGAAGGTGAAGCAGGTCAACGGGGAAGCCGACCAGGGAGAGGTGTGTGGAGAGGGCGGGCGCAAAGAGTATCGTGTTGCGCAGAAATAGTTCCAGCGACAGAAGACCGCGTTCCATGTCCCTCTGGCTGAGAGCGGGCGTAACAAGGCCTCTTTCAAATCATATCACCGATGATGAAAGATATAACTAACTTATTAATATATCATATCAGGCAGAAATTGACAAGGAAATTATACACTCCTCTTGTTTTTCTCTTGTAAGTTTGTCAAAGAAATTGGACAAGGAGCTCAAGAGGAGAGAGCCAAGCGAGAGGTCTCATCGGAAGGTTGTTGGAACGGCGGTTATGCACAGCGAGTTGTTTCTGAAAGTCAGGCAGAGAGAAGAAAGAGTGGAG
>CAPGBJ010000074.1 GCA_948616425.1 uncultured Oscillospiraceae bacterium
ACGTGTGCTCTTCCGATCTGCTCCACTACAAGGGCCGCCAGGAGCTCTATGAGGACTTGAAGAAAATGCGGATCGAAGACCTGGAGTAACCCGCTGCCCATTCCCGCAATTTGACAGAAGAGCGGAAAGAGAAAGGGGGATGGGTGGTGGATATTGCTCCAGGGCAGCGTACTGTTCCGACTCCCCCACTGCTGGGGGAGTCGGTCTTTCTCCCAGCGTTTCCCTTTTTTCCCATTGAAAGGTGCTGCGCGCTCTGGTATAATGTTACCACCCGCCGGCGGAGGGCAGCGCGCCTGCTGGCGGCGCCAAAGGCGCTGGGCACTGTTTTTTACATGAGGAGAGTGCCGCTTTACCCATGTGCTGCCCTCGCTACGCAGGGCCTTGGGGATGGAGGAGACAGTGCTGCCCTCCCGTCCCGGCAGTACGTTTGGAAACACTACACAAAGGAGTATCCCATGAGACATAAGACATCCTTTCCCCGCAGGGCGGCGGCCCTGTGCCTGGCCTTTCTGCTTGCCCTGCCCACGGTGTACGCCTCCGCGGGAGAGCGCAGACTACAGACCTCCACTCAGGTGGTGGACGGTCTGACCTATCGGAACACAGTTACCGTCAACAATGGCAGCCGTGTGGAGAGTTTTTCTCTGGAACTGGCTCCGGACAGTGGGGCTTACCCTATTCTGGTCCAGGGAGATACCACCATCTATGCCGCGGCAAGTATCAATCGAGCAATCTCCAACGCCCAGGCCGCAGGCTGGCACGTGCTGGGCGGGATCAATACGGATTTTTTCTCCCTGTCCACCGGGGTGCCTTTGGGAATTGTGATAGAGGATGGGGTCTATAAGTCCAGCACAGACGGAGAGAACGCCATGACGATCACAGATGGACAGGTGTCTGTTGTGGAGTCCCCCGGGGTGTCTATGTCTTTGTACAATCAGACCTCCGGTGTCACCGTTGTCCCCAACAATTTCAATAAGGCCCGCCACAATCTGGGTGGACTTTATCTGCTCAACGAGTATTTCTCCACCGTCTCCACCCGCAGCGATGGGGCGGGGTGGTATGTACGGATGCGGCTTGTGGGCGACCCCTACACTGGACAGACGCCAGAACTCACCGTCAACACATCGCTGACCTTAGAGGTCACAGAGCTGCTTCAGTCTGAGCAGTCCATTGTCATCGGTCCGGGGGAATATATTCTCACCGCCTCTGATACAGCCAATCGGGCCGATGCCTTTCAGACGTTCCAGGTGGGGGACTATGTCACCCTGACCACCGCCTGTGACAACCCCGTCCTGTCCGCCGCCCAGTGGGCAGGCGGTGTGGGGGATATTATGATTCGGGACGGCGTCCTCACAGATAGTTCCAGCTGGACCTACAGCAGCGACGGCCGTCAACCTCGCACCGCCTTGGGGATCAAGCCGGACGGAACCCTGGTGCTCTACGCCGTGGACGGCCGCCAGTCGGGCTATTCCGTGGGCCTGTCCCAACTCAACCTGGCGGATGAGCTGCTTCGTCAGGGCTGTACAACAGCGGTCAATCTGGATGGCGGCGGTTCCACTTCGTTTTCCCTCTGGATACCCGGCCAGAGCGGGCCTGCCCTGCGCAGCAAGCCCTCGGACGGTCGGCCCCGGGGCTGTGCCACCTATCTGCTGCTGGTCACCGAACAGCGTGGAGATGGACAGGCTTCCCGTCTGGCCCCTGTGGAGGACGGTCAGGTTGTCCTCTCAGGCTCCACGCTCCCGCTGCCCCAGGCACAGGCCATTGACAACGGGTTAAACCTGGTGTCCGCCGACTTGAGCGGACTGTCGTACACCTCGCTGGAGGGGCTGGGCGCTGTCTCTGGCGGCGTCTACGCCGCTGGAGACCGGGAGGGGACCGATACCCTGCTCCTCTCAGCTGGAAATCTGTCAGGGACGGCCCAGGTCCATGTGGTAAACAGCCTTACTGAACTGAAAATAACTCGGGCGGGCAGCACATCCGCCCTGACCGCCCTGAATGTGAAGCCCGGGGAGCAGGTGCAGCTGGCCGCCACCGGCAGCTACTGGGGCCGCACTGCGCTGCGGGATTTTGCACCTGTCTCCTGCACAATCCAGGGGGAGGTGGGGACCGTGGACGCCAACGGGCTGTTCACCGCCGCGCAGAACCCGGGCAGCGGTTCTCTCACTTTCTCTGCCGGAGGGATGAGCCAGACCATCCAAGTGACCATGTCCAGCGTCCACCAGGACGTTCCGCCAGAGGACTGGGCCTATGAGGCGGTGGAGTACTGCTACGCCAAGGGGATTGTCAGCGGCATCAGCCCCACCCTCTTTGGCCGCAATCTCTCCATCAGCCGGGGTGACTTCATGGTCATGCTGTACGCCGCAGCCGGTCGCCCGGCAGTCTCTACCCCCTGCACCTTTCACGATGTGGACCCCAACGGCTACCAGTATCCGGCCCTGGCATGGGCCCAGGCCAATGGGTTGGCGTCCGGCACCGGCGGGGGCGGCTTCTCCCCGGGATCTAAGATCCGGCGAGAGCAGGCCTTCACCATCCTGTATCGCTTCCTGCCTATTGTGGGAAAGAACTGCCCGGATGCCAGCCTGACGGTGCTGGACAGATTTGCAGACCGGGATCAGATCTCCGGCTATGCCCAGACCCCGTCTGCTACCCTGGTTGCCCAGGGACTGGTGTCTGGCGGCAGCAGCGGCATTGGGCCTCAGCGCACCCTGTCCCGGGCGGAGATGGCCGCGCTGCTCTACAGACTGCTGGAGCACACCCCGATTACGGATGTGCCCACCGATCCAGCTGTGCCGACAGAGCCAACGGAGCCTACAGAGCCTGTCCCCTCTGAAAACCACAAGCTGGCCCTGGACCAGAGTACGGTGACACTGGCGTCAGGGGGCAGCGTCACGCTCAGCGCCGCCATTCTGCCTGCAGTGGAGGGGGCCATTATAACCTGGAGCAGCAGCGACCCCACTGCCGCCCTAATTACCGCCTCCGGCATGGTCACCAACTTAAATCCCAGCGCCGGAGAGAAGGATGTCATAGTCACTGCCAGCTGGAATGGATTGTCTGCCAGCTGCACTGTCACCTGTCAGGGGGCCCATCGCTCTGGCACGGTCACTGGTGCCGATACTGGGCTGAATGTCCGCTCCGGCCCGGACACCAGCTATATTCGGGTGGGCAGTCTGCGCAACGGAGAGCAGGTTATCGTGTTGGGGCAGCAGCCCGGCTGGTATCAAATTTTGTTCTGTAACGACAGTGGACAGGCCGCCATCGGCTATGTATCGGCGGACTACCTCACATTGAACGAGTAAAAGCAGCCCCCGCCCCAGGTGATGGGCGGGGGCTTGTTGTTCAATGGGGATGTCACCTTGGATTGGATGTTCACAAAACATTAAGGTTTGGATGGTTGAAAAAAAACGGCATATGATGTAAAATATACCGATTATGTCTTTTAGGGAGGGGAAGGCTGTGGAGGAGAGGCGGAACAGCGCGGCCAAGACTGTCAGCTTTGTGATGGCGTTGACCCTGGCGGGCAAGGTGCTTGGCCTGTACCGAGATCGCCTGCTGGCCATCCACTACAGCACTGGCCCAGCTGCCAACGCTTTTTTTACGGCCAGCCGTATTCCGCGGGTGTTCTTTGACGCGGTGTTTGCCTCCGCCATTGCGGCCTGCTTTATTCCAGTATTCAGCGAGCATCTGGAGAAAAGGGGGCGGGAGGAGGCGTTCCGGTTTGCAGGCGGCTTCATTACGGTGATTGCGCTGCTCACTGGAGCCCTTACCCTGGTGGGCATGGCGTTTCCCCAGCCCCTGGTAGCCCTCTTTGCCGACTACTCCGACCCCACAACAACGGCTCTGGCGGTTTCACTGACCCGGGTGATGTTCCCCACTGTGATTTTCTCCGGCGTGGCGTTCTCTTTGGTGGGGGTGCTACAGGCGCAGGACCACTTTACCGCCCCTGCGTTGATGTCAGCGGTGTCTAATCTGGTCATTATTGGATATTTTTTCACCCTGGATGGAGAATTTGGAATCTATGGCCTGGCTGGGGCTTACCTGGTGGGCTGGCTGCTCCAGGGGATCATTCAGGGGCCGCCTCTCGTCCGGCTGGGCTTTCGATACCGGCCCAGTTGGGACGTTCACTCTGAGGGGATGAAAAAGGTATTTGCCCTGATGGGACCGGTGATGGTGTCTACCTGGGTGCAGCCCATCAACCAGGCGGTCAACAGTCGATTTGGCTCCCAGCTCTACGAGGGGGCGGGGGTGGCGGCGCTGGAGTACGCCTCGAACCTGTATCTCGTGATTGCCGGCACGTTTATTTTGTCTGTCACCAACGTGATTTTTCCCCGTCTGTCCCGGCTCACAGCCGGAGGCAGAGAGGGCGAGTTTCGGACTACCATCCAGCAGACGCTGCGGATCAGCCTGTTTCTGGTGCTGCCCATGTCGGCGGGGCTGATGGCGGTGGCCAGACCGCTCATCTCCCTGATCTATGGGGGCGGGAAGTTTGATGACTTCTCCACCGGCATTACCGCCTCTGCCTTGAGCTGGATGGCCCTGGGGATGGCGGGCTACGCGGTGCAAAATATTCTCAGCCGGGCCTACTTTGCCAGGCAGGAGGGGCGCGTCCCCCTGGTGGCCGGAGGGGTGTCGATCCTGGTGAATATCGCACTGTGTCTGGCCCTGGCGGAGCGGTTCTCGGTAGCCGGTTTGGCGCTGTCCTCCGCCGTGTCTGCGGGGGTGTACGCGCTGCTGCTCCTTCTGCCCCTTCAGCGAAGCGAGGGGGGGATGCTGGACAGGGCGGCCCTGACGAATCTGCTGAAGATGGCTGCGGCCGCAGGGGCCATGGGTCTGTGTGTGTGGACCGCTTTGAGGGCGGCCGCCCCCCTGCTTCCTGCGGGAAAGCTGGGAGAGATATTTTGTTTGGGGCTGTGCGCCGGATTGGGCGTGACGGTATATTTTCTTCTGACGCTGGTCCTCCAGGTGGAGGAAGCGAAGCTGGCCCTCTCTTTCATTTGGAAAAGGGGATAACGGCGGGGTGGAGGTCCACCCAGACAACCCGGAAATGAGGTTACACGATGGAACGAGCGAGAGCAATTTTAAGCGCCAGCCTTCTGTGGCAATGGCTGTCGGCCCTGTGCCTGTGGTTTGGGGAGCAGTGGCGGGGCAGTGGGGTCATTCAGTGGTTTCTTCACCCGGGCGGGTGGACAAAAGCCGCCTCGGAGAGCAGTGTGTTTTACCGGCTGTGGTCTGCCTTTCGGGGCGCTGCGTGTTGGCTGTATGAGAAACTGCACTTAGAGCGCCTGTTCGCGGGCAGTGTCTTTGGCAGGACCTG
>CAPGBJ010000075.1 GCA_948616425.1 uncultured Oscillospiraceae bacterium
CTTTTGTGATGATCGGCAAGACCATCCTGCCGGTAAAGGCATGGAAAGCGGAGTATGCCAAGCTGACCGCCGAGAGGGAAACGCTCAACTGGCGGCAGCTTGCGGCAGGAACTGCGGGAGCAGCAGCCCCGCAGGGCGCAGGATATGGAGCGGTAACGGACAGGACGGCGGGGTAGTCAACATCTACCCTGCCGCCCATCCAACGGTTTTTTATATGCCGTTTCCGTTGGCGGCTGGGGATATTATCCACATCCATTCATGAAAATTTAAGTATGTTAAGTTGTCTATATCCTTTCAGCCGGTCACGCAATTCATCATTGGGGAACTCCTCAAGTTGCTCTAAAAATAGTAGATCGCTTTTAATTCGTTCCGCCTCTATGTGCATCAAAATGATATCCTGGGGATGTTCTGGTGGCTTTTTGCGCAGATTGCCATACAAATGCCCATCCTCTGGATAGTTGCTACACAAATCATCAAGAACATCAAGTGCCTCAAAATATTCTTGCCGAGGTATTTTCTTCTGCTTATAAAGTGCCGCTTTTTCTCGGGCTTTTTGTACCGCATCCGCAACGTCTTTATGCCGCATGGCTAAAAAGTCATGGAACGACATAAAATCCACTTCTGTGGTATGCAAAAAGTCCAATTCGTACATTTCACACAGGTCAACACCAATTTGATAAATATCTCCAAATTCAAACGGATTTTTTTGACGGCATATCCCAGCCAAAGACTCAACAAATTGGCATAGATAATCGGGGAATAATATTTCAATAGCGCACTGTTTCCACTCACTAATCCGGCCATCATCCATTTTGTCTACACACTGATCGCACCAGTCAGCCAGTTGCTCTACAATATCCGTTTCTGGAACTTATCCTGCAAAAAGTGATTGCTCCAGAATATTAAGCAATTTTGAAAAATTCTTTGCGCCCTTTTTGTCGTACTTGACAAAGTAGGTAGTATAAAGCCGCTCTAAAGACATCAGGCATAACGCTAATTGCTTATCTCCAGATAGTTGTTCCATCTTCGCATCTAAAGGTGCTAATAAAATTTCCTCTTTATATTTGGATGCCTCTACATTGATGTCCACTTATAACTTCCTCCTCCATAATAAACTGTCTCCAAAAGCCCACAAAATCGCCACAGTTACAATGATGCCAGCCACAACGCCCAGCCGTATCAGCAGGGGCTGATGTGCGTCAATAGCCATCCACTTGATCAACACCTTGGTACACATTCACTTTTCCCAAGGGAAACCATACTTGGGCCGAGGGAGGTCCAGGTGACTGTAATCCATCGGAACAGTCTGCATCAGTTCCTTGGGGCAGTCTATGGTATCAATGGTCACTTCCAGCCCTCGCCGCACCGCCATCTTCGCCAGAAAGACAGCATAATTGGCCAGCAGAACTGGGGCATCACCATACTTGTCTGGTTCCCCTGTGCCCCGCAGACAGCTTATATAATTGTATAGGGCATTGTTGACCCCTTCCGTGTCTCCATCCAAAACCGCCATAAGGCCCTGGGCATAAGACAGCCAGGTTTTGGGACGTTTTTTCGCCGTGTTCTCCAAGGCCAACAGTTGCTTCGCATGGCGGCGGGCTTCCTTGTCATCCCCATATGCAAGAAAGATGGTGGCCTTGCCTATAGGGTTTGCGTATCTCTGCTTTTTAAGGTTATGCTCCGGCAGCATCAGAATGTCCCCCAGGGTATGCACAAAGCTGTCTTCTGCATCGGCAATCACCGCCATCATGAATTTATCAATCGCTTTCAAAGACACAGCATACATGGTAATCAGATATTGATCCTCCTGCGGCCAATGGCACAGCTTTTCCTCACAGTAGGCCGCAAGATAAAAGTACTCCTTACAGCGTACAGTGTCTTTCCATTTGGCAAATGTATATTCCCCACAGAAAGAATAGAGAGAAATCAGGACCTGGAATGTCTTGAACCCTATCAACAACTCATTATCAGGAATTTTATATCGCGTCTCTATTGTCAATACGCCATCTTTCCGAACCGGAAAGGGATAGGGGAATTGCTTGCCGCTGGCGATCAGCGCAGCAAGATCCCAACTGGCTTCTGGAGACTCTAACTTCCTTCGCCATTTCTCAATCTGCTGTATATGATTGCGAAATGGATTTATGTATTTTTTGCTTTCTTCCCTGTCCATCAGGTATTGTTCTTGAGCCCTGGTAATGTATGGTAACTTTTCGCCAAAGCTATTTTCATTGCTCATGCTTACTGTCTCCTTGTACTTTTCTTTTTAACGGTTCTTTATATGCCGTTGACCTTGGCGTTTGGGGGACTACCAGTTTCCTCACTTGTTATATCCAACGTTCGATAATACTGGAGCCGCTGCCGAATGTCCTCCTTTGTCGGGCCTGCTGTGGTAACGAATTGAACGTCGGCGCGGATGCGCTCTAACTCATGTGTGGTCAGTACCAAATCCTCTGGAACAAGGGGGCGATATTCTGATTTTAAGCGTTTATGTTCAGCGAATGCCTCACTCAAATACTTTTTGCCCTCACTCAAAAATAGCTGTGCCAGTCGCTCAAATTCCTCACGGGCCTGGGCTATGTCTTGGCCTTTGCTTTGAACATCCTGTGATTCAATGAAAGCGTAAAGTGCATCTCGTTTTTGTCCAATTTCCTCTATGTCGGGATGGCAAGAGCGTATAAATTCATAACAGTTAAACTCGTCTGGATGAACTCCTTTAAGAGAACTTTCATAAGCGAATAGAGCATCGGCTCCTATATCAATCAATGCCTTTGTATCTGAATAGAATATTGCACTACGATACATTTCTTCGCACATCCAGTTTGAAAATGCCTCACCCAGACTTTGAATCACATCGGGTAAAACTCGCTTTCTCCACGGAGCCACATATCCGATATTGGTGTTTTCACAGGCTCTTTTAATTGCTAAACACCAGCCCACATAACCTTGAAGCATTTCATTTGTAATCATAGCACCATCACAGACAAAACGCTCCATTTCCGCCAATATGCGCTCATACCCAGGCAGAATATCTACCTGCGGGAAGAACTCAGCCACTGCCGCAAACTGGAGCTGGCAGCGTGAGAGGGACATAGCGCAAATCTGTGCATATTGTTCTGCGGTTTTGCACTGATCGTCAACCATTTGAAATGTTTTCTTGTATTCTCTCTTATAAAATTTTTCTCCAGACAGCTTAGACATGACTATGTTCTCCTTATGGCACTTCTAACGTACTGCATAACAAATGGTGGGTGTTTGGAAATCCCCTCTTCAATCATTTTATCCATCAGCCTTTCTGTTTCCAGACAAGGGAGATTTTCCAACATCATCACTGTACGCAATTTTTGCGGGGATTTTCCTGCCTGATCTAATATGTGACCAATATATTCATAAACCGAGGCCCGGTCAGCTTCATCCAGAGACTTAATCCAATCCGCAGTTAGATATGCCCATCGCGCCTCGTAACAATGAAAGCAGCGATCAGGGGTATCTAATTTTTCATCATATATCCGTATCAACTCCTGCATCCTATTTATGTCCATGGCAACACTGCCGCCCTCCTTATTTCAAAAGCCATAGCCCATTTCCTCGGCATAGACACTCCACATATTTTGCTCGTCAGCGAGTGCTGTTGGGTCTATTTTCTGTATGTAAGTGCGAAACGCTTTTTCGCACTGTTCACAACTTTTTATATCACATTCTTGATATACGCTTAAATATTTACTGCCGATACGAAGAAATTGCTCAAAGCTATTTGAACAATACTGATATATTTTATACATCGGCAAAATTGCCCTATACACTTTACCGTCTAAATCGACAACGAGACAAATACTGCCGTTGTATTTTGGAATTTCCTCCGCAACAACAAGAACCTCTCGCCCATTGTAATTTTCAATATGCCATTCCTTTGGTGAAAGAAAAGTGAGAGGGTCAATTCCCTCCTGCGACAGTTGTAATTTTAATAGTTGGTCTTTAATTTTATCCCACTTTTCATTCATTTTGGCATCTCCTTTATATAGCCCCAGTTATCTATGTTTTTTCCGCTTTAACAGCCCATCCCCAAAAGCCCACAAGGCCGCCACGGTTACAATGATGCCAGTCGTCACGCCCAGCCGTAGCAGTAAAATCTGGCCGCTGTGTTCCTTGTACCAGCCATCGTCAAAGGCGTACACTACATTCTCCAAATCGGCTCCATACTCGGCGCAGATACTTTGCAGGTATGGCTTGGCGTAGGTATTTACCCCGGCCCTTGCGCTGATTGGGAGCGTGACGGCTTTCCCCTTGGCGAGATCGGCGGCAAGCCTACGGTCAAACAGGGCCAGCGCGTGGGAGCCGTCTGGAAACTCGATGATGTAATATTCGTTGTAGCCCGTCATCGCCCACAATGCGCTGGTGGTGGCCTGGGAGTAGTTCCGGGTGCGGTGGCCCACCACGGCGGTACTGCTCCGCCAGCGGGCCAGCTCATAGACACCAGTGGGGACGGCGTTCACCGGCTCCACCGTGAACTGCTCGAATGGGTACTGCGCCACGAAGTCCTCCGACCCGGTGACGCGGGGGATGTCCGCCCCGGCCTTTTTGCCGGTAAAGGTCACGGCTGCGCCAGCGGCCTCCACCTCGGCCTGGGTCACAGCGGCCTCGTTCCGGCAGAGAAATCCTTCCGGGCGGATGGAAAAGAAAATCGTTAGTACCACCAGCAGTGCCACAATGGAAACGGCTGTGTAAAGGATTTTTCGCATAGCATCACCTACAAAAAGTTTTTCCTGATTTTAATTATAGTGATTTTGCTGGGGAACTTCAAGTGTCTTTTGGGGCATTTGAAGTGTTATCTGAACGCACCTTGATGGGGCGTTCTTTGCTATCAAGTGGCAAGGTTGATGATCTCCAGCCCTTTCTTTTCAGCATAGTCCACTGTATAGGCTGTCCCGCCGCTGTCCTTGGTCAGATAGCAGACACACACGCTGCTGTTGTCCACCAGGTGGCGGTTTCGTTTGAACATACATCCTCTTGTGTACTGCCGGGCGGTGTAGACCACCTTATCCGCCTGGGCCTTGATGCGCTCATACTCCGCTATGTCCTCCGGCCTCCAGCTCCGTGTCTGCGTCAGGCAGGGCAGGACAAGGATCAGTTTTATGGAGGGGCAGTTCTCCCGCAGGCGGAGAACCGTCTGGGCGGCGAGGCAGTCAAATCCGCGAGCGCCCCCGGCCCCATAAAATCGGATACCCCTATCAATCAGGCCGGTGATCGTGGCCTCCAGTTTGGCGGCGAGTTCCTCCCGCCCCCATACCGGCAGCTCCCGGTGGCCGGTAAAACAACAGGTCTGTTCCCGCACCATACTCACCCCACATATCCTTGAATGGCTATATTATATCATTGTATTGCTATAAATGGCAACTACCCTCCATAAATAAATCTGCCGAGAAGTGATACCCTTTTAGCAGGAGGGGCGATGCCTATGGAAACACAATATCAGGAGCAGTACATTCGCTTTGGATTGAAAGTGCAATACTACCGAAAATTGCAAGGACTGACACAGGAGGCATTTGCGGATAAGATCGGCAAGTCTTGGTCGTTTGTCGCCAAAGTCGAAAGCCCCACACGGGCCTTTGGCGTGTCGATGGAAACGATGTTCAAGATCGCCGAGGTGCTGGAAGTCCCTGTTTCAAAGCTGTTTGAGGAATAAAAAAGACGCCCTGGACGAACTGTTTACAGTCCGTTCAGGGCGAATTTTTTGTTTAAGGGTATCAATAGGCTTCATATCTAAGAAGTTTTTCTAACTGTTCTTGTATCAATTCATTTTTTGTAATAAACCAAAGCGTTTGTTCCTCGCTGTCATATAGAGCAACAGCTTTCCCATCCATAGCTTGATAAAGCTTTCGGGTGTTGCCCACTGCGATTTGCTCTGTAACATCCTCAATGGGGTTTAGATAAGGGTTCAATTTTCCACCCTTGCCTAACATCTCTGGTTCAAAGTTAGGAAATTCCCATAGAATTAGCCCCAGTTCTTCATCGCAAGCCAACGCCCACAGAAATTCTGCGGCAAGAAAGCCGTCTAAAATACCATACATACTCCATTCAACAACGCCGTTATTGGCTCGACGGTATAAAAAGGGGCTGTTCACTTCTGCTGCCCAGTGATACACTGCCTGATTTTCTTCTAAGAAGTTTAGCTTTCCGTCCTTTGACCGTTTCAGGCTGGAAAGAGGCCGTAGCACATTATAACTGCGGTAAAATCTGCTTGGCAGATAGCGGTAAAACTCCACCATTGGTAGCGGAAGTGAATTTTCCAGACGGAGTTCTGCGCGATTGATGCTTTCCTCTTTCACTCCTTTGCCCTCAATCCCAGCAAACTCACACAGGAAATGCAATACAGGGGCAATAGATTTCAGTTCTCGCTTTTGGGGCGGCTGTGGCAGAACCGAGTTAAAGATGGGATGCCCGTCCTGACTTTTAATCCAGATATATTTGAAGCCCATCTGCTTCATGAGCTGTTCCAGTTCTTGGTCGGTCTTTCCACCAAAATAGGCTGTACTTGAATAGAGAATGCTTCCGCATAAAAGTCTGGAAGGTTCCTCCACAAAATTTACATCAAAATTTATCCTGTGGCGGGAAAGCAGTTCTATTGGAACATGATAAAAAGTATTTGGAAAAAATTCCTTCATACTTTTCCAATAGTTTGCCACCTTATCCCTGTTGACGGCTATAACGCTGGGCTGGGTCAAGGTTTGCTGATATCCAAGCCATTCCACAATCCATTGAGAAAGCCTTGACTGATTGCATGGCACTGCATGGCCACTTAGGTGCTTTTTCTCTTTAGGTGTCTCAGGCAACACATAGAGGCCCCACATCTCCGGATCTTCGGAATTGTTGCGGCTCATGTTGTCCTTGCTTTTGTGATACCGGCTCACTTCAAAGCCATAGCCGTACCGTTCATACTGGCAAAAGGGTAGGATTGTAATTTCTGTATCTTTCCAAAAGATACGTTTGTAAATCTTCAATCTCTCAAGAGGGATCAGGCTCCCCTTCTCAGTAAAAGCAGAGTCATCTGGATGAAAAATAATGTATAATTCCCGCAAAGCTTCCGGCAAAGGAAATCCCAATTCCTCCTCTTTTTTAGCAATATCTTCGAAGGTAACGATACTCTCAATATTTTCCCCAAAAGATTTTATTATTTGTAATTCTTTTCGTATCATATTGGCAGACCTCCTACCATGTCCAGAATGTTGTAATCGAATATAAAAATTATTGGTAGAATTCCTTTGACATACTACAAATCCTTGTCTTTGTGTTCCCAACTATTTCAGAAAATCGCTCCTGAACTCCTGACCGCGGAAAGAATACCCTTGCCGGTTCAGCTCCGCCACTTTGAGCGCCACAAGGTTGATGTCGGAGTCCATCGCCCTTGCGATCTGCCCCACATCATACCCCCGGTAGATATACTCCAGTATCTCATCGTCAGGGAGCGAGATCTGTGCCGCGAAGATGTTGGCCTCATACTCCATGCGCCGGTTCCCCATATCGAAGATATTGAACTCCTGGAAGCCCCCGGTGCTGACCGCCTCGTCCCGGTGCAGCGTGTCATGGCCGATCTCATGCAGCAGGACAATATCGTGGATCACCGGATGCAGGTCCTCCTTGATGAAGATGAAGCGGTTCCGCTCGATCACCTTATAAGCGCCCTTCTGCTTCACGAAGGGCCTCTCCATCACAATGATGCCCATCTCCTGCGCCAACCTGTCCGGGTCGCGTGTTCCGTAACGCCGGAGGACTCTGTTCGCCATACGCACCGCGTCCTCAGTTTTTATCATCATCTTATCGCCCCCTTATGCCAGAAGAACAGGATACTACAAACGCTGTCTCAAAGTATGGACGATCACTCTGCACTCCCAGTACTCTTGCGGTACTTTTTGGGGATGTATTTTTTATTGTTCTTTTTGGCGATGACATAAGCCTCCTGAATGGCAAGCATCATCTCGTCCATATCCTCCTCGGCCATCTCACCACCGGCAAACAGGCCAGTCAACTCCTCGACCAGCTTCTCCGCACCCTTCTTGCCCCGGTAGCCGTACTCCCGCTGGGCCATGGCGATAAATTCCTCGTTCTCGCTCCGCAGGTAGTCCGCCTCGCAGCCGAGTATCCCCGCCAGCGTTGCGTAGACCTCCCGGTTCTGCGGATAGGTCGAGCCGCTTTCATAATTAGTGATGGTCTTGAGGCCCAGGCCGGCTTTCCTTGCCAATTCCGCCTGCGTCATACCGCATTTTTTGCGTAGTTCCCTGACCTTTTCCCCGAACTTCATTGTGAACCCTCCTGCTGTTCTGAATAAAGCAAGTAAATTATTTGCGCTATTGATATTGACAAGCGTAAACAACTTGCTTATAATAGAAGCGTAAACAGATTACGCATAAATCATACTGCATTTTACGCATTTCGTCAAGGGGGTGAGGGAAAAAACATGATGCGCTATTTTTGACAAAGCCACCAGCGTTTGTGCCTTCGGCCCGAAGGGGCCGGTGGCCTGCTATCCGAAAAGGAGTTACAAATGATTCTGTCTCATATACAGATTGAGGAAATTGCGGCAGCCGTGACAAAGGACTTCAACGAGTTTTTCTTTGGAGGACGGGCTGCCTTTGAAACACATTATGCCCAAGCCACACCCATCGACCAGCTTGCCGGGGACTATCTCGGCCTGCGGGTGTCCTTTGCCCACCTGTCGGATGATGGGAGTATCTGCGGCCTGACTGCCTATACAGACACGGAGTATGCCGCGACCTGCCAAGGCGTCACCCGGCTTATCCCGCTGAAAGCCAACGAGGTGCTGCTGGACAGCAGCTTCATGGAGCCGGGGCAGGTCAGGGCGCGATGTGGGAAGCGGCGGTTCACCCTTGCCCATGAGTGCGCCCACCAGATTTTGTTCCAGATGGAGTCTGACGAGGCGCGGCAGACCCGCAGGAAGACCTACTCCCCCCGGACCGCTTACTCCCTCCGTGACCTGAAAACACGGGAGGACTGGAACGAGTGGCAGGCGAACGCCCTGGGCGCGGCGCTCCTGATGCCCCAGCGGGAGATCGACCGGGCCATGGACTATCTTGCCCAGAGCAGGAAACTCGTAAACTACGGAGGCTGGTTCAACTATGTGGACCGCGCGGTCCTGAGCCAGCTCTGCCAGACCCTCGGCGTTTCCAAAAGCGCCGCCGTCATCCGGCTGAGACAGATGGGCTACCTGGAGGACCGCCCTTATGAGGAGTACACCGATCCGTTGGAGGTGTGGCCATGAACAGGAACATCCGTGTGTCTGAGCCGTCTGCTGAGATGCAGATAAAGATCGTCCGGGCGAGGGAAGCCATCGCCCAGCAGAAGCCGCGCTACATCCGCTGCCCCTACTGCCAGCACAACGCTTTGGCGGTGTATGAGGACACCAGGGGCCATGTGGAGACCAAGTGTAAGAAGTGCGGGAGAGTTACCGTATTTGATGTCCTGAGCATGAGAAGGACAAGGTTTCATCCTCAATAAGGGGTTGAGATAGACAAAAACTAAATAACACATAGCTGAGCTGTGGAGCCGCTGACAGGCGTAGTCATCCTGATGCCGCATGGGACAGAGTTTCTGAAAAGAAGCCCTGTTTTATCGGTATCCAGGATCGGCTAAACCGTCATGCGGCTCTTTTAATGTCCTGCCCTTCCGTTGGTTCCGCACCAGCGGAAAGGACACGACATGAAAGACCTTATGTATTACAACACTTGTGAAAGCGGAAAACGCATCCAGGAGCTTCGCAAATCCCATGGAATGACACAGGCACAACTGGCGGAGGCCCTGAACATCAGCCTGGACCACCTGAGAAAGATCGAAGGCGGGCAGCGGGGATGCTCTGTCGATCTGCTGATTGCCCTCGCTGCGGTATTTGATGTGAGCCTGGACTTCCTCGTCCTGGGCCGGGGCGGTTCCGTTGCGGCGGCGCGGGACAGGCTCCAGACATTGATCGATGAGCTTACGGCCCTGAAACAGGGGCTATAAAGGCAGGATGCCCTCAAAGGGTCGCTTTCCGGGATGGAGATGCCCTGCCCGTCCCTCTGGAATGGGCCTGATTTCCTTTACAATTAAATCATCAGCCGGGGAGACCTGCTGGTGTGTACTTTGAAAACTGAATACGCAGTCATCAGGAAGTCTTGGAGACAAGACCACGTTACTGTCTGGGATAGCCTGCACAGCGGAGCGCCACGATCCCCCGTCCGGGGGGGAGCGATATATCCGACTGAAAATGCCAAGTTGCTCTTGGCTCGGCGATGACAACGGACAGCGATAATGATACTTCCGTAACTCGCGGCCCGGCCACAAAGAAGGCGGGGAGGTTAGATGCCTATGAGAGCAGCTTCGCAAGCTGACGAGCCTGATGATCTCCCATGATTCCGGGGTGTCGGGGACAAATAGGGATCAAAAACACGCTTTATGAAATTTTCATGGGCGGTCTGGATGCGGCGCCTGCCGCCCTGGGCTGCCCTTTACATACCAGAAGAAGGAGGTAATACCATATGGAACAAAGATTTCACGATTTCCACCGGGGCGAGCTTTACTACGCCGACCTGGACCCCGTGTTCGGGCATGAGCAGGGCGGGACCCGCCCGGTGCTGGTACTCCAGAACGATGTGGGCAACTACTATTCCCCCACGCTGATCGTCACGGCGGCGACCCGCAGGACCTTCAAAAAGCCCTCCCAGCCGACCCATGTGGTGCTGGACGATGCGGAGGGGCTGGACCCGTCCCTGTTCATGCTGGAGGTCATCCGCACCATCGACAAGCGGCGGGTGCGGAGCTATGTGGGGAAACTCACCGAGGAGCAGATGGAGCAGATCGACACCGCCCTGCGGGTCAGCCTCCACTTGGACGAGGACGCCTTTCTCCCCACGGAACTGGAGGCGCCCTGATGGACAGGCTCATCATCGACCCGGAGTTCCGGGACAAGATACCGCCGCTGACGGAGGACGAGTTCACCCTTTTGGAGGAGAACATCCTGTCTGACGGGGCGGTCTTTTCGCCGCTCATCGTCTGGGACGGCACGATCCTGGACGGCCACAACCGCTATGAGATCATCCAGAAGCACCCGGAGCTGACCTACGCAGTTCACAAGCTGTCCTTCGCCAACCGCTTTGAAGCCCTTTCATGGATATGCAAGAATCAGCTCGGCAGGCGGAACCTGACGCCCCAGCAGAAGAAATACCTGATTGGGCAGCGGTATGAGGCGGAGAAAATGGCAAACGGCGGAGACCGTAAAAGTGACCAGGCCAAATCAGTGGTTCAAATTGAACCACTGATTTCTCCTCATGTAACTCGCGCTCACATCGCAAATGACACGAATACCAGTGAGAGCTATGTCATGCGGGCGGGCTGGTATGCCCAAGGTGTGGATGCCGCCGAAGAAGCCCTTCCCGGCATCAAGCAGGAGATACTCACAGGCACGATCAAACCTACGGAGACGGCGGTAGCCGCTGTCGCAAAGGCTGACCGGTCGGAACGCCCCCAACTTGCCGCCGCATTGCGGACAAGCGATACAAAAACAGGTGGTGGCAGAAAACAGCCCTCCGCTGAGACCCAGTACCACACGCCAAAGGTTTCCACCCGAAAAGCGGACATGGAGAAGATCGCGGAAATTTCCGCTGAAATGGAGCGTCCCAAGGCGCCAGCCACGGAGGAGTCCCTGCTCCATTCCATAGAGGCGGAGGTCGTCTCGTTCACCGAGCTATGTGACCACTTCTTCCAGGAGTACCCAAGACTCTTATCGGATGGCCGCTATAAACAGGAGGTCATCCGTATCATGCAGACAATGAAACAATATATCTCAAAGATCGAGGGAGGATACACAGAATGAACACGAAAAATCTCTTTTGCCGGGAAGTCGTGCTGGACAGCCGGGAGCTGGTGATCCCCCGCACTACTTACCAGCGCACCCTGAACGAGGACCGGGTCCGCAGGATCGCCGCCGAGTTCGATGAGCGCATCGCCAACGAGCCGAAGGTCAGCAGCCGGAACGGGCACTACTATGTCTTTGACGGCCAGCACACCATCGCCGCCCGGAAGTTCCTGAACGGCGGAAAAGACCTGCCCATCCGCTGCAAGGTGTTCTATGGCCTGACCGAGAGCGATGAGGCGCTGCTGTTCGCCCAGCAGACGGGGGCCTCTGCCAGCCTGACCGCAGGGGCGAGGTTCCGGGCGTTGGTCTACGGCGGCGATGAGGACGCTATGGCGTTCCTGAAAGCAACGGAGGCCGTGGGCCTCTGGGTGGACTACAAGCAGACCAGGGGCGCGAAGCGGCTGGCCTGCATCAGCACCGCCTTCGGCCTGTTCCAGAAGGTCGGTGACGGGGTGTACCGGGAGGCGATGCAGGCCATCGTGGACGCCTGGAAGGGCGACCCGGACTCCCTCCGGGCGGAGACGGTGCAGGGCGTGGTGGAGTTCGTGTATCTCTATCACGGGGAGTACAGCCGCAGGCGGCTGGTGACGCGGCTGCGCCAGGTCGATCCGGTGGTGATCTTTCGGGAGGGCCGGGCCATGACGAGCCTGCCCGGATACAAGCGGTATCTCTACCAGGTGTACCGCATCTACAACGGCTCCAGCGCAAAGACGGCCCTGTCCATGAAGTTCTGAGACAGTTGATGGGAGCGTCTGCCCTCCGGGGCGGACGCTTTTCCCTGTTCTACAAAAGTTTGTCCCACCCATAAGATGTTGAAAGGGACAGTAGGCCGCAATGCCCGGAGGATGGAAAGCCTTTTCGGGCATCGGGCTTTTTTCTGAGGATCGGAGGTTTGCCATGACCGAAACAATGAGAGCGATGAAGGATGTTGACCTCCGCAAGGTGGATAAAGCGGCGCTCCGTGACCGCAGTACGGTCCGTATCGACCCGGAGGCTCCCACCGAGGAGCGCATCCGGGCGTGGATCGAGCAGCTTGGCAATCCCTATGTCTATCTGGACGGCGGGGTGGTGGTGAAACTGAGCTTTGCGGACAGGGGCGAGAGCATCGAGGAGCGCATCAACTCCCTTTACCTTGCCGGGGCCTGACATCCTTGTGCATTTGGGGGACCCGGCGCTATGATTTTTGCAGAGCCGGGGACCCCGCTGGGGGCGGGGTCGGCTGACTAAAAAAGAGAGGAGGCTCCCCATGCCCCAAAAGATTTACAAGACCGGGATCTACGCCCGGTTATCCAGAGAGGATGCTGACCGCATGGAGTCCAACAGCATCCAGAGCCAGCGGGCCATCTGTCTGGCTTACATAGAGAGCCACGACGACCTGGAGCTGGTGGACACCTACATTGATGACGGTGAGACCGGCAGCAACACGGACCGTCCCGGCTTTCAGAGGATGATCCAGGATATGCGTTCCGGGCGTATCGACTGCGCCGTCAGCAAGGACCTCAGCAGGTTCTCACGGAACTATATCGACGCCGGTAACTACCTGGAGAAGATATTCCCGGCGATGGGCATCCGCTATATCGCCATCAACGACAACTACGACAGCATGGCGCCTGGAAGCAGCACCGATGTCATCACCCTTCCCTTCAAGAACCTGGTAAATGACATCTATTGCCGGGACATATCCATCAAGATACGCACCAGCCTGGAGGTCAAGCGCAAGAAGGGCGAGTATGTGGGCAGCTTTGTTCCCTTCGGGTATCGGAAAGCCCCGCAGGATAAGAACCGCCTGCTGGTGGACGAGACGGCAGCCGAAGTCGTTACCCTCATTTTCGGGATGTATAAGGACGGTTTCCCCATCCTGAAGATAGCGAGGCGGCTCAACACCAGCGGCATCCCCACGCCGATGGAGTACAAACGGATGCAGGGCGTCCGTTTTGAGACGGCTTTCCGCACAAAAGAGCGGCCGGAGTGGGAGTATGTGACCGTTAAGCGGATACTCTCCAACATCGTCTATACCGGGGTACTCATCCAGGGGCGGCGGGGAACGCCGAACCATAAAGTCCGGGTGACGCGCCCCAAGGAGGAGACCGATTGGGTGCGGATAGAGAACGCCCATGAGCCGATCATCTCCTGCACCGACTTCGAGGCGGTGGCGGAACTGATGCGCCGGGATATGCGCTGCGCCGGGGACAGCGACAAACACGACCTGTTCTCTGGCTACCTGTTCTGCGGGGACTGCGAGGGGGCCATGATCCGCAAGACGCAGAAAGCAAAGGGCAAGGCGTATGTCTACTACAACTGCGGCAACAACAAGCGCACCCACCAGTGCAGCCCCCACTCCTTCAGCGAGGCGAAGCTGACGGAGATCGTGTTCCACGCCATCCACGACCAGATCGAGGTAGTGCTTCACCTGGATAAGGTGCTGTGCTTCATAGACAGCCTCCCCCAAAGGGACCGCAAGGTGTTCAGCTATGAGGCACAGATGACCCGATTGGAGGAGGAGATACAGCGGTACAAAAAGCTGGAGCTGGGACTGTATGAGAACTTCGTGGAGGGCATCATCAACAAGGCGGAGTACACCGACTTCCGGGAGAACTACCGGGGGCTGATCGAGGAGAAGCAGGAGGCTTTGAAGCGGCTGAAGCGGGAACAGCAGGACGCCGCCGCGATGGGCAGCCAGAACCGGGCATGGGTACAGGTTTTCGCTCAGTATGAGAATGTGCAGGAGCTTGACCGCCGCCTCCTGCTGGCTCTGGTGGATAAGATACTCATCTATGAGGACAAAAAGGTGGAGATCGTCTTTCGGTATCGGGATGAGTTTGCCAGGGCGATGGAGATAGCGAAAAACTACAAGGACCGTCCGCTTCTGGCGGTGGGCTGAGAAGGAGAGAGAAAATGGCACGAAAGAGCAGAAAAGCACAGGCTCAGCCTGTGGCAGAAGTCAAAAAGGAGGCAGCGGCGCTCCCCACCGCCATCTATGCCCGCTTGTCGGTGGAGAACAGCGGCAAGGACGATGACGGAAACTCCCTGCAAAACCAGATCGCCGTCTGCGAGGACTATCTGGACGGATGCCCGCACCTCCAGCTCATGGAGGTCTACTCGGACAACGGCAGGACGGGGACCGTGTTCGACCGTCCGGCATGGAACCGCCTGATGGACGATGTGCGGACGGGGAAAGTCCAGTGCATCGTGGTCCGTGACCTCAGCA
>CAPGBJ010000076.1 GCA_948616425.1 uncultured Oscillospiraceae bacterium
AAATGGCGACGCGGAAGGGACTTGAACCCTCGACCTCCGGCGTGACAGGCCGGCGTTCTAACCAACTGAACTACCGCGCCAAATAATCCCGGGAAAACTGGTGGGAACAACAGGGCTCGAACCTGTGACCCCATGCTTGTAAGGCATGTGCTCTACCAGCTGAGCTATGCTCCCCAGTGTGCCATCCACTCTGCAACGGCTTGATCATTATACTAAACCGCAGCCGACTTGTCAACAGGAAATTGAGATTTTTTGCCGTAAAATTTTTTGGACCGGTCAGATAAAAATTGGTGATGATGTATCATGCCTGTCCCCCTGCCAGTCCTTGACATTCCCCTAGGATAATGCCATAATGAGATAATATCATAAAGCGGCCCTGCGGGAATACCTGGTCCAGCGGGTCGGAATAGATAAGGAGGCTGTTGTATTATGGGTGACAAGATCAAGCGGATCGGCGTATTGACCAGCGGCGGAGACGCACCGGGTATGAACGCAGCGGTTCGGGCCGTGGTGCGTACCGCGGTGGGCCAGGGAATTGAGTGTATCGGTATCCGGCGGGGCTGGAGCGGACTGATTACCAACGACTTTGTTCGTCTGGATGGCAGCAGTGTCAGCCGAATCATCAACCGGGGCGGCACAATGCTCTATACCGCCCGAAGCGAAGAGTTTATGGACCCTGTCGGCCGTGAAAAGGCAATTTCCACTTGCAAACTACTGGGACTGGACGGGATTGTTGCCATCGGAGGCGACGGGACCTTCAAGGGCGCCTTGGCGCTGTCCCGCCAGGTCGCAGAAAAAGGCCAGCGGCTGAGTGTGGTCGGCATCCCCGCTACCATTGACAATGACATTGGCTGCTCCCACTACACCATCGGGTTTGATTCCGCATGTAACACCGCCATTGAATGTATCGACAAATTGCGTGATACCATGCAATCCCACGAGCGTTGTTCCGTTGTGGAGGTGATGGGCCGCCACGCCGGTTACCTGGCTCTATATGTAGGTTTGGCCGTGGGGGCCACCTCAGTGCTGATTCCAGAGCGATCTGTCGATTTCGAAAATGATGTGGTAGAAAATATCCGCCGTGCCCGTCTGGCTGGAACAACCCACTACATGGTAGTGGTAGCCGAAGGGGCAGGCAGCGTCTACGATATTGCCAGCCAGATCAAGAATTCCCTGGGAATTGATCCCCGTGTCACTGTGTTAGGCCACATTCAGCGGGGCGGAGCGCCTTCCGCCCGAGATCGCGAGACCGCCAGCCGCATGGGCTATGTAGCCGTACAGTCACTGGCCTCCCAGAAGGGCAACCGCATTATCGCCTCGGTAGATGGTCGGATTGTAGATCTGGATATGGAAGAGGCACTCGCAATGACAAAGCAATTCCAGATGGAACGCTACAACATTCTGGAAGCCCTCACCAACAACGGAATCAGCCGAATCTAGTACCCCATCATATCCCTGATATTCGGAAAGATGAAAACACAGGCTCTATAATAAAAGGGCGCTCCTGGTTGGAGCGCCTTTTTCATTGACCGGGATCTGCAAAACACACCTCAATCGTGCAGTATTCCGGCACATTGGAGACATTTAGCTGGAAGGAAAACCATTTTTAGCCTTACAGATCAGCTGTGTCATCGTGCCCATTGGACAGTACACACACCAGGACCGGGGCTTAAACAGGATCATGGTGATAAAACCCAGCACAGTAGAGGTAAGCATTACGCTGTAAAAACTGAAGGCAAATTGAGCTACCCCTGGATGGAGGACTGTGCCGTGATAGGCCCAGTGCCAGGGCAGCTTAAACGTCCACAGCAGTGTGACAACCTGGCGCGGATCTTGGGCGCCCGCAAAGACAAGGTAGGTGTTCCAGAGCATCTGGAAAAACATGACAAAGAAAAAAATCAGAAACCCATAACGGAACGTCTTCGTCTTCAGCCAGTGGGGGACATCTTTCTTCCGTGACAGGCCAAATCTGCCGCCGATCAGGCCAAACAGCTGACCCCGCCCACAGTATCGGTTGCAGTAGCCCTTATTGCCACACACAATCGAAATAATCAACGGGATGAAGAAGCACAGCAGCCCCAGCCAGGCAAACAGGATGTTGAAAAAGCCCAGAATCAGATAAGTAAGGGACACAATCCACAGGTAGTCATACCAGTGTTTCTTCATGGTTCCACCTCCCGCAGCTCTATGACTGAGGCCGGGCACTCCTTCACACACCTGCCGCAGCCGACGCACCTGTCTTCATCCACCTGAGCCCAAAGGCCGCAGAACACGCTGATCGCCGCCAAAGGACACACCTTGACACAGCAGCCGCAGGCCACGCAGAGGGAGCGGTCCACCTGCGCCTTGGGGCGGACCTTCCGTTTGGTCTCCATATTCAGAACACCTCCAGTCATGATAGCTCTATCATACTCTATTGTCAGCGGGAAAACTGTGATGATATCACCAAACTGTCAGCAGGCCGTGTGGCATTCTTCCCCATTCCCTTTTGACATATGATACAAGATAGCCTATACTGAATGTGTAATCAGGGAGGAGACGCAATGGACATTCAAAGCTATTTCCCCATTTGGAATCAATTAACTTCTGCCCAGCAGCATCTGATTTTGGACAGTCTGATGGAACGAAGCGTCCAAAAGGGCACTTTGATCCACAACGGAAGCGGAGACTGCACCGGGCTGCTGCTGGTGCAGTCAGGTCAGCTCCGGGCCTACATCCTCTCGGAGGAGGGCCGAGAAATCACAGTTTACCGCCTATTTGACCGGGATTTGTGCCTGTTTTCCGCCTCCTGTATGCTGCGCAGCGTACAGTTTGACCTCGCCATTGAGGCAGAGAAGGATACCACACTCTGGGTCATTCCCGCAGAAATCTACCGGCGGGTCATGGAGGAGTCCGCCCCTGCCGCCAACTATACCAACGAGGTTATGGCCGCTCGCTTCTCAGAGGTCATGTGGCTGATCGAGCAGATCATGTGGAAAAGCCTGGACAGACGGGTGGCCGCCTTCCTGCTGGAAGAGGGGGAAATCGAGGGCGCCTCTGTGCTGAAAATCACCCACGAGACCATCGCCAACCACCTGGGTACCCATCGGGAGGTCATCACCCGAATGCTCCGCTACTTTCAGAACGAAGGTATGGTCAAACTATCCCGAGGCGCTGTAGAACTCCGGGATAAAAAAAGGCTGGAAGAGCTGAGGGGCACATAGAGAGAGCCCCCTCTTCTTTTTCTGTCGGGGGTGAAGAGGGGCTCTTTCTCCCTATTGATCCATTCCACAGGCTGTAGCCTGTTGGCTTAGGCTGTAATCATTCATAACTGCATCATAGAACCGGAAGCCGCCGGAGAAGTTATACGCTTTGAAGCCGTATCCAGCCAGAATGCGGCAGGCGATGTAACTGCGCAGGCCGCTCTGGCAGATAACATAGACCGGCTTCCCCGGCTCCAGCTCACTTAACCGCCCCCGCAGCTCATCCACCGGGATATTTTGGAACCCCTCCATGTGCCCTTGGGCAAATTCAGCCGAGGTTCTGACGTCCAGCAGCGTAGCACTGCCGTCTCTGGGCAGGGCGGGTACATCCCTTAAAAACCACTGGTCCAAGATGCCTTTGGCTATGTTGTCCACCATAAAGCCAGCCATATTCACCGGGTCCTTGGCGGAGGAATAGGGGGGTGCGTAAGCCAGATCCAGGTCCTTCAGCTGGGTGGCCTTCATCCCCGCGTGGATGGCCGCGGACAGCACATCAATGCGCTTGTCTACCCCCTCATAGC
Organism: uncultured Oscillospiraceae bacterium; assembly: GCA_948616425.1. Classification (GTDB taxonomy): domain Bacteria; phylum Bacillota; class Clostridia; order Oscillospirales; family Oscillospiraceae; genus Lawsonibacter. The sequence goes on from CAPGBJ010000076.1 coordinate 3,764, forward strand.
CCACGATTTGAGCTCCCAGGAGGCGGAATGTCTCCCGTTCAAACACCACTTTCATGGTCATAAGTCTGCCGCCAGGGTAGTAGCCCGCGTGGCTCATAGGGGAAAGAATGACCCGGTCCACCGCCAGACCGGCCATTTCAGCGTTGGTCTCATTCACGCCGGTGGAAGCGGCTGTCATGTCAAAGACTTTGACGACACTGCTGCCTTGGCTCCCCAGATACCGGCTGTCCCCTCCGCAGATGTTGTCCGCTGCAATCCGCCCTTGTTTGTTGGCGGGACCAGCCAGAGAGATCACCGCATCCGCTCCGGTGACATAGTGCTTCACCTGAACCGCATCCCCCACGGCGTAGATGTCGGGGACAGAAGTCTCCATGCGGTCGTTGACCACAATGCTCCCCTTAAGCCCCAGCTCCAACCCCGCCTCTCGGGCCAGGGCGGTATCTGGAGTAACTCCAATGGCCAGTACCACCATGTCGGCGTGGAGAGGGGCCTCGTCCTGAAGCAGCACATCCACACCGCCGCCGCGCTCCTCAAAGCCCTCCACCGTGCGGCCCAAAGCCAGTTTGACGCCATGCCTGCGCATCTCACTGTGGATAAAGGCCGCCATATCCGGGTCAAAGGGCTTCATAAGCTGCTTGGGCCGCTGGACGATAGTGACCTCTATGCCCAGCTCCCTCAGATTTTCCGCCAGCTCCAGCCCGATAAAACCGCCACCCGCCAGCACAGCCGACCTGGGCCGATTTGCCCGAATGTACTCCTTGATGCGGAAGGTATCCTCCACGGTGCGCAGGGTGAACACCTTTTTAAGCCCCACGCCGGGCAGTCTGGGCTGGGTGGGCTTGGCGCCTGGGGAGAGAACCAATTTGTCGTAGGTCTCCTCGAAGATCTCGTTTGTCTGCAAATTTTTGACCGAGACCGTTTTTTTGTCCGGGTGGATGGCCATAACCTCATGGTACACCCTCATATCCACCTGGAAGCGGGCCAAAAAACTCTCTGGGGTCTGGAGGGTCAGGGCCTCTGGATCGGTGATCACATCGCCGATATAGTAGGGCAGTCCGCAGTTGGCATAGGAGATATACCCCGACCGCTCAAAAACAACAACCTGAGCCTGTTCGTCCAGTCGACGAATTCTAGCCGCTGCCGTGGCACCCCCCGCCACGCCACCTACAATTACCACTTTCATTTCAACACCTCCTGTTACAGCATCGCAAGTATCTGTTTTTTCGGTCTGGCTCCCGCAGCTTGGTTCGTAATTCTTCCATTTTTCATCACCACCAGGGCGGGGATACCCATCACACCGAACTGACCAGCCAGCTCCGGCTGCTCATCCACATTGACTTTGCCCACCTTGATGTCACTGCGCTCCTGAGCGATCTCGTCCAAAATGGGACTGACCATGCGGCAGGGGCCGCACCACGGGGCCCAGAAATCCAGCAGAACTGGCTTGTCAGATTGGATCACTTCCTGCTCAAAATTATTTTTGCTGATATGAATCAGAGCCATGTTTTTGTCCTCCTCGTTTTCTTTGGTGATGGACCTATCTTAGCTGATCTTTTCAACGATTTCTGTGATATTGTTACATTCCCTCCCCTGGCGCAGCAAAACAAACTCATCTCTGCCTATTCTGGCCACTGTTGACTTTGTACGGGAGCACTTCGGGGTAGAAATGGAGCAGAGTTAGTATTAAAATCAGAGAGGAACGTGGGATACCATGGCTATATTCATCACAGGCGACACACACGGAAATTTCAAACGGTTTGAGAACACCATTTTCTATGAGCAGGTAGGGCTGACAAAAAAAGACTGCCTCATCATTTGCGGTGACTTTGGAGGCATCTGGACTGGCAGCCCTGACGAGCAACGCCGGCTGGACTGGCTGGAGCGGAAACCTTACACCACGCTGTTTGTCTCGGGCAACCACGAAAACTACGACCTGCTGGCCGAATACCCTGTGGAGGAATGGAGCGGCGGGCTGGTGCAGCGTATTCGTCCCTCGGTAATCCACTTGATGCGGGGACAGGTATATGACATTCAGGGCAAAAAATTCTTCACAATGGGCGGTGCCAGCAGCTGCGATATTGATGGAGGAATTCTGGAACTGGATGACCCCCAGTTTGAGGAGAAGCAAAGGCAGTTGAACACCAGCGGCGCTCTATACCGAATCAACCACCTGTCCTGGTGGAGAGAGGAACTGCCCAGCGAGGAGGAGTACAAGACCGCACGGGCCAACCTGGAGCATCACAACTGGACGGTGGATTACATCATCACCCACTGCTGTCCTACATCGGTTCAGGATCAGCTGAGCGGCGGTTTTTATCTGGCGGACGCTCTGACAGATTTCCTCGACGAGGTCACTCGGCGGTGCCAATTTGAATACCACTTTTTTGGACACTACCACGCAAATAAAATGATCCAAGAAAAATTTGTTCTGCTATATAAACAGATCGTCCGTTTGGAGCTGTGAATGGACAGCGGCGCCCTGCCCAATTGGAACAGACTGTTGCCAGTCGTTCCATCAGGCAGGGCGGTTCTTTGCCTGTAGCCCTTTTGTTTCAGGGGTTACAGGCTATTCCATGCAAGGCGATAGATATTACTGCCGCTTATTTATTCTGCACCGACTCTGCCACGCTCTGGATGAGACCCAAGTCGGCTTCTTCCAGCTTTTCAGGCCGACTTGTACTCTCCTCCACCGTTTTTTTGATGCTCTCCGCATCCACCTTGCCCTCGGTGACAATGTAGGCCACCACGGAGGCCACAGACACCACGGCGCCCGCTACTGAGCTGATGATGCCCTCGTCCAGCCTGAACACCATAGCCAGGCCAGTGACGATACCCGCTACTGCCGCCCATAACTTACGGGAGCTCAATTTACGTTTCCAGTCAATCTGATTCATCATTTACCGTTCCTTTCCAACACTCACGCCTCTTCATCGTGTGCGGCCTGATTGAGGTGTTCCTCTATCCGGTTCATGGCTTCGGTAACCGGGCCGTTGCAGCCCTGCTCTTTCAGCCCCTGCAAACAGGCCAGCAGCCCATAGCAGATCAGGGTCTGCTCCCGGCAGATCGCCTTCAGCTCCTCATGCTGCCGCCTGCTCCGCTGAACAAACTTGATGCACCAGAGGATCACGCCGCCGATCACACCCAAAGCGGTCACCAGCTCCGCCAGCGTAATCAATGTGTTTGCGTTAATGATCACTTCCATGTACGGCCCTCCTCTCCCGCGCCCAAGCGGCATGACCTGCCTGACTGGTACAGGCTGGGGTCAGCCGTTTCCATCGGGCGGGACATTCTTTGCCCGAAAGCCTTGACGTATCAAGGCTTTCGGGTTTTTCGCTAAAGTTCTACAATGTCCATCGACGCCCGTTCGACGCACAGGGGCGTTTGCGAATCCAGCATCAGGGACAGCGCCGCCCCGCATCCGCAGTTTGCGCAGGGGTGCAGCACCGAGACATGGTGTAGAACTTGGGACCCATGTATCAGGCGCCGCAAGGGGAGGCACAGCGGCGGCGTATCCGCGAATATGCCGCAGGGCGATTGGCTGAGCAGGATTCTGCCGGTCCCTTCTGCCGGGGAAATTGCACAGACATTCAATGTGTACTGGACCACATAGCTCTTTCCCGGATTCAGCTGGATCTGCCCGGGGGCGCGTCCGTCCCAGCAGATGTGTCGCCCCGAGCGGCCCCGCTGCCTCCAGAACAGGCGGCTGTCCGGCTCCCACAGCATTTTCTCCCGCTGGCCGACCAGCTGAAGGGCGCTCTTTGCACAGGGCATCACCCGGTATGGAGCCGGACGGGCCGGAGGCCAGGGGACTGCGTACTGCGGCGGGGAGGGCATCGGGCAGACAGGGACATAGGGGGCTGGCGGAGACGGCGGAGTTGGGGGCGTGGGGGGCGTGGGCTGCGATGGGGACGGGGGCTGAACCGGGAAGGCCGGCTGGGAGGGCTCGGACGGACGCGGGACAAACTCCAGCACATGGTCCAGCTTGTTCTTCAACAGCATCTGGTTGTGTGTCACGGCCTCTATCAGGGCAGTGATGCTTTTGTGGGCGGCCAGCACATCCTGGGAACTCACACCAGGCAGGGTTCCTAGGACAAATTGCAGATGTTCCCCTCCGGCGTTGAGAATATGACTCAGGGAAAGCTCCTCCATGGCAATGCAGGCGATAATCAGAGTCAGAGCTTCTTCCCGTGTCATATCCACCCCGTTTTTGGGGAAGGAAGGCATAGACATATTCAAAAACTCCATAGCGCATCCCGGCAAGGCCGGGACTGAAATGTGCGGCAGGAGAACCATGCCGCCGTCCTACTTTATGACAGTGGAGACTGTTTGGTTCCAGCTGGAACACACCGGAGCGCGAGCACATATAGTATTTCGGGTGCGGCGCAGAAGAACGACTCGCTCCCGCCGCTACCCCCCTGTGTTTCACAGCGCGCTTCTTATAATTGAAAGGAGATTCTCAGTTATGTCTCTGCCCAGTTTTCCCAAAGTTGACCCACCTATTGAGCGTGAAAACGCGGTCAATCAAATTCTCTCCTCCATCGCCATGGAGGAACTCGGACTGAGCCATATCCTCAACGCTGAGGGTGAGAAACTGCAATATATTTTGGGTACCCTGCCCGGTCTCAGCGGTCCCTCCGCCACGGTGGGCGACGTGCTGACCGCTACCGAGAGCGTCCGCAGCATGTTGGAGACCGCCGTGCAGAACCAGCTCTTCCTGAAAGCGAAGATGCAGGGGGCGCTGGCAGCCTCCCCCATGCAGGGGCCCACCGGCCCCACCGGCCCCACCGGAGCCACCGGCCCTGCCGGCGGTCCTATGGGCGCCACAGGCGCTACTGGCCCTACCGGCCCCACCGGCGCTACGGGCGCCACCGGCGCCACCGGTCCGGAGGGACCCTGGGGGGATGACGGCGCTACCGGCGCCACGGGCGCCACCGGCGCTACCGGGGCCACTGGCCCCACTGGCGCTACCGGTCCCGCCGGTCTCCCCGTCACTGCCACCTCCGCCTATTTGGCAAGCATCAGCGGCCAGACCATCAGTGTGTTGGCAGATGGCGCTGTCATCCCCATGAGTGAGGTCATGCGGAAGTCCCCGGATATCAAGAGTACCCCGACCGGCACGCAGCTCACGGTGAACACCACGGGACGCTACCTGATCTCCTACAACGTCAACACCAGCGTGCCCTCCAATGCCGGCACACGTCTGATGATCAACAACAAGGCCGACCCGGCCTCCGTCATAGCGCCATCCATCGCGGTGCCACCCACGGTGCTCAGGAGTCATTTTTCCGCGGAGATCATTGTGGATCTGACCGCCGGGTCCACCGTATCCCTTCAGATGTTTGGCCCTCTCGCCAATATCACCCTGCTGCCCGGCTCCGGCGGCGCGAACCTGTCCGTCATCCGTCTGAGCTGAGAGGAGGGGTAGTATGCCGATGCCAACATTCCCTCAGATTGACCCCCCGCTGACCCGAGAGGGCAGCATCAACGGGATCATCTCCTCCATCGCCGCTGAGGAGCTCAGCCTGAGCCATATCCTCAACACCCAGGGGGAAAAGCTGCAATACGTTCTTGGTACCCTGCCCGGCCTGGAGAAGGCGGCGGACCTTGAGGAGGTCATGAAGGTCAACAAGAGCGTGCAGGACACCATGTCGGACGTGATGGAGCAGCAGATGCTGCTCACCGCCAAGCTGAGCGCGGCCATGAAGGCCCCGGTGTATCCCGGCCCCACCGGACCTGTCGGCCCCGTCGGAGCGCAGGGGCCCGCTGAGGGCCCCACAGGCCCCACAGGCCCCGTGGGCGCGGAGGGCCCCGCCGGCGCGGTCGGCGCCATCGGTCCCACCGGCCCCCAGGGCAAGCCGGGCGCGGCAGGCGCAACAGGCGCCGCCGGTGCGACGGGCGCGACGGGCCCCGAAGGTCCTGCCGGCCCCGCCGGGGCCACCGGTCCCAGCCTGATTTCCGCCTATGCCGCCAATACCAGTGGTCCCAGGCTCCAGGTGTCTACAGGCGGCACCCCCATTCCCCTGCCCGACGCCCAGCTCCTCTCCCCGGAGATCACCGTCAGCCCGGACAACACGGTGTTTACGGTGAGCAAAAGCGGTATCTATCTGATCACCTACCATGTGAATATCACCGCGGCCCTAAAAATGGGAACCCGGCTGATGTACAACAACGTGCGCATGGAAGACTCCGTCATCGCGCCGGTGGCTTCCCTCTCCAGCTTTGAATGCCGGATCCTGCGTACGCTGCATGCGGGCATCCCCCTTTCCCTTCAGATGTACACCGATACAATCGGCGGCGCCACTCTGATGGGCGACGGAGTGGGTGCGTCCCTGTCCCTCATTCGACTGAGTGATTAGGCGCCGTTTGAAAAACGGAGGTATGCACAATGGTGAGGAATTTTTCCGCCAGATCAACACAATTTTTCGCAGGAATACTGGATGTATTGCAAGAAAAATTGGGGCAGTATGGAGGAAAAAGGACCGCCGCTTGGGCGTACTGACATTTTTCAAACAAGCCCTGAGGACGGCACGGACGTTTTTCCAGCAAAAAGGGACTCCCACCGGCTTAACCGGTGGGGGTCCCCCCTAATATCCAAGCAAAGGAGACTGCCATATGGTGAGCATCAGCTTGTGCATGATTGTAAAAAACGAGGAGGATGTGCTGGCGCGCTGTCTGGACAGCGCGGCGGAGCTGGTGGACGAGATCGTCATTGTGGACACCGGCTCCACCGACCGCACCCGGGAGATTGCCGCCCGCTACACGGACAAGATCTTCGATTTCCCCTGGCGGGACGACTTCGCCGCCGCCCGAAACGAGTCCTTTTCCCACGCAACCATGGACTACTGTCTGTGGCTGGACGCCGACGACGTACTTTTAGAGGAGGACCAGGAGAAATTCCAGGCCCTGAAGGAGGGGCTGGACCCCGGTGTCTCGGTGGTCATGGCCCCCTACCACACCGGCTTTGACGAGAGCGGCCGGGTGACCTTCTCCTACTACCGGGAGCGGCTCATCAAAAACCGGGCGGGCATGGGCTGGGTGGGGGCCGTCCACGAGGTGGTCCCCTCGGTGGGGACTGTTCTGTACGGGGATTTCGCCGTCACCCACAAAAAGGCCCGCCCCTCTGACCCGGACCGGAACCTGCGAATCTATGAGGGCCAGCTGGCCGCAGGACAGGAACTGGAGCCCCGTCAGCAGTTTTACTACGGCCGGGAGCTCTACTACCATCACCGCTGGGCGGAGGCGCTGGCCGTCTTTGAGGCGTTTTTAGAGGAGGGCCGGGGCTGGGTGGAGAACAACATCGACGCCTGCTGCCACTGCGCCTACTGTCACAGGGAGCTGGGCCATGAACAGGCGGCACTGGCGGCGCTGCTGCGCACCTTCACCTACGACTGGCCCCGGGCGGAGGTCTGCTGTGACATTGGCCGCTGGTTCTTCCAAAAGGAACAGTTCCGGCAGGCCGCCTACTGGTATACCTTGGCCCTGACCTGCAACCGGGATGACCGCCGGGGCAGCTTCGTCTCCCCGGACTGCTATGGGTATCTTCCCTGTATCCAGCTGTGTGTCTGCTACAGCCGCCTGGGCGACGCGAAACGGGCGGAGGCCTTCAACGAGCTGGCCGCATCCTTCAAGCCGGACTCTCCGGCAGTCCAACACAACCGGGGCATCTTTCAAGCTCTGTCAGAGCAGACGGCGTAAGTTGAACGCCTCTACCCAGTGAGAAAAATTTATAGAACCTGGCAACTTGGGCAGAACGTCTGTAATATACAGGACAGATTTACAGTGATCTGCCCTGTCATGAAAGACCGTACCAAAACTCATAAGACTCTCGTGCTACAACATGTAAATGGTTGGCGATATAAGCCGCGTCGCTGGAGCAAAGTCCGTTTTGCTCCGGCGTTTTTTCATGAAAACGCCATTGATTCCACCCCCATGCTCCCCCTCTCCAAACCAGAACCGCCGCGCTTGGTTCCGAATTGGCATTGGGCGCGGACATGGAAGTCGGCCTGTTGGTCGGCGGCGGCTTTGATGGGGTACAACCTTCTACAGCTGATATTGGCCTGGATTTGGCTTGAACCGCTTATGGATACACAAGATGCCAGTGCGATTCGAAATTAGGATAACATGATACATTTTTTCCGTTTCACATTTGAGAATATGTTCATTATAATAAAAGCATCAAAAATCCATCTTTTTCAGGATCAAATTTTGAAAGGAGCACTGCGTATGTATCGTTTTATTCCCAGCGGGGTCTGTTGCAAAGAGATTACTTACGATATTGTGGATGGAAGAGTATATAACATCCACTTTGAGGGCGGTTGCAACGGCAACGGAAAAGGTATCGCTATCTTGGCAGAAGGGCATACTCCGGAGGAACTGATTTCCATGCTGAAGGATGTCCAATGCAAAGACAGAGGAACTTCATGTCCGGCACAGCTGGCAAGGTCTCTGCAAGAAGCAAGAGACATCTCGGCGGAAAAAACACAAGCGGTTTTGGATACGGCGGTCTACCAAACATATGTGCGCATCTTGCGGGAGGAGCTTGTCCCCGCAATGGGATGTACAGAACCCATCGCCATTGCATATTGCGCGGCCAAAGCCAGGCAGGTACTGGGTTGCCTCCCAGATCGGATTGATATGGAGGTAAGCGGAAATATCATCAAAAATGTGAAGAGTGTAGTTGTGCCCCACACTGGAGGAAGGCGTGGGATGAAAGCGGCTGTGGCGGCTGGTGTCGTCGCTGGAGACCCCGATTGTGAGCTAGAGGTCATCTCCAATGTCTCAGATGAACAGATCAAGGAGATGGAAACGTACCTCCAAACGGCACAGATCAATATTTGTCCTGCGGATTCTGACCTGGTATTAGACATATGTATCACAGCCTTTCACGGGCAGAGCCGCGTGACCGTTCGCATTGTGAATCACCACACAGGAATTGTTTTGATTGAAAAGGATGGGCAGGTACTGTTTGAAGCTCCCATTCAGGACGATGGACAGCAGTCCCCTGATTTTGATTTGCTCACAGTCGAAGGAATTTTTAATTTCGTGAACACACTCAAGGTTGATGATGTGCGACCGATCTTAGATCGACAGATTGCATATAACAGCGCCATTGCCGAAGAGGGTCTCCGTGGAGATTATGGTGCCAGTGTGGGGAAGAACCTTTTAAAGATGAACGGCTCTGATGTGCGTACACGCGCCCGCGCAATGGCCGCGGCGGGCTCAGATGCTCGGATGAACGGATGTGAGCTCCCGGTCGTCATCAATTCCGGAAGCGGGAACCAGGGAATGACTGTGTCGCTTCCTGTGTTGGAGTATGCAAAGGAGTTGAACTGCGACCAGGATATGACTTACCGGGCGCTGACCTTGTCTAACCTGGTGGCGCTTCATTTGAAAAGCGGCATTGGCAGACTGTCGGCTTACTGTGGAGCGATTAGTGCAGGCGTAGCTGCCGGAGCGGCTATTTGTTACCTAAAGGGTGGGGACTTAGAGGCTATTTCACATACTATTGTTAACGCACTTGCGATATCGTCCGGTGTGATCTGCGACGGCGCAAAGGCGAGCTGCGCAGCGAAGATTTCTTTGGCTGTGGACACAGGCATCTTTGGATATGAACTGTATCAGAACGGAAGACAATTTTATTCAGGAGATGGAATTGTGTCAAAAGGTGTTGAAAACACCATCCAAAATGTCAATATACTTGGCAAAGAGGGGATGCGGCAGACCGACAAGACGATTATCAAAATCATGGCCAGCGGAGACTAGTCGCTGTTTGAAACATGGAACGATGCACAGTGGCGAAGGATTTTTCTGCCAGACAAGCACAATTTTTCCCAGGAATACTGGATGTATTGCAAGAA
>CAPGBJ010000077.1 GCA_948616425.1 uncultured Oscillospiraceae bacterium
GCAAAGTTAAAACTACCCAAGTGTTCACCGCTGGCGGAGGCCAGGATGACGGAGGCGGACTGTTTGGCGTACTGCTACCAGCGGGGATTCTTCTGGGAGGAAAGCGGCGTTCGGCTGTATGACATCCTCGACCGAGTGTCCTGCTGGTGCTGCAAAAACAAGAATCGGAAAGAACTGAAAGCGATTTATCAGTTTCTCCCGCAGTATTGGGAGAGGCTGAAGGAGCTGCAGGCCCAGATCCCCATGCCCATGAAGCCCTACAGCCGGAAGGGCGTTCCCTATGGCAATGTGTTTGATTTGGAAAAAGTGTTTGAACAGGAGATTCAGGCGGAGAACAGCGGCAGCTCTCTCAAGGGAAAAAGGAGGCGGCATGAGCAGAGCAGATAAGCACGGCAGGCATCATGTCCACATCGAACTGACGCCGGCGCAGTACCAGCGGCTGGTGGCCCAGGCCAAGCAGTGCGGCCTCTCCCGGAGGGCCTACCTCGTCCGGCTTATTGAGGAAGTTCCACTCCCGGTAAAGCCTATCCAAGAGATCAAGGACCTTCGTTGGGAAGTCCACAAAATCGGTGTAAACATCAACCAGATCGCCCGCAGTGTCAACGCCGGGATTGCCAGGGCCGAGGACGCCAAGCGGGGGCTATACCTGCTGGATCAGGTCTACGAGTTGATGTATCAGATCGCTAAAAAATAGCGTTACAGCACCATCAACAGCGTTCCGGCCCCAATCAGGATACAGCCCAAAATGGACTTGGGCGTGAACTGCTCATGCAGAATGACAGCCGCCAGGATCATGGTAATCACAACACTCAGCTTGTCGATGGGTATCACCTTGGATGCCTCACCAATTTGCAGGGCCTTATAGTAACACAGCCAGGAGGCTCCCGTGGCAATACCGGACAGGATCAGGAACAGCCAACTCCGCCTGCTGATCTCTGCAATGCCGCCCTGCGTGTTCGTGATGAACACCATCCCCCAGGACATCAGCAGCACAACAAAGGTGCGGATGGCTGTCGCAAGGTTGGAGTTTACCCCCTCAATGCCGATCTTGGCTAAAATCGAGGTCAGCGCCGCAAATATGGACGATCCTAACGCAAATAAAAACCACATATTTTTCTCCTAAAGTTTATTGGGATCATTATACCACAGGAGTTAGGAACATGGCTATCACAAAAATCCTGGCCCGGAAGGGCCGACTGGACGTGGGCATCAACTACGTCCTCAACGGGGACAAGACCCAGGAGCGCGTCCTCACTGCCCACCTGAACTGCGACCCAGGCCGGGAGTGCCGCCAGATGCTGGACACCAAGCGGGCCTATGGCAAGGAGGATGGGGTGATGTACTACCACATCATCCAGTCCTTCAAGCCAGGGGAGGTCACCCCGGAACAGGCCCTGGAGATCGCCCAGGCATTTGCCGAGGAGCATCTGCCGGGGTACGAAACGGTGATCGGGGTCCATGTGGACAGGGAGCATATCCACGCCCACCTGGTCTTCAACTCTGTGAACGCGGACACCGGCGAGAAGTACCACAGCAACACCCAGAGCTACTACCAGCA
>CAPGBJ010000078.1 GCA_948616425.1 uncultured Oscillospiraceae bacterium
ATTGTAGATGAGATCGAGAACCTGCTCCAGAATTCCCTGGATCGGGAGGTTTCTTCCCAGCGGATCGGCACCTATGCCATGGAAAAGCTGAAGACGGTAGACGAGGTGGCCTATGTCCGTTTCGCCTCCGTCTATCGGGAATTTAAGGATATTGACACCTTCTTGGCTGAGCTGAACAAGCTGCTGAAAGATAAATAATGGGAGGCGCCCCGCAAAAGCGGGGCGCCTTGTCATTTACTGATACATCTTACCCAAAATATCTTTCAGCACCAGAAAGGCATCCAGATCGCTGTAGCCATAGTCTCGCTTCATTCGGGCCAGCAGTTCCCCCAAGGGAGCGGTGTACTCCTCTGTCCGAACCCGAGTGGGGTACTCGGCTAACACCGGGTACTTTTTGGCCCACATACTGGTCCAGTCAATTTTTTTCTGGGTCTCCTCGCTGGTCTTCTCAATGACCTCCTCAATCTCCTTCACATCCACATCAAACTCAATCAACGCATCCAGTGAGAGCCGATACAGCACAGCCAGCCGTTTGGACTGGCGGATGTCGGGCAAAGTCTCGTCAGTCTCCCATTTAGAGATGGTCTGGCGGCTGACCCCCAGCTTCTCCGCCACCTCCTCCTGAGACAGACCGCTCTTTTTTCTGGCCTGAAACAAACTGCTTCCTAAACTCATATGCATTACCTCCTGTAGCTGATGAGGTCATTATAGCCGATCACGCCGAGAAACACCACCAACTACAGCTGCCAATTCCGCCCGTTTTCTTCACACCCACACCAAGTCTTTCTGGGGCAGCTTTTCCCAAGAAAAGAGCGGTATCAATTCCTGCGGCGTAACGGCCTCTGGCCGGTCAATCAGGTTTGCGGTATAGGCCAGTCGACCCACGATCTCCGGTGCGGTGAATCTCTCTTGAAGCTGTCCCAACTCCAGGTCCCGGTCCCGTTTGGCCAGCCGCCGGCCGTCTGGAGCCAGCAGCAGGGACAGATGGCCATACTCCGGGTGTGGAAGGTCCAATCTCTCCTGAAGCCACATCTGCCGCGGGGTAGAGGAGAGCAAGTCGCTCCCTCGCACCACTTGCGTTACCCCCATCTCCCCGTCGTCTACCACCACGGCCAGCTGATAGGCAAAAACCCCGTCGGACCGGCGGAGGATGAAGTCCCCGCAGTCCCGGGCCAGATTCTCTGAAAATACCCCCTGGAGCATATCTGTAAAGGCAACCTCCTGTTCAGGTACCTGCGCCCGCCAGGCAGGGCGGCGGCTTTGAAGTAGCTCCTCTCGCTCCATCTGGGTCAGGGCCCTGCACCGCCCACTGTACACCGTCACACCGTCAGAACGGTGGGGGGCGGAGGCGGCTAGGCGTTCCGCCCGCGTACAGAAGCAGGGGTAGATTACGTCTTGTTGTTCTAAGGCGTGAAACGCCTGTCTGTATAGTTCTGTTCGTCGGCTTTGATACACCGGCACACCATCCCAGTCCAGACCCAGCCACTCCAGATCCCGCATGATTTGGTCACAGTACTCCTGCCGGCACCGGTCCGGGTCTAAGTCCTCCAGTCGGAGGACCATTCCACCCTCCGCGCTCCGTGCGGCCAGCCAGGCCAGCAGGCAGGACCACAGATTGCCCAAGTGCATCCTCCCACTGGGGCTGGGGGCAAAGCGGCCAATCATGGCCGCACCTTCGTTTCATTGTCAATTGCAATCCGCTCACATCCGGCGCAGCGCCATGCCGCCCCACTAAACCGAAGCAATCCCCTTTTCATCAAGACAAAATCTCCCTCCCACAAACCAAGTCCCCAGCGGAGAGGATGACGGATAAACGCGAACCAAACCTTGCTCAGGACAGCGCATCCCCCATCCCCTGATTACACTATGGATAAAACGTCACAATTTCTCCTCCTGGTACTCCGCCAGCGCCTCTCGCAAAAACGCCAAATCTTTGTCATCCAGGGCGTGGAGGCCGGCAGTCTCTTCCAGGTGGTGGGTAAACTCGTGGGCCACAGTAGCAAAGATCTCATCCTTCCAGACCTCCTCGTCCTCATCAGACAGCAGCGCAGCGAAGGAGCCGTAGTACAGCAGAATATACCGCCCCAGCAGGTCGTGAATATACTCCCCCATTATGTACATCTCCCCCGGGGGAAAATCCGGGTCGGAGAGGGCCTCCTCCTCCAGCTGAATGCCGCCGTCCAAATCCTGGAAAAAGGCGTCGGGGAACTCCCCCGCAATCTCTTCCAGCCAGTCTCCCATCTGTTGATAGGTGGGCGTCATATTTCCGTCCTCCTGACTCAATTCTAGTCCTCTGCGTACCATGCCGCCACATTGATCCCCCTCCCCCCGTCACATCTCCCCTTTTTGAAGCCGCTCTCCGGGGGAAAGCCTCCACTATACTTCACGGACAACGCCCTGTACGCTTTCGGGAATCTTGTCCTCCTTCACTGCGGCGACAGGTCCGCTTTCCGCCGCAGCAGGGACAGGGGCGGCACCTGGCGGGGCAGCTTCATGCGAAAGCTCATCTGAGGGTGGCGGACCTCCTCCAGTGGCGCGCCCTCCCCGTCCCAGAGGGCCTCCACCGTGAGGGCCTCTGGCCGGACATCGGGGCCCACCAGTTCCAAGGCGTCTCCCACCCCAAACTTGTTGTTCAGGGTGAGGAGGGCGTTCCCCTCCCCGTCGCAGGACTGGACCTTGGCCACAATCTGCCAGTCCCGGACATAGCGGGCGTTGTCGGTGAACTGGCCCGGCTGGCCGTAGAAAAAGCCAGTGGAGTAGTGCCGATGGCTGATATGCTCCACCTCGTCCCGCCACACCGGGTCCATAGGAACCCCCGCCTGTGCCGCGTCAACGGCGTGTCGGTAGGCTCCGGTGACAATGGCGGCGTAGTAGGCCGACTTAGCCCGGCCCTCTAGCTTGAGGGAGTCTACCCCGGCCTCCATCAGATCGGCCACATGGTCAATCATACACATATCCCTAGAATTCATGATGTAGGTCTCCCCGTTCTCCTCATAGACGGGGAAATATTCTCCCGGCCGCTTCTCCTCCACCAGGGCGTACTGGTAGCGGCAGGGCTGAGCGCAGGCCCCCCGGTTAGAGTCCCGGCCCGTCATGTAGTTGGACAGCAGGCACCGACCGGAGTAGCTGACGCACATAGCCCCGTGGGCAAAGACCTCAATCTCCAGCTCCTTGGGCGTCTTGGCTCGGATCTCCCGGATCTCCTCCAGAGACAGCTCCCGGGCCAGAATCACCCGGCTGGCGCCCAAATCATACCAGGCCCGGGCGGACTGGTAGTTGACAATGCTGGCCTGGGTAGAGATATGGGGCTGGACATGGGGGGCATACTGTTTGGCCAGGGCCAGCACCCCCACGTCAGCCAGAATCACCGCGTCCACCCTCAATTCCTCCAGATACTCCAGCCACTGGGGCAGGCGGCTCACCTCCTCATTTCGGGGCATGGTGTTGCAGGTGACATGGACTCGAACCCCATGGGCTCTGCACAGCGCCACCGCTGCGCTCAACTCCTCCGGAGAAAAGTTCCCGGCGAAGGAGCGCATCCCAAAGGTGTTTCCCGCCAGATAGACGGCGTCAGCCCCATAGGCCACCGCCATTTGGAGCCGCTCCATATCCCCTGCCGGAGCAAGAAGTTCAATTTTTCTCATGGTACATCTCCTTTTTAAACCGGAAACGGGCCGATGAGAACACCGGGCTCTAACACAATAGAGCCCTGTGTCCTGACCGGTCCGCTGCACGGTATCCCCGGCTGGAGCGCCGGAATATTACTTGTTGTACCGCTCCTGACTGGCAATAAATTTCTGGAGCTGGTCATACGTCTGGAAGAAGTGATGAATATTGTCGTCGCCCAGGGCATAGTAATAGTTCTTCCCGCCAGATGGGTTCATAGCGGCGACAATTGACTCCATCCCCGGATTGGCGATAGGCCCGACGGGCAGTCCCTTATACAGATAGGTGTTATATGGGGAGTCAATCGACTTGTCAGCCTCGGTGGGTTCTTTTCCGCCGTTGATATAGACCAAAGAGGCGTCAATCTGCAGGTAGCCCTGTGTGCTGCCATTGGGATTATTCAAACGGTTATGAATGACAGAGGAAATATCCGTCCGGTCCTCGCCAGTGGTCTCTCGCTCAATCAGGGAGGCTATGGTAAGAATTTCTCGCAGCGTGTAGCCGGTAGCCTCCGCCTGTTCCCGAATATTGTCCCCCACCTGGCTGTCAAAATAGACCAAGAACTTGTTCAGGGCATACACCGGGTCGTGGGGGGTATAGAAGTCGTAGGTGGCGGGCATTAGATAGCCCTCCAGTCGGCGGTAGTCCCCCAGGGGGATATCCTCCAGGAAGGAGAACGCATAGTCATGGTTGGCGGCCGCCTCTTTCAGTTCCGCCACCGTAGAGACCCCCTTCTCCTCCAGCAGGGCAAAGATCTGGTCCAGGGTGTAGCCCTCCGGAACCACCACCTTCACCTGGGCCCGATTGGCGGAGTTTGCCCGCATTCCAGCCAGCAGCGCGCGGTAGTCCATATCGGTGGTCAAGGTATAGGTGCCTGCGGCAAGGGTATCTTTTTTGTGGGTCACAGAGGCAAAGAGGTTGAAGAGGATCTTATACTCAATAAGCCCCTCCTCCTTCAGCCGATCCACCACATCGCTAAAGCTGTCGTCGGGGGTAATCGTGAAGGAGACCGACTTCTCCGCCTTGTTCAGGGCCAGCACATCTCCTGCGGCCACCCAGCCCACGCAGGCCAGCAGGATAGACACGCCGATCACAGCCGTCACATACAGCAGCACCAGGGCCGCGGTCCGTCCGGCTGAACGGCGCTTTTTCTTTCTGGGGCGCCGGGAGGTACTTCCCTCTCCGGAGGAGGCGCGTTCCCCGCTCCGGCGCTCTTTGGACTCGTAATAATCCTGGGACATTTGGGTCAGCTCCTAATTATTTTTTCCCCTTCTGTCACCAGGGACAAGGAAGGGCCATAGAATAGTACAGAACGCGGGGACAGTGTCCCGGCAAATCAAGTGAGGTGAAATCAAATGTTCTGTGGGAACAACGGATGGGGCGGCAACAGCGCCCTGTGGATCATCATCCTGATCATCATCTTGTTCGGCTGGGGCGGCAACGGCTGTGGCTGCAACAACAACTGCGGCTGCGGAAATAACGACTGCGGCTGTGGCGGTGACGACTGCGGCTGCTGTTAAGCTGGGTCTACACACCTGTGGGGACAGGCGGGGGATACCATCTCCCGCCTGTCCTCCTGTGTTCAGAAGGACAGCCCCGCCCCTTCGGTCAGCAGAACATCCACCCTGGCGTCGTGCGGCTCCGTGGGCACCCGGTCCTGAAGGCCCCATTCCCGGCACAGGCCCACTCGAAAGCCGGTAAAATCTTTCAGCCAGCGGTCATAATAGCCGCCGCCAAAGCCCAGTCGATAGCCCAGCCGGTCGTAGCACACCGCGGGGACCAGAGCCACCTCGATCTCCTCCTGGGACAGGAGGCGGCAATCCTCTCCAGGCTCAGAGATACCGAAAGAGACCTGCACCAGCGGCCGATCCGGGTCGTATTGGCGCACCTCCATCTGGTGCCCTGGCAGCATCCGGGGCAGGCCTACCACCTTTCCTCGGACGACCAGTTCCCGCACCAGGCGCGCCGTGTCCGGCTCCTTTCCGGGGATTCCCCAAAAGGCAAAGATCACGCCGGCTTTCTCCACCTGGGGCAGCGCCAAAAACCGTGTAAAGAGCGCGCTGTCACTCTGGAGCAGTTCCTCTGGAGTCAAAACGGATAGACGCTCCCGGACCTGACGGCGCAATTCTCTCTTCTCCCAATCAATAGTGGACGGCATGGCGCACCCTCTCAGCCTCCTCCGGCCCGGCTAGCGCCTCCACCAGAGCCAATCCGAAGTCAAAGGCAGAGCCGGCGGCACGACCAGTGATCAATCTCCCGTCCGTCACCGTCCTCTGCTCCATCCGCACCTGCGCGCCGGCCAGCTGTCCTTCCATGCCAGGGAAGCAGACGGCCTCTCTCCCCTCCAGCTGTCCCCAGCGCCCCAGGAGGGTAGGCGCGGCACAGATAGCCCCCACCCACAGCCCTCGGGCCACGGCCTGCCTCACCAGTGCTTCCACCTCGGGTGCCTCCCCCAGGTGCTTCACACCCAGTCCTCCGCCGGGCAGGACCAGCATCTCTGCGTCATCCAAATTCACCCGTTCCAGGGTCAGGTCAGCTTTTACTGTTATCTGATGGCTGCCGGTAACAGCGTCTCCCTGGAGGGACACCAAGCTCACATCAACCCCTGCCCGACGCAGCAGATCGGCGGGCACCAGGGCCTCCGCCTCCTCAAAGCCGGGTGCAAGCAGAATATATACCATAAAAAGATCTCCTTTCGTTCGTCCTCAAAAGGACTATGTCCCGTGTCAAAGAACTCTCTGTTCTGGCTTTTCCAAAAATCCCAGGTAGATTTCCAAAAAACCGGGAAAGCAGGGCGGCAAAGGCCCAGCCATTTTAGGCGTATTGACGCCCTAATTACTCACACTGCCACCCGCTGCCCGGAAAAAACTGGCAGGAACTCAGCACTCTTCACAGTCTCCCCTGTTTCGAAAGGCAAAAAACCGCTGTCCAAAATAGTTGAGCACCACAAACAGACCGGAACCAACCAGCATTGTCACATTGCCCTGAAGCTGCTCACTAAAGCCCAGCCCCTCCAGTACCCAGCGCACCCCCGGCTTTGCCAGACCGTAGGCCAGCAGGTAGCACACCGAGATATTCAGCACAAACCGGACCACCACAGCCGCCCCCTTCTCCTGGTTGCGGAAGGTAAATCGTTTATTCAGGAAGAAACTGACTACGCTGCCAGCCACATAGTTAGCCGCGGAGGAAAGCCAATACCCGGCATCCCCCCAGGCGTGGAGTCCCGCCAGGTTATACAGGCCAAACATGACGCCACAGCCCACCAGGGTATTGGCCACTCCCACCAGGAGAAAACGAAACATCGTGGGGTCAAAGAGTTTTTTCAGCTTGTTCACACGCGCTTTCCCCCTCGCAGCGGTCAGCCAGAATATACCTGGGCCGGTCCTTCAGCTCCTCATAGATCTTGCCGATATAGTAGCCGATAATCCCCAGGCAGACCATCAAAATACTGCCGATCAGCAGTTGGAGCAAAATAACCGTGGTGAAGCCCTCCAAAGCCCGCCCGGTGACCTTCTGCCACAGGGACCACACCCCCAGCACCACCGAACACAGGAAGACCACCACCCCCAACAGTGTCACAAGCTGAAGGGGGGCCGCGGAGAAGGCCGCGATATTGGTAACGGCATAGCGCACCAAACTCCGGATAGACCACTTGGACTGGCCCTCCAGTCTGGGCTGGACCTCAAACTCCACTTGGGCGGTGGAAAAGCCAATCCAGGAGGAGAGGGCCCGAAAAAACGCATTTTTCTCCCGCATGGCCAGCAGGGTGTCCACCGCCCGCCGATCCAATAGCTTAAAGTCAGAGGCTTTGGACATATCAATCCCCATGGCTCCGCTGATAGCGGAATAGAAAGTCCGGGCGGCCAGGGTATGCAGCGGATTTTCCCGACCGCGGCTCACCTTAATCCCCTCCACCACCTGATAGCCCTCCTGCCACAGGCGGTACATCTCCACCACCTTCTCCGGCGGGTGCTGCAAGTCGCAGTCCATCACCGCCGTACAGTCCCCTCCCGCCTGGGCCAGACCGGCAAAGATAGCGGCCTCTTTCCCAAAATTCCGAGAGAACCGCACCCCTCGCACCTGGGGGAAGCGGGCGGCCTGGGCCTGAATCGCCGCCCAGGTGCCGTCTTTGGAGCCGTCGTCCACAAAAATCAGCTCATGCCGGATGCCGGCCCGAGTCAAAATTCCGGAGACCGTCTCCGCAGCCCGGGGAATGGATGCCTCCTCATTAAAGGAGGGCAGCACCACCGACAAAAGGCCCTGCCTGTTCTTGTTGTCCATAGCTTATCTCCTGTGTTCATATGCGATCTCAAAGTCTGACTTCGGGGTATACTCCTCCCGGAGCTTCACCACCACCCGGCCGTCTAACAGCTGCACACTGCCCGGGGCGGGGTACAGGGGCATCTCCTGAAACGCTGGACTCTGGGCAACCGAAATCATCGTCTCCTCATCCAGCTCTTCCAATGGGATGTTCAGCCAGTCCCGCAGGTAGTAGTAGATGTGTTTATTGCCTGGGGCCGCGGTGTCCATCGGCACGCTGTAGTGGCCAATCCGCTCGTACCCCTTCACCTGAACCTGGAGTTGTTCTTTGGGAATGGCCCCAATAAAGGCCACCTCCATCCCCGGCTGATAGCCTAGACAGGCCTCCACCCGGGCATAGAGTCGGGTGAGATAGCTCTGTGTAGCCCGGTGTGCCTGGGCGGACGCGGTGTATAACAGATTGTTGGTGTTGAGGCAAAACAGCAGCAAAACCGCCATCCAAATCGCCGCTGCCGGAGTCAGCAGCCCCACTCTGGTCAGGGCAAGCCTGTCCACCCACTGAAGAAGCATCAACACCGCCAGATAGGCCAGCACAAAGGCATATTTCATCAGGGGAGTCGGAGGGGCGTAGGGGCTGATAATCTGCCCGAAATTGATCCCCAGCGGCAGCAGGACTGCCATACTCAGCGCCCCCATCAGCCGCCAAGGCTCCCAGCCCAGCCCGCCCAGGCACAGCACAAAGCACACCGCCCCCAGCGCCAAGGCCAGCAGATCCACTAAGGCCAGGAGTGGGGTAGTAAATGCGTTGGCCGCCCCAGGCAGAAAGAAAAACGAGATCACCTGCTTATAGGCGTCCAGAATCAGCCTGGGCAGTTGGTCCAGAGGGTAGCCGGCGCTGGCCGCATCCATTCCCAGGTAGGACAGCAGTTCCAGCCCTTTCACGCTCAAAAACACCTGCAAAACGGCGTAGTACAAAAGGGCCCCCGCCGCCAGTGTAGCGACCAGGCGTAGCCCCAGCTCCCAGGTGCCCTTCACCGTCGCACTGGGATTCAGCGTCTCCCCCAGCACCGTCAGCAGCGCCAGTCCAATGGCCGCCGAGGCATATGCCTGATAGATGCCCATGGATAGGGCCAGGGCCACCGCCCCTGTCAGCCAGCCCCACCGGCCCCGTTTGGCCAGCCAAACAGACAGCGCCGCCAATAAGATGGACAGGCAGTAGGCCGAGGCGGTAAAGAGATAGAGAAAGGTGTACCCCAGACAGGGAAAAGCGGCCATCACCGCCCCTGCCAGCCCTGCCAGCAGCGGGCTGCGGATGGACAGCAGATCCACTGTCAGCGCGGCAGCCAGTCCTAGAAAGAGGAGGGACAGCAGTCCAATGACCACCGGCATCTGGGTAAAGCTGTTCAGAGCGGAGGCATAGTGGAGAAACCATCTGCCAGAGACAGTCATCTGCTGCAGATCATAGACCCGACTCAAGCCGTCGCAGTTGGGAACGATGTTGGTAAATGCGTAGAGATGGACCAGCAGTCCTACAGCCAAACAACTGAAAAAGGCGGACCGCTGGGCGGCAGGCGCCCTCCGCCACAGCTGAAACGCCTGTTCATCAATGGACATGGAATCCCTCCTGTGTGCCATGAACTCCCCTCAAGTTCTCTTTTTCAACCGCTGTCCCGCTGCTTTGACCAGCACCAGGGGCAGTCTAGCCATGCGCCCCGCCCGCTGGGGCTCCTTTTTCAGCCGATAGGCCCACTCCAGGCCCAGTCTCTGCCAGGAATCCGGTGCCCGTTCCACCTGACCGGCAAAGACATCCAGCGCCCCTCCCAAGCCGATGGCCAGCCGGGCGCCGGTGTGCCTGCCCCACCGGGCCATCCACTTCTCCTGCTTTGGAGCCCCCAGGCAGACAAAGAGCAGGTCAGGCCGAGCGGCGGCTACCTTCAGCAAAACGGCCTCCTCATCTTTGAAATAGCCGTCCTGGGTGCCGCATAAGACGATATTGGAATATCGCTCTACAATGCGCTGGCCGGCCTCCTCCGCCACGCCTGGCCGGGCCCCCAGCAGATACAGCCGTCCGCCCCGCTCATTGAGACAGGCCAGCATGTCATCCGCAAATTCCACACCGGGCACGCGTTCTTTCAGCGGCGTACCTAAAATTTTCGCGGAGTAGACCACTCCGATACCGTCCGCCAGCACCAGATCCGCCCCGTTGAGCACATTCCGAAACTCGCTGTCTCTCTCCGACGCCAGAATAAATTCCGGATTGGGCGTAACCACATAGTGAAACTTGTCCTCTGCCAGGAGGGCAGCCCCCGCCTGGGCGGCCTCCTCCCGGGTGAGATCGTCAAATTGAATGCCTAAAACCTCTTTTTTCACTCAAACCTCCCACGCCCTCCGGCGCGTCCATCCCACCGCCGTTCTGCCTGCTGAAGTCATCATTCCCTGGCAGGCAGTCGCTCAAACAGCGGCAGGAACACTTTTCCTGTTCTCATCTTGTCATTTTAACATGGAACAGCGAAAAAGTCTATGAAAAATCCATGAAGGTTTTTTGAATTCCAGGCTCGCTGTGTATGAAAAATGTCCCAGACAGCAGAGATCGGCGGACCGGTTACCCGGTCCGCCGATGAAAAAGCGCGCGCGCAATCTGTCAGCTTGGTCCACAATATGCCTTAGCCCTGTGCAGGAACTTCCACATTGGTGATATAGAGGTCTACCGTAACATTTCCTTCCCCGTCATCCAAGTCACCGTCCGTGATGAAAAAGCTGTTCGCATCCACATCATCGACCCTTTCTTTCTCCATGTCGCTGCTGTTGACAACGCCGACTAACCCGGGATTCTCTGTGTCAGGGTCGTCGAGGGAAGTGGTCAGCTTCCAGTCGTCAATGCTTCCAGTCACGGTAATAACCAGACAGGCCCCCTCGTCAGTCTTTTTGTAGACATAGCGGCCCTCGCTGTCCAGCGCATCGGTGATGTCGGCGGCATCCTCACCATTTACCACCAGGATAGCTCTGCCCTCCCGGTTTTCTACCTTGGCCTTCGGCAGCTCCAGCAGGGTCATCTGTTCCCCGTTCTCCATGGTTATTTCCGAGCGGTACTGGCCCACATGGACAATATCCAGTACACGCCCCCAAATTGTCTGGGCGGCCTCCGGGTTGGCGGCAGACACCCCCACCACCATCATAGCCATGGCGGCGGCGCAGATCAGGGCGGTGCGCAGAGGCTGAATTTTCTTCTTGTTTGTCTTCTCAGTCATGGCGATAATCTCCTCAATTTTATCCTCGGGAGCTGTGAGTTCCCGGCACGCTTCACGGTATAATTTCGAATCGAACATGGACAGATCCCTCCTTTTTCTCCTCAGACAGCTCTTTTCGCAGCCGGGCCCGGGCCCGGAGCAGCCAGGTCTGCACCGTGGACGGATTGGCTCTCATGGCGGCCGCCGTCTCGGCCACCGACAGCCCCTCGTAGTAGTAGAGGTAGACGGCCATGCGGTATTTGGGTTCCAGCGCCATCACCGCCTCCAGTACCTCAGCCTTGGCGGGGTCCTCCTCCAGGGCGGCCCGCTCCTGCCACTCCTCCAAGGGAAGGTCGGTGCGCCGCCAGAAAGCGCGCAGCGCCTTGCGGCTCTCGTTCACTGCCACCCGCAGAATCCAGTGCTTCATGTGCTCCTCGCTCTCAAAGTCCTTTTTGGATTCGTACAGCCGTAAAAGCACCGTCTGCATCACGTCCTCGGCGTCGTGGGAGTTGTTCAGGGCGTGGTACGCCACCCGGTAAATGGTATCCCCATAGGCCCGGGCCGCCTGGGCGAATGCCTCGTCCGTCAAAGCCGCTCACCTCCTTGGAAATCTGTTCTGGAAAGGCCTTTCATTAGGTAATATCCACGAGGAAGAGATAAAATCTCAGAGAATAGAAAAATTTTTGGGCTGCCCGCTAGGCGCTGTTTGGACCGGGCCCCCGCCCGCCATACGGCGAGGCAGCCGTCCGGCAAAGCAAAGGGACCGCCGTATAAACGGCGGCCCCATATTCATGACAGTAAAATCCGGTCGTTGTCCAAATCCTCGCCTACCCGGGCCTTGAATCGCTCCAGCAGGTCGTTGACAGTCATGCTCGACCGCTCCTCCCCCTGTACATCTAATACAATCCGCCCGCTGTCCATCATCAGGGTACGGTTGCCCAGTTCCAAGGCCTGGTGCATGTTGTGGGTGACCATCATGGTGGTGATCTTGTGTTCCGCCACCACCTCCCGGGTAATTTTTAGCACCTTCTCCGCCGTCCCCGGGTCCAGGGCGGCGGTGTGCTCATCCAGCAGGAGGATCTTTGGAGGCACCATAGTGGACATGAGCAGGGTTAAGGCCTGCCTCTGCCCTCCGGACAGC
Source organism: uncultured Oscillospiraceae bacterium (assembly GCA_948616425.1). GTDB lineage: Bacteria > Bacillota > Clostridia > Oscillospirales > Oscillospiraceae > Lawsonibacter. Next base: position 12,295 of record CAPGBJ010000078.1, read on the forward strand.
AGCCCCACGGGCTGCCTCATCCGGTCCTCCAGCCCCATGTCCAGCCTGGCCAGCTGCGCTTGGAAAAAGGCCCGGTCGGCCTTGCTGGTACGGCTGAAGTAGGCGTGTTGGTGCTTAGCGGTGCGCAGATAGGCCAGGGCTAGATTCTCCTCTATGGTCATGTGGGGGGCGGTCCCCCTCATGGGGTCCTGAAACAGCCGCCCCAGTTCCCGACTGCGCTGGTACTCCGGCTTAAATGTGATATCCTCTCCGTCCAGCACAATGGACCCTCGGTCCGGGAAGAACACCCCGGCCACAGCGTGGAACAGGGTGGACTTGCCCGCCCCGTTAGAGCCCACCACAGTGACAAAATCCCCTGGGGCCAGGTGGAGGGACACCCCGTCCAGCGCCTTCTTCTCGTTGACGGTGCCAGAGTTGAAGGTCTTGGCAATGTCGTTCAGCTTCAGCATGGCGCCCCCTCCTTTCTCCGGGCCAGTTTCTGCCGCTGGAGGGCAATGAGCTTCCGGCCCTGGGGCATGGCGATGGCCACCGCCACAATGAGGGCGGACACCAGCTTGAAACACTCGGTGGGCACGTTGGCCGCCAGAGCCACAGCGATAATGATTCGATAGATACACGAGCCCAGAATGACCCCCACAATCCGCAGTCCGATGGAGAACCGGCCGAACATGGTCTCCCCAATGATGAGGGAGGCCAGGGCCACCGTCACCATACCGGTGCCCAGGTTGATGTCACAGCTCTTGTTGACCAGTCCGGTGAGGCAGCCCGCCAGCCCGGTGAGAGAGTTGGCTGCGCAAAGGCCCACAGTGATGGTGAACGCGGGGTTGATGGAGGAGGCCCGGACCATATCGGCGTTGTCCCCCGTGGCCCGGATGGACAGTCCCAGCCGGGTACGAAAGAACAGGGCCGTCAGTGTCCCCGCCGCCGCCAGGATAGCCGCCAGCACAATGAGGGTGCTCCACCCTGTCCAGAGCTCATTCCCGCTCAGCCCCTTAGCCAGGGAGAGGAGGGTGTCTGTCCCAAAGATGGACAGATTCGAAGACCAGCCCATCACCGCCAGATTGACGGTATACAGCCCTGTATTGACGATAATTCCCGCTAAAATACTCTCCACTCCCAACTTGGTCTGGAGAAAAGCGGTGACAAAGCCAGACAGCGCCCCCGCCAGCATGGCGGCGGGGAGGGCCAGAAAGGGATGGCCCGCCAGGGTGACGGTGGCTCCCACGGCAAAGCCCAGGGTGTAGCAGCCGTCGGTGGACAGGTCGGCGATGTTCAAAATGGAAAAGCTGATGAACAGGGCCAGGGCTACCAAAGAGTAGATCGCCCCCATCTCCAGGGCGGTCCGCAGGGTCACGACGGATAACAGCATGGCATATCACTCCTAATTGATACAAAGACTGATCTGAGGTTGGGCGCGCCCCCTCGGCGTGCCAATTGGTCACTGTGTTGTGCCTGATGGTACAGCCCCACAGACAGGCTGCCGGGCGGCGCCCTGTCCCTATCGGGCCGCCGTCCCCATGTCCTCAGCTCAGGAAAAACTCTGCTGGGTCGCGGTCTCGATGACGCTGATCCCCAAGGCGGAGAAGGCGGACTTAATCTGCTCCAAGTCCATGCCGATGGCCGCACAGGTCTCAATATTGATAACGGCGCTCTCGGCCGTCATAATGCGCACGGGGGTGGAGGCGGGGTCCTTGCCCTCTACCAGCAGATCGGCCACCATCCGGGCGGTCTCCTGGCCCAGCTGGACGTAGTCCACACCGTAGCCGCAGAAGGCGCCGTTCAGGGCAAAGGAGTCGGCGCCGCCGTAGTGGGGAATCTTGGCCTCCTGGAGTTTCTCGAAGATAGCAAGCTCAGCGTTCTGGACAGTGTTGTCAGTGGGGGTAAAGATGGCGTCCACCTTGGCGGCCACCAGCGCGTCCACCGCGGAGCTGATCTCGTTGGTGTTGGTCCCCGTCTTTTCCTCAAAGGCGATACCTTTGGCGGTCAGGTACGCCTTGGCCTCCTCCACCGGCTTGGCGGAGGAGCTCTCCGACTTGGAGTACAGCAGGCCCACCTTCTGGATATCGGGGTTGGCGGCCAACATCAGCTGCATCACCATCTCGGTATTCAGGGCGTCGCTGGTGCCGGTGGCCTTGCCGCCGGGGGCATTCAGGTCGGCCACAATGCCGTCTTTAATGGGGTCGGAGACAGCGGAAAAGAGGATAGGAATTTCGGTGTCCTCCGCGGCGGCCAACATAGCTTGGACGGCGGGGGTGGCGATAGGGACGATCACGTCCACGTCGTTGGCAATCATCTGGGCCCCGATCTGCTGGAGAATCGTGCCGTCCATCTGTCCGTTGGCGGAGTAGTCGGCGTAGTTAAAGGTGACCCCCAGTTCCTTGCCCAGCACGTCCAGCTCCGCCTGGAGGCTGGATTCGATCTGGTCCAGAGAGGCGTGGTCCATAAATTTTACAATTCCCACCTTGTAGGTAGTCCCGGAGGTGGGCTGCTGGGCGCTGGAGCCGCCGCCCTGGGACTGAGAACCGCTGTTGGCGGGATTGGGCTTGCCGGGGCCCATGCTTCCGCCAGTGCAGGCAGCCAGGGACAGGACCATGGCCAGAGAGAGCGCCAGTGTCATCGTCTTCTTGATCAATTTCATCTTTTTCATCTTGAGTTCCTCCCATATTAGTATTTTCTCAATTCGCCGTACTCTTCCAAAACAGAGTAGGAAAAGCCAATGGGCTGAATTGAGCGTAAAATTCGAATGGCAGATGTGGGGCCTTGCCGTTGGCCCGGGCTTGTTGAAGCGCACTGGGGCTGTCTCTGGGAATAAAAAAACAGCCCCTCATCCCACATGGGACAAGAGCTGCACTCCTGCGATACCACCCAAATTGACGTCCTGAAAAACGTCCGCTCGCTTCACGCGCCATCACGCGTGCCCGATGGATAACGGGTGGGTCCCCGTCGGCATCTACTTGGTCTCCCGTTCAAGCCGCCCTCGAAAGTCCATTCATCTGGCCGCGCCCCGCCCTGATCTCACCACCCAGGACTCTCTGATACGCCTCTCAGCGGCTCTGCCGCCGAAACATAGGCGTCCCCTCTGTGGGGTAGGTTTGCTCTGCCGACTACTATTCTTTCTCAAAGGTTTGCTACTATTTCATTGTTGGAGTCATTATAGCGGCTTCGCCCCCATTTGTCAACCCCTATTTTTTAATTCACTAAAGAAAAGATTAGGAGGCACACTGCCCATGTGCCTCCCCTGGTTTCATTTATTTCAACGCAGCGTTATGGCGCTCTTCTTTAAGTAAAGGATCACAAAGATCGCGGCAGCGATAGTCATGATAGACATCAGGGCAAGCAGCACGATCATGGTTCCCAGGTTCTCCCAAAAGATCTCTGCTGCCCCTCCCAATACAATAGCCCCCACAGTGCAGAGGACCTGAATCAGAAAGACCTGTTTTCCTTTTTCTATCATGTCCTCCCGGCCTTTCTGAGCGAAAAAGCTGTCGTTAGCGCGAATAAGGAAGTAGAGCTGCGCCAAAGAACAAACCATCACAGCCACGTCGAGCACAAGGGACATCATTCCCGTCGTCTTATTACTCAGCAGATTCAGAGGAAACCCTATAACCATCAGCATCAGGGAGGTCATATAATCTTGGTGTTCATTGCGTAGTTTAAACTGTCCCACAATAGACATAACCGCCCCGACCAGGCTGGCCATTGCGCCGACCAGACTCATTAAAAACATTCCGGGGATAAAGAGGAGCAGCAGCGCCCCAAACAGTCCGATCACAATCACCAACTGGCCCAGATACATCAGATGCAGTCCGCTATACAGCCTCTCGCCATTGTATTCCACAACAATTCCTCCTTCATTTCCAACACTTCCCCTCTTCCAGCTCCCTGGGTGCAGTGAGGGGGGATTTTGTAAAAGGACGGGCCGCAGCCCGTCCTTTCATCGCAGGTAAAATTACTCGTTGATATCGATAACCACGCCGGAACCCACGGTACGGCCGCCCTCACGGATGGCGAAACGCAGGCCGTTCTCAATGGCGATGGGGGTGATCAGCTCCACGTCCATGTCCACGTTGTCGCCGGGCATGCACATCTCAGTGCCCTCGGGCAGAGAGATGATGCCGGTCACGTCGGTGGTACGGAAGTAGAACTGGGGCCGATAGTTGTTGAAGAAGGGGGTGTGACGGCCGCCCTCGTCCTTGGACAGGACATAAACCTGGCCCTTAAACTTGGTGTGGGGGTGAATGGAGCCGGGCTTGCACAGCACCTGGCCGCGCTCGATATCGGTCTTGGCGATACCGCGCAGCAGGCAGCCGGCGTTGTCACCGGCCTCGATGAAGTCCAGAGTCTTGCGGAACATCTCCATGGAGGTGACGACGGTGCTCTTCTTCTCCTCCTGCAGGCCCACGATGTCGACGGTCTCGCCGGCCTTCAGCTGGCCGCGCTCCACACGGCCGGTGGCCACGGTGCCGCGGCCGGAGATGGTGAACACGTCCTCCACGGGCATGAGGAAGGGCAGAGAGTCATCACGGGGAGGATTGGGTATATACTCGTCAACTGCGTCCATCAGCTCCTTGATGCAGGCGAAGTCGGCGTCGTTCACGTCGCCGGACTCGCAGGTCAGGGCGTTCAGGGCAGAACCCTTGACAATGGGGATGTCGTCGCCGGGGAACTCATAGAAGGACAGGATCTCGCGGACCTCCATCTCCACCAGCTCCAGCAGGTCGGGGTCATCCATCTGGTCGCACTTGTTCAGGAAGACCACGATGGCGGGCACGCCCACCTGACGGGCCAGCAGGATGTGCTCCTTGGTCTGAGCCATAACGCCGTCGGTGGCGGAGATGACCAGGATGGCACCGTCCATCTGAGCGGCGCCGGTGATCATGTTCTTGATATAGTCGGCGTGGCCCGGGCAGTCGACGTGGGCATAGTGCCGGGCGTCGGTCTCATACTCCACGTGGGCGGTGTTGATGGTGATGCCGCGCTCGCGCTCCTCGGGAGCCTTGTCGATGCTGGAGTAGTCCTCATACTGGGCCTTGCCCTGGAGGGACAAATACTTGGTGATGGCAGCGGTCAGGGTGGTCTTGCCGTGGTCGACGTGACCGATGGTGCCGATGTTTACATGGGGCTTAGTGCGCTCAAATTTTGCCTTAGCCATTGGATGTTTCCTCCTTATATTACAGATATACTTCTCGGGTTCAACTGGGTCGCGGACGTATTGTGGATATTTTATCCTATTTCATCCATAATTGCAACCCTATTTTTTTACGGACCGCTTCCCGCAAACTCAGTCCTGATTGCGGCCCCGCTCGGCCACAATCTTTTCGGCGATATTCTTGGGAATCTGCACGTAGCTGTGGGGCTCCATGGAGTACTGACCCCGGCCCTGGGTAGAGGACCGCAGGTCGGTGGCGTAGCCGAACATGTTGGCCAGCGGCACCAGGCTGTCCACCTGAGTGGCTCCGGTACGGTTCTCCTGGCCCTGAATCTGTCCGCGGCGGCTGTTCAGGTCGCCGATGACGTTGCCCAGATAGTCGTCGGGCACGATGACGCTCACCTTCATGATGGGTTCCAGTAGCACGGGGCCGGCCTTGCGGCAGGCCTCCTTAAAGGCCATGGAACCGGCGATCTTAAAGGCCATCTCAGAGGAGTCCACCTCGTGGAAGGAGCCGTCGTACAGGGTGACCTTCACGTCCACCACGGGGTAGCCGGCCAGCACGCCGGCCTGCATGGCCCCCTGGATGCCCTGGTCCACGGCGGGGATATACTCCTTGGGGATGGCGCCGCCCACGATGGCGTTCTCGAACACATAGCCCGCGCCCGACTCGTTGGGCTCCACCCGGATCTTGACATGGCCGTACTGGCCCTTGCCGCCGGACTGGCGGGCGTACTTGGTGTCCTGCTCCACCTGCTTGGTGATGGTCTCCTTGTAGGCCACCTGGGGGGCGCCCACGTTGGCCTCCACCTTGTACTCACGCAGCAGACGGTCCACGATAATCTCCAGATGGAGCTCGCCCATGCCGGCGATGATGGTCTGCCCCGTCTCCTCGTCGGTGTAGGTCTTGAAGGTGGGGTCCTCCTCGGCCAGCTTCATTAGGGCCACGCCCATCTTCTCCTGGCCGGCCTTGGTCTTGGGCTCGATGGCCACACGGATCACGGGCTCCGGGAACTCCATAGACTCCAGGATGACGGGGTGCTTCTCGTCGCACAGCGTGTCGCCGGTGGTGGAGTTCTTCAGGCCGATGACGCCGGCGATGTCGCCGGAGTAGATGGTCTCAATATCCTCCCGGTGGTTGGCGTGCATCTGGAGAATGCGGCCGATGCGCTCCTTCTGTCCCTTGGTGGAGTTAAGCACGGAGGTGCCGGTGCTCAGCGTGCCGGAGTAGACCCGGACAAAGCTCAGACGGCCCACATAGGGGTCAGTCATGATCTTGAACGCCAGGGCGGAGAAGGGGGCGTTGTCGTCAGAGGGACGATCCTCCTCTTCCTCCGTCTTTGGATTGACGCCCTTGATGGGGGGAATGTCCGTGGGAGCGGGCATATAATCCACGATGGCGTCCAGCAGCTTCTGCACGCCCTTGTTCTTGTAGGACGTGCCGCAGGTGACGGGAACCATCTCGTTGGCGATGGTGGCCTTGCGGATGGCGGTGCGGATCCGGTCCACAGGGACCTCCTCGCCGCCGAGGTAGAGCTCCATGATTTCGTCGTCAAACATGGATACGGCGTCCATGAGCTTTTCACGGTACTCGTTGGCCAGGTCCACCATGTCCTCGGGGATAGGCTCCACACGCATGTCCTTGCCCAAGTCGTCGTAATAAATATCGGCGTCCATCTCCACCAGATCGATGATCCCCTTGAAGGTCTCCTCGCTGCCGATGGGGAGCTGGATGGGCACGGCGTTGCACTTGAGGCGGTCGGAGATCATGTCCAGCACGTGGTAAAAGTCCGCGCCCATGATGTCCATCTTGTTGACGTAGATCATGCGGGGAACCTTGTAGGTGTCGGCCTGACGCCACACGGTCTCGGACTGGGGCTCCACGCCGCCCTTGGCGCACAGGACCGTCACAGAGCCGTCCAGCACGCGCAGGGAGCGCTCCACCTCCACGGTGAAGTCCACGTGGCCCGGGGTGTCGATGATGTTGATGCGGGTGGAATTAAACTGGTTCTTGGAACCGGACCAGAAACAGGTGGTGGCGGCAGAGGTGATAGTGATGCCGCGCTCCTGCTCCTGGGCCATCCAGTCCATGGTGGCGGTACCGTCGTGGGTCTCGCCGATCTTATAGTTCACGCCGGTGTAGAACAAGATTCGCTCGGTGGTGGTCGTCTTGCCCGCATCGATGTGAGCCATAATGCCGATATTTCTGGTGTTTTCGAGAGATGTCTTTCTCGGCATACTGTCTTTCTCCTAACTAGCTTACCAGCGGAAGTGCGCGAAAGCCTTGTTGGCCTCGGCCTGCTTGTGCATGTCCTCGCGTTTTTTTACCGCGGCGCCGGTATTGTTGGCGGCGTCCATAATCTCGCCGGCCAGCCGCTCAGCCATGGTCCGCTCACTGCGGGCCCGGGAGTAGGCGGTCAGCCACCGCAGCCCCAGCGTGGTGCGCCGGGCGGGACGGACCTCCATGGGAACCTGGTAGTTGGCGCCGCCCACACGGCGGGCCTTGACCTCCAGACTGGGCATGATATTCTCCATGGCCTGGGTAAATACCTCAACGGGGTCCTTTCCGGTCTTCTCCTTGATCTGGTCGAAGGCACCGTAGACCACCTTCTGCGCGACGCCCTTCTTGCCGTCCAGCATGACGTTGTTGGTGAGCCGGGTCACCAGGACGGAGCCGTAGACGGGATCGGGCAGGATTTCTCTCTTGGGAACATTACCTCTTCTGGGCACTATGCTTCCCTCCTTCATAATATTCTATGATCTCATAGGTACTCAAAAGGCCGCTTTCAG
>CAPGBJ010000079.1 GCA_948616425.1 uncultured Oscillospiraceae bacterium
ACTGGAGTTCAGACGTGTGCTCTTCCGATCTCTCCTTTGTTATGCGGATGGGACATCATGCAGGGCAGGGGCAGAGCTCTTGCCCTGCACGTTTCATCTTACCACACATCCCAGCAAAAACAAATACGAAAAAAGCCGTCTGCTTGTCAGACGGCTTTCTGCGTGATTCAGAACTCAGGCCAGCTTGCTCAGCTTGACGGTCATCTTGCTCTTCTTATTGGCGGCATTGTTGCGGTGCAGCAGGCCCTTAGCGGCGGCCTTGTCCACCGCCTTGACGGCCACCTTGTAAGCGACATCGGCCTCGCTGCGGTTGCCTTCCGCCACCGCGGCCTCAAACTTCTTGATGTCGGTCTTCAGCGCGGATCTCGCGGCCTTATTCTGCGCGGCCTTGGCCTGAGACACCAGAACGCGCTTCTTGGCAGACTTAATATTCGGCAAACCAAACACCTCCTCCGATTTTCATCACAAAATAGAACACAGTATCCCCGTGCAGATTTGTATTGTACCATTGACCCGGAAAAAAATCAACACTTTTTTTCAAAAAATTTGCTGTCTCCGGATAGTTTTTCAAAAGCCGCAAAAACTAGGCTGGTCAGGAAAATGATTCCACAACATATTGCGTACCGCCCGGGAACCTGGCCGATGGGGGGCGCGAGATTGGCAGGGAGGAATGGAAATGCGGATGCGTCGGACGGACTTAGCCCTGGAGGCCCGGGAGCTTTGGCAGGAGCGGACAGGGGCGGTGGATGCGCTGCCCGGGGTAAAGGCCTGGGATACTGTGCGGGACGGCCTGCCAGTAAACGCCGTGGAGGTGCTGGACGCGCAGGGGGAGCGGGCGCTGGGCAAGCCCAAGGGCCGCTATGTCACCCTGACAATGGAGGGACTGTCCAGCCGGGAGGAGGGCGTGTTCCCCAGAGCCGTCCGGGCGGTAGCCGCCGAACTGGCGGAGCTGATGCGGGAAGTTCCCAGGGAGGGATTGGTGCTGGTGGTGGGGCTGGGCAACCGGGCGATCACTCCGGATGCCGTTGGTCCCAAGGTACACCAGAACATCTTGGTCACCCGTCACTTGGTCAGGCAGATGCCGGAGCATTTCGGCGCGCTCAGGCCGGTGGCCTCTCTGGCGGCGGAGGTGATGGGCACGACCGGCTTGGAGAGCGGAGAGCTGGTACGGGCGGTGTGTGAAAAGACAGGACCTGCCTGTGTGGTGGCGGTGGACGCCCTGGCCTCCCGGTCTTTGAAACGGCTATGCAAGACGGTTCAGCTGGCCAATACAGGGATTATCCCTGGCTCCGGCGTGGGCAACCACCGGATGGGGCTGACGCGGGAGTCTCTGGGGGTCCCCGTCCTCGCTGTGGGGGTCCCCACTGTGGTGGACGGAGCCACTTTGGCCGCCGACCTGCTGGGTACCGACGAACTGCCTGACCTGGAGGGGGGGCAAAATCTCTTTGTCACCCCCAAAGATATCGACAGTCAGGTCAACGATCTGTCCAAAGTGATTGGCTACGGCATCAGCATGGCCCTCCAGCCAGGTATTACCCTGGAGGAACTGGAACTGCTGCTCAGCTGAACTGCCGCCGCGGAAAAGGAATTTTTGGAATACCGCCGCCAAAATCGGGAAAGACTAGAGGAAAACACTGGCAAAGGATGTGACAGCTATGGTGAAGGGTATCACCCGACAGGTCATTCTGGTAAAGTCTCCCGATCCCCGTCTCTTCGAGGAGGCGATCTTCATCGTCAAGGAGGAGGCCCTAGCCCGGGAGGGGGTCAGCGCGGACAAGGTGCTGCGGGAGGCCCGGCAGGCGGCCGACGGCTACCTCAAGCAGGGCAGGGCCTGGAATCGGAGGCTGGAGCGGATCCCCGCCCCGGCATGGGGGGCGGTTGGGGCGGCGCTGGCCTCGGTGGGCTGGCTGATTTGGCTGGTGCTGCTGTGACCATTTTTTCCCGGGCACATAGAATGCTGTGAGAGGGAAATTGGCGGCATCCCCTCTCAAGCGGCGCCTGTGCCGCCGGCCCGCTGCCTGAAGTGCTGCGTGTCGCGGCACTTCGGCCCCGGCGTCTGCGTACCAAGGACAAGAGGTTTTCTTCTTTTTTTCCTCCTGAACCAGATAGAATATTGGCGCCCCGGCGGAGGTTCTGCCAGGGCGCGCTTCTATTGAGCTGGGGACAACAGAAAAGCCCGGGACGCTGGGGGGCGTCCCGGGCTTTTCTGCCGACTATTTGGCGTATTCAATGGCTTTGGTCTCCCGCAGGAGATGGACCTTAATCTGTCCAGGATACTGTAGCTCGTCCTCAATTTTCTTAGCAATCTCCCGGGCCAAAAGGATCATCTGATCCTCGCTGACGACCTCGGGCTTTACCATAATGCGCACCTCGCGGCCGGCCTGAATGGCGAAGGACTTCTCCACCCCGTTGAACGAGGAGGTGATCTCCTCCAGGGCCTCCAACCGCTTGATATAGTTTTCCAGGTTCTCCCGCCGTGCGCCAGGGCGGGCGGCGGAGATGGCGTCGGCCGCCTGGACCAGGCAGGCAACCACTGTTTTGGGCTCCACGTCGTTGTGGTGGGCGTGGATGGCGTGGATGATGTTCTCGCTCTCCCGGTACTTCCGGGCCAGCTCCACGCCGATCTGCACGTGGGAGCCCTCCACCTCGTGGTCGATGGACTTGCCCAGGTCGTGAAGCAGGCCGGCCCGTTTGGCCTCGGTGACGTTGGCGCCAATCTCGGCAGCCAGCAGCCCGGCCACGTGGGACACCTCAATAGAGTGGTTGAGCACATTCTGTCCATAGCTGGTGCGGTAGCGCATCCGTCCAAGCAGCTTGACCAACTCGGGGTGCAGCCCGTGGACGTTGGTCTCAAAGATGGCCCGCTCGCCCTCTGACTTGATGACCATGTCCACTTCCCGCTTGGCCTTCTCCACCATCTCCTCGATACGAGCGGGATGGATGCGGCCGTCCAGAATCAGTTTTTCCAGGGCCAGACGGGCGATCTCCCGGCGCACCGGGTCGAAGCAGGAGACGGTGATGGCCTCGGGGGTGTCGTCAATAATCAGGTCCACCCCGGTGAGGGTCTCCAAGGTGCGGATATTTCGGCCCTCGCGGCCGATGATCCGGCCTTTCATGTCGTCGTTGGGCAGGGGGACTACCGACACGGTGGCCTCTGACACATGGTCAGCGGCGCATCGCTGGATGGCCAGGGAGATGATCTCTCGGGCCCGGGTGTCCGCCTCGTCCTTGAATCGGGCCTCAATCTCCTTGATTTTCATGGCCGACTCGTGGGTGACATCCTCCTCCAACTGCTTGAGCAGGTAGTTTCTGGCCTCCTCTGCCGTATAGCCGGAGATGCGCTCCAGCTCATCTACCTGTTTCTGCTTCAGCGCCTCGGCCTCGGCCTGGGTGGCGTCCAGCTTGGCCAGCTTGCCGGACAGCTGTTCCTCCTTCCGCTCGATGTTCTCCATCTTGCGGTCCAAATTCTCTTCCTTCTGCTGAAGGCGGTTCTCCTGGCGCTGCAACTCGCTGCGCCGGTCCTTGACCTCTTTGTCGTGCTCGTTCTTGGCCTTCAGAATTTCTTCCTTGGCCTCTAGCAGGGCTTCGCGTTTCTTGCTTTCAGCGCTCTTATATGCCTCGTTGACAATGCGGGTGGCCTCGTCCTCAGCGGATTTAATCTCCCGCTCCGCTGTGGCTTTGCGCCGGTTCCAGCCGAAGACCGCTCCGCCCAGAGAACCGACAATCAACGCAATGACCATCCCTATGGCTGCTAAAATTGGGTTCATTGGGTCTTGTTACACCTCCAAATTTTTCTTAGAGCCTGTATTGATAACCGAAAGTGCCGGGTGATTGAGGCATCTTTCTGCCGGACAAGGAAAATTTTTGTAAGAATAGCGCATTTCAAAAAATCTTGATAGAGTCAGGCGAAAAGGCCGGTCAGACGGCTGTTTGAGGTTGTGAATACAGGTTCTGAACCACGGCGGACCGCCGCGGCGTCTGCTGCCAGGTTCATCCTGTCGCAGGCGTTCAGTAAAAGGCCGCAAGGGACTGGACAGGCGGGCAGCCTTCCCTTCCTTGCGACAACTGAAAAACATCCCCACAGGTTTTTCAATATTTGTCCTTCTACATTGTAAAGGCCAACCGCTTTTCTGTCAAGATTTATTCATATTTGAAATAGAGGGTTTTTTGAAAAAATTTTCCAAAAGAAGAAAAAAGCGGGGGCAAGCCCCCACCTCAAAAATTCTCCTCTACCACAGTGTTCCAACTTCTGCGCCGGTGTAGTACCATGTGAGGATATCTTTAAAAGTGCTTCCATTTTTGGCCATGGCGTTGGCCCCATACTGACTCATGCCTACCCCATGACCATATCCGGTGACGGAGAAGGTGAACTGGGCCCCGTCCCAGGTGACGGTGAAGGCGGCCGACCGCAGGGAGAACAGCGCGCGCGCCTGCCCCCCCGTGAGGGTGACGCCGCCCAGAGGGATGGAGATTACCCCGCCGCCCTCGTTACGGCTGGCTACCCCGAACCATGTGGACGGGTCGCCGGACAGGTCGGCCCCCGGGTAGGCGTTGAGGGTGAGGGACTTTACTTCCTCCGCGCCCAGAACCACCTGGGTGCGGTAGTTGGGCACCTCCTCCCCCTCGGGGCTGTCCACGCTCTTTAAGTAGGCCACGGAATTGCCCCAGACCTCCACGGCGTCTACCGTCTTTCCGGCTGCAGAGGAAAAAAACAGGGCCTGGATGGGTTGGCCGCCATAGAGCACCCCAAGCCCGTCCGTACCCGAAATTGCCCGGTCGATCTTTTCTCCGTACTCCCGGGCGTTCAGGCCCCACCGGGCCTCGGCCGCGGAACGCTGGATATAGGCTTGGCAGCAGGTGCTGTCGCCGCAGATGTCGGCGCCCGGGTGTTTATCAGAACTGCTGTTCTGGCGGATTACGGTGTAGGTTCGGGCGGCACAGGCCTGGGCCTTCAGGGCCTCCTCTTCAAAGGCGGCGGGCATCTCGGCGGCCACCACCCCCCAGAGATAGTCCGACATGGTCAGTTCAACAATGGCGCCGTCCTTGGTCTGGAGGCGCACGGCGCGCCCCTTGTCCCGGTGGGCTGTGGGGGCGGCGGGGGAGCTGGACGCTGCAGGCGGCGTTTGTGTCTCGGCAGGCGGATTTTCTGTCTCCGTGCGCTGGTAGACGGGCTCGTTCCGGACCACCAGAGCGGGAAGGGTGAACAGAACCGCTGTCAGAACCAGGGCCACGCTCACAATCTGGCGGCCCCCTCGGCCGAAATGCTTTTCTTTATCGTCCCGTGTCATGTGCTCCGCCCCCTCTGCTCCTATCCTATGGGACAGGCGGAAGGAATATACCTGTCTTTCCGTCCGGAGATACCGGCGGGCCGTTTGCCTGTCATAGTTTCGGCGGTCAGTTCCTAAAAAAATACGCCCCTTTTCATGACTTGCGTCAATGGAAAAGGGGCGTACTTTCTTACTGAATGGGGGATGCAACCGCTGGCGGCACAATATAGCTATGGCATTCAACTAGGGGCCGCATCCCTCCGCACATGTTTCCAAACTGAAAAACCAGCGGAGACGTTGCGGGTTTTGTCGAGATAAGGCTGAATTACTTGTGATCCACAGAGTACATGTGCTCGATGAGCTCCAGAACCTTGTTGGAATAGCCAATCTCGTTGTCATACCAGGACACGACCTTGACGAAGGTGTCGGTCAGGGCGATGCCGGCGTCAGCGTCGAAGATAGAGGTGCGGGGGTCGCCCAGGAAGTCGGAGGACACGACGGCCTCGTCGGTGTAGCCCAGGATGCCCTTCAGCTCGCCCTCGGAGGCGGCCTTCATGGCGGCGCAGATCTCCTCATACTTGGCGGGTTTGGCCAGGTTGACAGTCAGGTCCACCACGGACACGTCCAGGGTGGGCACCCGCATGGACATACCGGTCAGCTTGCCGTTCAGCTCAGGGATGACCTTGCCCACGGCCTTGGCGGCGCCGGTGGAGGAGGGGATAATGTTGCCGGCAGCGGCACGGCCGCCGCGCCAGTCCTTCAGGGAGGGACCGTCCACGGTCTTCTGGGTGGCGGTGGTGGAGTGGACGGTGGTCATCAGGCCGTCGGTGATGCCCCAGTTGTCGTTGAGGACCTTGGCAATGGGGGCCAGGCAGTTGGTGGTGCAGGAGGCGTTGGACACAAAGTTCATGTCGGGGGTGTACTTGTCCAGGTTGACGCCGCACACAAACATGGGGGTGCTGTCCTTGGAGGGGGCGGACATAACGACCTTCTTGGCGCCGGCATCCAGGTGACCCTGGGCCTTCTCCTGGGTCAGGAACAGGCCGGTGGACTCCACAACGTACTCAGCGCCCAGCTTGGCCCAGGGCAGGTCGGCGGGGTTGCGCTCAGCAGAGATGGGAATCTCTTTGCCGTTCACAACGATGGAGGTCTCGGTGCTGCTGATTTCAGCGGGGCACTGACCGTGCATGGTATCATACTTCAGCATATAAGCCAGGTAGTCGGCGGGGCAGAGATCGTTGATGCCCACGATCTCAATCTCGGGGTGATTCAGGCTAGCGCGGAACACCATGCGGCCAATACGGCCAAAACCATTGATGCCAACTTTGATGCTCATGTTGCATAACTCCTTTTTACATATGATCCGCAGCGATTCTGCGGTACTGGTAGCTTCCATATTATACCCTGATTTCTTCCGTTTTCCTAGTGTGGTTTTTCATAGATTTCAAAAAAAAAATACCTGAAAATTCGCCATAGAGCAAGAGAAAGCCCGTACAAGCCCCTGTACCGATTCCCCTCCTTTCCCAAACGGGCCCGGCCTGTCTATGAATTTCGACCTTTTTCGACGTTTTCTATTGTGGCAGAGGGAAATATTTGATATACTAATCTAAGTGTTGTTTCCTGCCTTTCGGTATATGCTAGAGCATGCCTTCTGTGAAAAATAGGGCTGTAACACAAAACAAATTTGGTTTCCCTCGTATCCGTGGCGGACGGATTACTCCGCCAGAAGGAGTTTTTTCATGCTGGATTCAATTAAGACCCTGCTGGACGTATTCCCTGAAGGGGTTGTCCAGGTTCGGGACGGGGTAGTGCTGGCGGCCAACGCCGCGGCCAGGCGCTATCTGCCACAGCTGGAGCCGGGGGAGCCGTTGCCGCAGTGGTTTGTCCTGCCTCAGAGCGGTTCGGCGGGAACGGGCAGCTTTAAAGCTGGCTGTGTCTGCTACACCTGCGGTTGCACAAACTTCGATGGAGAACAGGTAGTCCTCTTCCGTCCCCTTGGACAGAGCGCGCTTTCTGAGTGGCAGTTGGAGGGCGCCCTGCGTCAGCTTCGCACCCTGCTGGGGGAGATTCTGGCCGAAGTGGGCCCCGCCACCGGCACAGAGGAGGGGGGGGTGCCTGCGGACACCTTTGGAAAGAGCTTTCACCGACTGTTCCGCCTGATGGAAAACCTGGAGTATATGGTTCGGGCGGGAAAGGGGGAATTGAGCGATTTCCGACCGGTGACAATGGATTTAGACGGCCTGTGCCGCCACGTGGTGGAGCGGGCCTACCCGCTGCTGCAAGAGGTGGGGATCACCCTGGACTATGAGAGCACAGAAAACGGGCTGCTGATCCCCGGCTCCCCAGAGCTGCTTCAGCGGCTGCTGCTGGGGCTGATTGCCAACGCGGTTCAGGCGGTGGGGGCGGGGCGAGTGGTCCTGACACTGCGCCGCCTGGGCGGCAGGGCGCTGATTACCCTGTCTGACAACGGCCCCCTGCCAGATGAGCGGCAGCTGTCCGCTCTGCTGCACCGGGGGGAGGGGGAGGACATCCCCCTGCCGGGACAGGGGGCAGGGCTGGGGCTGTCCATCGCGCGGAACATTGCGGTTCTTCACGGGGGCGCCCTCCTGATGGAGCTGGGGGCCTCCACCCCCAGAGTGATACTCTCTCTGCCCACCGGGCCGCTGGACGGCAGGACCTGTGTCCACACCCGCACCATTCAGACAGATGGCGGGCTGGACCCTGTGCTGGTGGCGCTGTCTGACGTGCTTCCAGCCAGTGTGTATGGAATGGAGGGACTGGACTAAGATTTCTGTCCAGTCCCCTGACTTTACCGGGGGAAATCTGTGTGTACATGACGGACCGCCTGTGGGCGGACAAAAAAATTCTTGACTTTTTAAAAATTTCCGGTATAATAACAGAGCCTGTCTCCATGAAGGGGACAGCCATCCTTGCCCCCAGCGTGTCTTGGGGGCCATATGTCCATAAGGAGGTGCAAAAACATGGCAAAGATTAACGCAAATTACGAGGCTCTGTATATCCTTAAGCCCGACCTGAACGAGGAGCAGATTGCCGCCCTGGTGGAGCGGTTCAAATCCGTGGTGGAAGCCAACGGCACTGTGTCCGAGGTCAACGAGTGGGGCAAGCGCCGGCTGGCCTATCCCATCAACGACCTGATGGAGGGCTACTATGTGCTGATGACCTTCACCGCCGCCGCCGCCGTCCCCGCTGAGCTGGACCGTATCTTCCGGATTACCGATGGCGTGATGCGCTCCATGATCGTCTGCAAGGACGAGTAAGGGGGAGCAGCAGATGCTGAACAAGATTTTTATCATGGGCCGCCTCACCCGGGACCCCGAGCTGCGGCGCACCCAGACTGGAACTCCAGTGGCCTCCTTCACCCTGGCTGTTGACCGGGACTTTAAGGATAAGACCACCGGGGAGCGGGCCACCGATTTTATTGACGTGGTGGCCTGGCGCCAGACGGCCGAGTTTGTCGCCCGGTATTTTGCCAAGGGCCGCATGGCTGTGGTAGAGGGCCGGCTGCAGATTCGAGATTGGACCGACAAAGAGGGCGGCAAGCGCCGCTCCGCTGAAGTGGTGGCCGACAACATCTATTTCGGCGACTCCAAGCGGGATGGAGAGGGCGGCGGCTATCCCGCCAGCTACCGCCAGGGCGGAGGATACTCCGGTCCTGCCCCCTCCGTCGACCCACTGGGAGGCTACGGCGCTCCCCCTGCGGACGGCGATCAGTTCTCTGAACTTTCCACTGACGACGGCGATCTGCCGTTTTGACTCTGACCTGACAAGGTCATAAAAGGAGGTTATTCCATGGCTATGGAACGTGATAACAGAGCTCCCCGGGGCCGCAAGCGCCGCAAGGTCTGCGCCTTCTGCGCCGACAAGGTGGAGTGTATCGACTACAAGGACGCCGCCAAGCTGCGCCGGTTCACGTCTGAGCGGGCCAAGATCCTGCCCCGCCGCACCACCGGCACCTGTGCCATGCATCAGCGCCAGCTGACAGAGGCCATCAAGCGGGCCCGTCAGGTTGCCCTGCTGCCCTACGTCACTGATTGATGTTAAAAATGCACCCCCGCCTTGTAGGCGGGGGTGCATTTTTATTTTGATTGTCAACTTTACAGGATTCCGATCTGTCTGTAGTAGCGTTGGGCGCCTGGGTGGAGCGGCAGACCGGCGATATCCTGGACCGCCTCCTCGGGGGTGAGCCCCCTCAGGCTGGCCTGCTCCTGCCCCAGCGTGTCAATATTCTCCCAAAAGGTGCGGGTCAGCTGGTACACAATCTCCTCGTCCAGATCGCCCCGGCAGAACATGACCATTTTGACAGCGGAAGTCTGGATATCTTGGTCCTGATTGGGGTAGGTGCCCGCAGGGATGGTATAGGGGGCATACCAGGGGTATTGAGCCTGAAGGGCCCGAGTGGTATCACCGCTGATCTCTACCAGCCGGCAGCCAGAGGAACAGGCCTGGGTGACGGCGGCGGCAGGGGTGCCGGACATAATCCAGGCCCCGTCCAGCGTTCCGTTTTGAAGCAGGTCGGCGGCATCGCTGAAGCCCAGGTACTCACAGTGGATATCCTCTGGAAACTTTAGGCCAGAGGCGGTAAAATGGCTGACACACTCCCCGTAGACGCTGGAGCCGGCAGGGCCCACAGCAAAGCGTCTGCCCTTAATATCGTCCAGGCGGGCAATGTGGGAGCTCTCTGTCACCACCACCTGGTTGGGATTGAAATACAGCCCGGCGATTACCTTCAGATCGCCGTAGGCATGGCCCTCAAAACTGTCAGTGCCATTGAGGCACTGATAACAGTTGCTGGAGATAGCAACGGACACCTGGGCCTCCCCCTCTGAGACCAAGGTCAAATTGGCCAAACCCCCTTCAGAGGCGGAGGCGGAGGCGCTGACATTGGAGATCTCCTGATTCCACAGGTTGGTAATGGCGGCGCCCACGGCGTACAGAGCGCCGCCAGAGCCGGCAGTTGGGAAGTTGATCACCACTGGGGCGGTTTCCCCACTGGACGGCCGAGAGGCGGAGGTCCCCTGGGGACTGCAGCCGGCCAGCGCGCCGGATAGCAGAGTGAAAACGAGGGCGAAAAGCAAGATTTTCTTCATCATGGCATCTCTCCTTTGCGGCGTGTAAGGAATTGAAAAACAGCCACAGTGGCTAGAATGGCCAGACCGACCCAGTCGGTGGCCGTTCCGGGTAAAAGGGTCAGCGGGGCGACGGACAGAAGGATCAGCCGTTCCGGCCAGGAACACCGGCGCAGGAACCACCCCTCTAGGCCGCCTGCCAGAGCGGCCGTGCCCACCGAGGCGGTAAGCAGAGCCCACAGGCTCCCTGCCAGTGTGGCGGACGGGTCGGCCCCCAGGAGGAGAATGGGGTGGTCCAAAAAGAAGAAAGGAATCAAAAAGCCAACCAGTCCCAGGCGTACCGACAGCAGTGCGGTTTTAGTCTGGTTGGAGCCGGCGATGCCGGCAGCCACATAGCTGCTCATAGCCACGGGAGGGGTAATATTGGACAGGCAGGCATAGAGTAGACAGAACATGTGGGCGGAGATAGGGAGGACCCCTGCCCGGATGAGGGCAGGGGCCGCCACCGCCTGAACGATGACATAGGCGGCAACCCCGGGAACGCCCATTCCCAAAATGGCGGATATCACCATAACCGTCAGCCCAATGAGATAGACGCTGCCCCCCTCCACGGCGGAGAGAAGCAGGTAACCCATATTCAGACCCAGACTGGTGAGGGTGACCGTGCCAATGATAATGCCGATCAGGATGCAGCACACCCCCACCGACAGGGCGCTCCGGGCCCCCTCCACGGCAGCTGCAACTATTTTGTCCCAGGTCATCCGGGTGTCCCTCCGCAGCCAGCTGGCGGCCACGGTGGCAGCGATGGCAACGGCGGCCGCGTACAGCGGGGTGTAGCCCAGAAACATCAAAATCAGTAAGACGGCCAGGGGAATGGCCAGATGTCCCTGTTCCCGAATGACCCGCAGAGCGTCGGGAATGTTCTCCTTGGACAGCCCCGACAGCCCTAGCCGCCTGGCCTCAAAGTGGACGGCCAGAAGCAGTCCCAGATAATAGAGAAAGGCCGGAACAGCGGCGGCCAGCATGACGGCGGTATAGCTCAGGTGAAGAAATTCTGCCATGACAAAGCCGACCGCCCCCATGATGGGGGGACAGAACTGACCTCCGGTGGAGGCCGCGGCCTCTACCGCTCCGGCAAACTCCTTCCGGTAGCCGGTCCGCTTCATCAGCGGGATGGTAATGGTGCCGGTGGTGGCCACATTGGCAATGGCGGAACCGTTGATCATCCCCATCAGGGCGGAGGCCAGTACCGCCACCTTGGCCGGGCCGCCGGGACTTCTGCCCACCAGGGTCAGGGCGACGTCATTGATCAGACGGGAGAAGCCGCTGTGCTTTAAAAAGGAGCCAAAGACCACAAATAGGAAGAGATAGGTGGCGGACACCCCCACCCCTACCCCCAGCAGGCCCTGGGTGCCCCAGAACTGTGCGGCCAGCACCCGCTTTAAGGAGAAGCCGTTGTGGCCCAGAGGACCGGGCACAAGGGCGCCCCACCAGTTGTAAGAGAGAAAGCCAGCCGCCAGAAGAGCCAGACTGGGGGACACGCGCCGGCCGCCCTCAAAGACTAGGAGCAGAGCCGCCCAGGCGGCCGCCAGTTCCAGGTGACCCAGCCGGCCCCCGCTCTGGGCTACCTGGGTGTAGTGTAAAATCAGATAGCCAAAACTCGCCGCCGCCCCCAGCACCAGGGCCAGGTCCCACACAGGGGGGAATTGACGCACCCGCTCCTCCCTGGCATAGGTGGGGTAGAGCAGGAAGGTGAAGGCCAGCAGAAATATACAGTGGAAAGCCCGCAGGGTGATGGCACTCATGACGCCCACTGTGGTGAAGTAGAGCTGGAAGACCGTCCACAGGCACAGGAGCACCGTGACAGCCTTCCCCGCAGGGCCGGTGTAGTGCCGGACTGCCGGAGCCGGTTCGCCTCCCGCCTGTCTCGGGACTTGGGTTTGGATATCCTTCATGGGTTTTCCTCCGGTGAGTGGATCAGGATCGGGATTAAGCACTTATTGTAGCATGGACAGGCTGAGATATCAAGTGGCTGCATAGAAAAGCCCGGCATGGGTTTGTAGGAGTACAATACATGTTGGACAGTAGAGGAAGAAAAAAGTAGAAGGATAAGATAGTCCCTCGCCGCTGTATCACAGATCCGGAGTTGCGCCTGTTCCAATATACTGCCATTGACGAGTTCTCCAGGCTTCGTTTCCTGGCAGCTTATCCCGAGCAGTCCACCTATTCCTCCGCTGACTTCCTGAAACGGCTAGTGAAGTGGTATGCCCGTAAGGGGATCCATGTGGAATGTGTCCAGACTGACAACGGTTTTGAATTTACTAACCGTTTTTCCAACAGCAAACGAGACATCCCAACCCTTTTTGAGAAAACCGCCGCTGAGCTGGGTGTCCAGCATAAGCTCATCCGTCCTTACACGCCCAGACATAATGGCAAGGTAGAACGCAGCCACAGGG
>CAPGBJ010000080.1 GCA_948616425.1 uncultured Oscillospiraceae bacterium
GCGCGGGGTCGGGAAGAAAAGCGTTTATTCTTCATGTTCCTGCCCCTGGCCTTTCACAGTCAAGATACCCTCCAGGGTGGTGGCGGCAATATGCAGGCGCTGGGCTACGGCGATATCGTTTTTTACGGTTTCGTCTGCCTGCTCCCCGCACATGACAAGCAGCCGGGAACGGCGCAGGTACTCACGGGCCATATCCAGGCCGTCTTTATGTTCCTTAGGTATGGATTCGTGGAGGAACACAGGCAGGAACAGGTTGGGACAAATGGGCGAATAGCCTGCCTCGTATACCTGCCTGCAATACTGGGCGGCGCGTTCCCGGTCAGCGGTACGGTTGCCGCTCCATGCGGCGGTAATGTAAGCAAGGGGACGTTTCGCGGTCATATTTATCTTCCTTTCTCCCGGTTAAGGGTAAAAAAATAACGGCTGTCAGCCGTTTTGTGAAATGCGTCCCAACTTGGGACACATTAGCCTATTTTGTTTTTGTGTCCCAACTTGGGACGCATTAACGCTCCGGCCCGCTTTGGGTTTTGGGCTTTTGGGTAACAGCCTTGATTTTCTTTGCATCAAATCCCCAATCCTGGGGCCGGATATCCCGCAGAGTACCGCCCCAGTGGATAACGCTCCCGATCTGCTTGCGGCCGGGGGTAGTTTCCAGTATCTTAAAGACACAATATTTCTGTCCCTTCCTGGCCCCTTTGGGGGCGAAGGCAAACCCGTGGGTTTCCGTTTCGTCGATGATATAATAGGCAGGGCCTTTGGAGGTCCCCACGGCGGCAAAAAAGTATCTGCGGTAAAATTCCGGCTCCCGGATGTAGTCCAGGGGTTCATATTTTGCCCCGCCCCGCTCCATCTGCTCCGCAAACTCGCGGATGTGATAAATGGAGTTCCCCACCTGTGTATGGCACTCGTCCAGGAAACGGCACACCCGGTCAAGCTGCCTGCCGTCTGGGTAAGTGATGCGGACATGCCCGCCGTCCGGGAGATGGAACAGGGTTGAGTAATCGCTGTCGATAAAACGGATATATTTTTTCGTGGGCATAATTCCTCCTGTAAAATCTGATTATGAATGGCCGTACAAATCATGCTGCACCTCTGCCTGATAAAACTGCCCAATGGTAGTGGGGGCGTTGTAAAGGCTGGTTAGCAGATAGGCCCGGATGTTGCGGACTTTGGTGGTGTTCCGGCGCAGGCAGTCAAACACATACTGGACATGTGTTTCGTCCAGCTTGCGGAAACGGGCCTGCACTGCTGCTGTGGGGAAAGCCTCTTTGCCAATGCGCACAGTGGGCTGGGTAGAAGTCAAAACATCGGTAATCAGGTCTGTGATTCCTTCCACCTCTTCCACTCCATATTCCTCCGCAAGCTGGTCAAAACAAATATTTTCCATCACCTCCTCCCGGCAAGCCTGCCAATCCATCCCATCCGTCATTGGCTGGATAGATGGATGGGTATAGCTCCTTTCAGTCTGATTCTTGTAAGTATAATTACACTCCGGTTTTCCGAACTCTGCACTTCGGCTTTCCCGAAGTCTTGACTTCTGATTTTCCGAACTCTTGACTTCGGTTTTTCCGAAGTCTGGATTTCGGGCCGGGGGAGGGTTTTCAACCTGTGGCGGGATATCCTTACAGGTAAAACGCTTGACATATATCATGGCTGGCTTACCCTGCCCCTGCTTGACCCGCTGGATCAGGCCGATGCCTTTGCCGGTGTCCAGCTCGGCCAGCAGCTTGACCGCCTTATCGTTGCCGCAGTTCAGGGCCTCTTTGATTTCATCTAAGGGGTAGTAGATGAACACCCGGTTTTCCTCGTCATACCAGCCGTTCCGTGCGGAAAGGCCCATGCGGTCTAACATAAGGCCATAGAGCAGCTTGGCGTCAGTAGAGACGTGCTTGAACTCCGGGCCCACAATGAGCTGCCGGGGGATACGGTAAAAGCTGAATTGCTCGGATTCCCCGCCGTAAAAATAGTCAAAGTCAAGGCGGTCTTTCATGGGGAAAACTCCTTTCAAAAATTGATGATATCTAAAAATGGGCATGAAAAAAGGGGCGTTCATAAAGTTCTGAACGCCCCTAGTGGAGATCGGAAGAGCACA
>CAPGBJ010000081.1 GCA_948616425.1 uncultured Oscillospiraceae bacterium
TCCATGTTCAGGCCCAAGCCTAAGCAGATGACGCACAAAATGCCCAGCATCACCTTGCGGTTCAGACGGGGGAAACGGTGGAGGAGGGATTCGCCCACGGCCTCGAACATGTTCTGCAGCGAGCTTACCCCGGCGAAAACCATAGCGGTGTACAGGATGACGGCAAACAGCCGGCCCAGTGGGATGTCCTGCAAAATATGGGGCAGAGTGACAAAGAGTAGGGAGGGACCCGACCCCACGTCAAGCCCATAGGAGAAGCAGGCGGGGATGATCACCAGGGCGGCCACCAGGGCGGCGATGGTGTCAAAGAGGGCGGTCTGTTTGGCCAGTGAGACCACATCCTCCTCCGGGGAGAGGTAAGCCCCGTAGACAATCATACCACTGCCCGTGATAGACAGGGAGAAGAAAGCCTGGCCCATGGCCCAAATCCAAACCATCGGGTTCAGCAGGTCGGCCCAGCGGGGGGTGAACATATATTTATAGCCCTCGATGGCGCCCGGCAGGAAGGCCACTCGGACGGCCAGAATCAGAAAGATCACAAAGAACAGGGGCATCATCACCTTATTGGATTTCTCAATGCTCTTGGCGCCCAGGAGGAGAGTGAGCAGGGTGCCCACCACCACAATCACATGAAAGGGCACCACAGAGTAGTCCGACAGGGAGAAAGACTCAAACCAGGGGCCGGGGTCCACGCTCATCAGCGACCCTCCCACCGAAGCGGCAAACGCCTTGAGCACATAGGCGATGATGACGGCGTAGCCCAAGGCGATGCACATGGAGCCGGCCAGAGGCAGCCAGCCCAGCAGACCGCCGACCCTGCCCAGATTTTTGCTCCGGCTGGCCCAGGCCATCTCATAGGAACCTAAAGTTCCTGTGTGGGCCCTTCGGCCGGCGGCGTACTCAGCGGACAGGCCCACCGTGCCGAAGAGCATGATAAAAAATAGGTAGGCCAGCAAAAAGGCACCGCCTCCGTTGCTCCCCATTTTAGCCGGGAAACCCCACACATTTGCCATCCCCACGGCGGACCCCACCGCTGACAGCACAAAACCCCAGCCACTGGTAAATTGGTGTCTTTTTTTGTCGCTCATAGCCGATCTCCTTTATATTTTTTCCACCTTAGTTTCTCAGGGATTGGAATTCCCTGCAAGCAGTATAATATAGAATAGACAAAAACGCAATGAACACTTCTGGTTTTTTCAGGGATTCTTATCGTTTCCTTCTCCCCGCCAACCAGAACAGATGCATTCCAAGTTCAGAAATATTTGTTTAGGACCGCCGTAACGTTGGGACTATAAAAAATAAACCGATAAAGCGTACGATTTTACAGATTATTGGTAAGATCGTCTCTTCCCAATTTGTTTTTCAAGGGATACAATAGAGGTACAAAATCCAGTCTTCCAGGACGTAACCCATCAGATCAATCCCCTAAAACACAACAAAATTTATAAAAGGAGCGGATTATTCATGTCTATTCTTGTCTGCGGCGGCGCCGGCTATATCGGCAGCCATACCTGTGTGGAGCTTATCCAGGCGGGTTACGACATCATAGTGGTCGACAACCTGTACAACTCCAGCGAGGAGTCCCTCCGCCGGGTGGCGAAAATTACCGGGAAAGAGGTCCCTTTCATCAAGGCGGAGCTGTGCAGTGAGGACGAGGTAGAGGCCCTGTTTGCCCAACACCCCGACATAGACGCGGTGATCCACTTCGCTGGTCTGAAAGCTGTGGGAGAGAGTGTGGCCAAACCCCTGGAGTACTACTCCAATAATTTGATCAGCACCCTGTATCTGCTCCAGGCCATGCGCCGCCACGGGGTGAAAAACTTTGTCTTCTCCTCCTCTGCCACGGTGTACGGCGACCCCGCTACCGTCCCCATCCGGGAGGACTTCCCCACGGGCGGCACCACCAACCCCTATGGCACCTCCAAGCTGTTTCAGGAGCGCATTTTGTCCGACATCTGCGCGGCCGATCCCGAACTGAACGTGGCGCTGCTGCGGTACTTCAATCCCATCGGCGCCCACGAGAGCGGACTCATCGGGGAGGACCCCAACGGGATTCCCAACAATCTGGTCCCCTATATCGCCAAGGTGGCGGTGGGCCAGCTGGAGAAGGTCCATGTTTTCGGCAATGACTACAACACCCCTGATGGCACCGGTGTGCGGGACTATATCCATGTGGTAGACCTGGCCCGCGGCCATGTAGCCGCGCTGAAAAAGCTGGATACCAACTGCGGCCTGTTTGTCTGCAACCTGGGTACCGGCAAGGGATACAGCGTATTGGACGTGGTCCACGCCTATGAAAAGGCCTGTGGACACGAGCTGCCCTATGTGATTGATCCCCGCCGTCCCGGCGACATCGCCGCCTGTTACGCCGACCCTGCCAAAGCTCGGGATGAGTTGGGCTGGGAGGCCCAGCTGGGCATTGAGGAGATGTGTGCCTCTTCCTGGAAGTGGCAGTCGGGCAACCCCAACGGGTATAAGGGCTGACACGAGCCCTACTTTGAGAGGGAGACATAAAAAATATTAAGGAGGATAACCATGAACAAGCCTGTTTTAGTAATTATGGCGGCCGGTATGGGCAGCCGATACGGCGGCCTGAAGCAGCTGGACCCGGTGGGGAACCACGGCCAACTGATTATTGACTACTCCATCTATGACGCCCGCCGCGCGGGTTTTGAGACGGTGGTCTTTGTCATCAAGCCAGAGATTGAGGCGGACTTTAAAGCCGCCATTGGGGATCGGGTGTCCAAAGTGATGGCTGTGGAGTACGCCTACCAGCTGAAGGAAGATCTGCCCGAGGGGTATGCTGTTCCTGCCGGCCGGACTAAGCCCTGGGGCACGGCCCATGCGGCCCTGGCCGCCCGGAAAATTGTGAACGGGCCCTTTGCCGTCATCAATGCCGACGACTACTATGGCCCAGAGGCGTTTCAGGAGATTTACACCTATTTGTGCGACCACCCTGACGGGGAGCTGTATGAATATGCTATGGTGGGCTATCTGCTGAAGAACACCGTCACGGAAAACGGCACAGTGGCCCGGGGCGTATGTGAGGAGACCGCGGAGCACTATCTCAAACGGGTCACTGAGCGCACCAAAATTGAGAAGGGAGAGCCCCCCCGGTACACCGAGGACGACGGGCAGACCTGGACTGAGCTGGATGCGGACACAATTGTATCAATGAACATGTGGGGCTTTACCCGTAGTTTTCTGGACGAGGCGCTGGCGCGTTTCCCTGCCTTTTTAGACAAGACTTTGACCGAGAACCCAGAGAAGGGGGAGTACTTCTTGCCCACTGTAGTCAGCCAACTCATCGATGAGGGTAAGGCCCGGGTGAAGGTGCTGCGCAGTGAGGATAAGTGGTATGGCGTCACCTACCGGGAGGACAAGCCCACAGTGGTGGCCGCCATTGCCGAGAAGACAGCCGCGGGACTCTATCCCGACCGGCTTTGGGAGGTGTGAACCATGTCACAGGCAGAACAGACACTACAGGAGGTGCTGAACGCCTTTGACTTCGGCGCCCCTGTAGTGGGAGCGATCCGTTATGGCCAGGGACATATTAATGACACATTTGTGGTCCATACCCAGCCGGAGAATTGCTGCTGCCGCCGATTTATTCTCCAGCGGATGAGTGCCGCCGCCTTCAAACGGCCGGATCAGCTGATGGAAAATATCACCGGTGTTACCGAGTATCTGGGAAAACAGATCCAGGCCCGGGGAGGCGACCGTGCCCGTGAGGCCATGGAGGTTATTCCGCCCAAGAACGGCCAGCCCTATTATACAGACAGCCAGGGGGGCGCCTGGCGGCTCTATCCCTTTGTGGAGGGAACTGTCTGTCACCAGGCGGCGGACACTCCAGAGCTCTTTGCCGCCTCTGGACGGGCCTTTGGACGGTTCCAGCAGCTTCTGAAAGACTACCCTGCCAACACCCTCTATGAGACCATCCCTCACTTCCACGACACCGAGGACCGTCTGAAAAAGTTTAAGGCCGCCGTGGAGGCGGATAAGCTTGGCCGGGCTAAGGACTGCAAGCCTGAGATTGACTTTGTACTCTCCCGGGAGAAGGACTGCTCTGTGGCCCTCCAGGCCATGCGGGATGGAAAACTTCCTCTCCGGGTCACCCATAACGACACCAAGTTGAATAATGTCCTCATGGATGAGGCGACGGGAGAGGGAATCTGCATCATCGACCTAGATACGGTGATGCCTGGTCTGGTTCTTTACGACTTCGGCGACTCTATCCGTTTTGGTGCCAACCACTCCGCCGAGGATGAGACCGATCTGTCCAAGGTCAATCTGGATGTGGATCTGTTCGCCGCCTATACAGCTGCTTTTCTGGAGGGGACCGGAGGTTCTCTTACCGATGACGAGATTGCCTATCTGCCCTGGGGCGCCAAGCTGATGACACTGGAGTGCGGGATGCGCTTTCTCACCGACTATCTGGAAGGAGACACCTATTTCCATATCAGCCGGGAAGGACAGAACCTGGACCGTTGCCGCACACAGTTCAAGCTGGTGGCCGATATGGAGGCCCGCTGGCTAGAGTTGGAGTCCATTGTAAACCAGTACCGGAAAAAATAAACCACAGAATTTATGTCATGGGGGTACCCCCATGTCCGCTCCGGCCCATATGGGCCGGAGCGGGTACACCTTACTATACATCAGGGGGTGGTAGGCCTGGATATTCTGTTTGATGAGGACCAGCTGTTGCAGCTGGTCACCAACCTCTATGTACTTACTGGGCTGACCGCCAATATCCTGGACCCCAAGGGGCGGGACATTCACCTGTTTGAAGACCATCCGCCCTTCTGCCGGGCCATCAATAGCCTGCCCGAGGGCCACCAGCGGTGTGTAAACTGCGACATGTGGAAGGTACGAAACTACACCTCGGACAAGGGGTTTCAGTTCTACCGTTGTCACGCCGGTATCTGCGAGGCGGTTATGCCCCTCTATGACAAAAAGAACCCTCTGGCCTATCTGATTTTCGGTTGCTATCTGGACAGCTCCCCTATGGAGGAACAGTGGGAGCGGACCCGCCCCCGTCTGGGGTGGTATCCCGGGGGACCGGACCAGCTGAAATCCGCCTTTTTTCAGTTTCGTCAGTACTCCGATCAGGAGCTGAGGGCTTACGCCGAGACCCTGGAGGCCCTGTCGGCCTACATTCAGCTGAAAGGTATGATCCGGGCTACGGAACAGACCGACCTGCAAAAGCTGGAACTGTATTTGGACCAGCATTATATGGAAAAGCTGTCCCTGGCCTCCATCTCGAAAGAGATGCACATCGGGCGAACCAAGCTGTGTACCCTGGCTAAAGAGCTGTCCGGAGGACGTACGCTGTCCTATCTCATCGCCCAGCGCCGGATCAACGCCGCCAAGCGGCTGTTGGTGCAGAGCAGTCTGCCCATCTCCGCTGTGGCGGAGGCGGTAGGCATCAGTGACTACAACTATTTCTCCAAAGTCTTCCGTTCTATAACCGGTACCACGCCCAGCGCCTTCCGAAAACAATTTCGGGGTTGACCAGCGCCAGGTCACAGCAATCGCCCCGATTGTCAGCTACCGGGCGCTGAATTTTTGGGAAAGAAATCGTACGAACTTTCACTGTTCGTACGATTTTCCTATATTATGTACTTTTGGCTCTATAATTTACACAATGAACAAGTATAATTAAATTCACAAAGGCGCGTTTGTGAAATATCCCTAC
Source organism: uncultured Oscillospiraceae bacterium (assembly GCA_948616425.1). Lineage (GTDB taxonomy): Bacteria > Bacillota > Clostridia > Oscillospirales > Oscillospiraceae > Lawsonibacter. Next base: position 5,696 of record CAPGBJ010000081.1, read on the forward strand.
GCGCCATATTTCTCAAAAGTTAAAATCAACAAAGAAGGAGAATGAAAATGAAGAAATTTCTTGCAGCCCTGTTAGCCACTGCCATGACCCTGTCTCTGGTCGCCTGCGGCAATGGCGGCGACAAATCCAAAGATCCTACCGGTAGCGGTTCCGTCCCGCCCGCCCCTTCCGGTGACAAGATCGCCATCAACGTGATCGCCGCCGAGTACGGCCAGAATACCAAAGATTGGTGGGCCAATTTCCAGAGCGAGTTTAACGGCAGCCATGACAATATCGACCTGACCGTGGAGGTTGTCTCCTGGAACGACATCTACACTGTGGTCAACACCCGTTTGGGCGGCAATGCGGCGCCCGATATCCTGAACATCGACGTGTTCGCCGACTATCAGGCCGACGACCTGCTTCTCCCCGCCACTGAGTACGTCTCCCAGGAGACCTACGACAAGCTGTACCCCGCTTTCCTGGAGCAGTCTGTGGTAGACGGCACTGTATGGGCCATCCCTGATCTGGCCTCCGCCCGCGCTATGTACTACAACAAGGACATCCTGGATGCAGCCGGTGTGGAAGTTCCCACCACTTGGGATGAACTGCGGGAAGCCTGCAAAAAGATTAAGGAGTATGACTCCAGCATCTACCCCTGGGGCATCGACATGACCACCGACGAGGGCCAGGCGGCTTTTGCTTACTACATCTGGAACAATGGCGGCGACTTTGTAGACGCCGATGGCAACTGGACCCTGAACAGTGACGCCAACGTGGAGGCCATTGAATACGCGATCAGCCTGGTGAAGGACGGCTATACCAACTCCGATCCCGCCAACGAGACCCGCTACAACCTGCAGGACCTCTTCGGCGCCGGTAAGCTGGCTATGGTCATCGGCCCCAACTCCATCCCCACCTACATCGCTGACAACTACGCCAAGGCCAACACCCCGGAGGAAGAGCAGATCAACTTCGCCTTTACCTCCATTCCCACCAATGGCGGCAACCCCTCCGTCTCTGCCGGCGTTATGGACCGCTTTATGTGCTTCGACAACGACCACTCCCCCGAGAAGCTGGAGGCCATCAAGGAGTTCTTCGACTTCTTCTATGAGGACTCCCGGTACTCCGAGTGGGTGCTGATGGAGGGCTTCCTGCCTGCCACCAAGGCCGGCGGCGAGATCGTGGCTAA
>CAPGBJ010000082.1 GCA_948616425.1 uncultured Oscillospiraceae bacterium
CGGGACGGCATGGAAACCTTGACCCACGCGGTAGTATCTCCCATGACCGCCGCCCTGACCCGGCTGGGGGCGCTGCTGAGTGTCTCCATTCTGGCCCAGGCCATTACCACGTTGGCTTGGCTTCCTTATTCCATAATAAAACTGGGTGCGGTCTTTGATCTGAAAAGCTATCTGCTGATATACCTGATTTTTATGTATGGAGCGATTCCTCTGGCGATTTTGTTCGCCTCCGCCGCCTGTCAATTCACCCGGCGGGCGGATCTGTCTCTGGTCCTCTTTGCCGCCTTTGCCGCCCTCAGTCTGACAGTCTGGAAGGAGAAATGGCAGCTCTGCTGGCTGAATCCCTGTGTTTGGGCAGTCTCCGATGATTTTTCCAATTACCGTATTTTTCGCTCGGTGGCCTATGTGCGGCTTACCTGGCTGCTGGCAATGGCCGGACTGTGGGTATTGTCCTATCTCTGTGTGCGTCAATACGGGAAGGGACCGCTCGGCTCATTTGCTCATAATGTCCGGCGATTTTACCGTCCAGTGTTAGCGGCGGCATTGGTGGCCTGTTCCAGCCTGCTCTATATGGGCCAGCCCTTCCTCGATCACAGCAGCCCGGATATGGATTATGATTTTGTATTTGCCTCTGAATATATGGAGGCTGTCACCTGTTCTGGCCGTTATGCGGATGTGCGTCCCGACCCCAAAACGGGCAGCGTATATGGGAAGGCCCAATTTCAGCTTCAAAATACCAGCGGTCAGGAACAGAAGGTCCGTTTCCTTATCAATCCGGGATATGAAATTTCCTCCATTCAAGCAAATGGCGCAGATGTGCCGTTTACCTTGGAGGATAGGCAGGAAATCAATGAAAAGGCGTTCGTTGTGGTCATCCCTGCCGCCCTGGAAATTGAGCTTACCATGGAATATGGCGGTTTTCCCCAGGAGTGGAATATCGTGTCCGCTGAACAGGGCAGTCTGGAAATCAGCGGCGCCTATATGGAGCTAGAAAACGACGCGCTGTCGCCCTGTCCCTATAACGTGTGGTATCAGGGAGATCACCTTCCTAACGTGACGGACATTACCCTCCCCGGACATATGACTCCCATTTTGTTTGGGGTTGGCTCCACTGAGCTGCTGCGGGAAAATCCGGACAGCACAAAAACATGGCGCATGGAGCGGGACAGCTATCGCATGATTATATATGCCGGGGATTATATCCGGGAGGAAATTCCGGTGGAACGGGCGGGCATTACTGTCAATTTCTATTACAGCCGTAAGCATCAGCCCGTCATGGAGGCTATGAACGCCGCGGAATCCATCCGCCAGACCATTGAATACTGTACCGAACATATCGGCCCGTTGTCTTTTTATGGAGATGGGACCTTTAACCTGATTGAGCGGCGAAGCGACGGCGGCGGATATGCCGGAGACGGCGCCAGCATTGCAGACGAGCTGGACTATACCGCTGAAAACCTGGCCAACGGCGCAAAAGGCGGCTCCCCCGCTCAGGTGACAATTCATGAAATTGTCCATCAATGGTGGGGCCTGGGGAATATGTTTGACCCCATGGACGAGAGCGGCATTTGGTCTGCCGAGGGTTTGACCTGCTACACCACCTATCGCATTGTAAAGGCGCTGTATGGGGAACGTGAGGCCCAGACCAGCTTTGTGGACACTTGGCAGGAGGCCGTAGACGACTACTACAAGGATTTCTATGTCCGCCACCCGGAGTACCTGTCCGCCTTGCCGGAACAGTATCAGGCTGACATCGCCAACAATCTGCGAGGGATGCGGCAATATAACGAAATGCCCTTGAAAATCTTGAAGGCTGAACAACTGGTGGGCGGTGAGGAGGCTATGGACGAGATTTTGAAAGGTCTCTTTGGCCGGGAGCTGAACCCGGAATATCCCTATCTGACCTATCAGGAGTTTCTGGATGCCTGCCATCTGACAGAGGAGGACTTAAACCTTGAATAAAATATTTCGATATGAGCTGCGGCGCTTGCTGTGGAACAAGCTGTTCTTCGGTATTCTGCTGGTGTCCCTGGGATATGGCTGGCTGACACTGACTGGCTCTGTGGTCCGGGGCGTGGCTCACACAGCGCCTTTTTCCCCATGGAGCTTTGGATACTATCTCAGCCAAGCGCTGCCGCTGATCTGCCTGGGAGAATTGTTTTTCCTTGCGTTCTTCTTCTCCAAGGAGGAGCGTCTGCTCCGGCCCTTGACCCAAGCCACCCCAATCAGGCAGCGGCAGTATGCGGCTCTGCGGTGTGGAGCGGTGCTGACAGCTACCCTTGTCCTCTGCCTATGTGTCGCAGTCCTGGCGGTTGGATTCTATGTGTCGCTGTTTGGGTGGGTGGATTATGGAGAACTGATTTTACCCGCTCTATTGACCCTGATCCCGCCCATTGTCTTTTGCCTGGGGGCAGGAATGGTGTTAAGCTGCTTCAACCATACTCTGATCTACGCTCTTATGGCGGCAGTAATTTTATTGACTGTGCTGCCCCTGCCCCCGGCAATCAATTTTTC
>CAPGBJ010000083.1 GCA_948616425.1 uncultured Oscillospiraceae bacterium
CCTCGTCCCAAATGGCCGCGTCCCGGAGGGAGCGCTCCACAAGTTCGTCCAGCCTGGCCTTGTTACGGACGCCGTGGGTCCGGGGGCCGTAGGCGATGTTGTCATAGATGCTCATGGGGAAGGGGTTGGGCTTCTGGAACACCATGCCGATCTCGCGGCGCAGCAGGTTCACATCCAGGCCAGAGGCATACACGTCCTGCTCCCCATAGCGCACCTCGCCGGTGATCTTCACGCCGGGGATCAGATCGTTCATCCGGTTCAGCGTTTTCAGAAAGGTGGACTTCCCGCACCCGGAGGGGCCGATAAAGGCGGTAATGTTCTTTTCCGGGATCGCAATATTGATATTGTGCAGCGCCTGGGCTGTCCCATACCACAGGCACAGGTCCTTGGCGGTAATCATACTGCTCATAACGCGCTCCTTTTCTTAAAGTACCGGCCAACCAGGACTGCGGCAAAATTGATGGCCAGAGTCAGCAGCATCAGGATGGCGGCGATGGCGAAGGACGCCTCCTTGGCCCCGGGCCGGGGTTCGTTGGCGTAGAGGTACAGCGCCACGGTGAGGGTGGCTCCCGGACTGCCCAGACCGGAGAAAAAGCCGTTGAGGGCGTGGGCAAAGCCCGCCGTGAACAGCAGCGCCGCCGATTCGCCCATGATCCGGCCCGCCGACAGGATGCAGCCGGTGATGATCCCGTCCACACAGCCGGGAAGCACTACCGTGCGTACCACCCGCCACTTCCCGGCCCCCAGGCCGAAGGCCCCCTCCCGCAAGCTTGTGGGCACCGTTTTCAAACTCTCCTGGGCGGTCCGCATGACGGTGGGCAGATTCATGATCACCAGGGTCAGAGCGCCGGCCAGCAGGCACTTGCCGAAGGTGTTGGCGAACACCAGCATCCCCACCAGCCCGAAGATGATGGACGGGATGCCGGACAGGGTTTCGGCGGCGTACTCAATGACCGCCACCAGCCGTTTGCTGGCGGCGTACTCTGTCAGATAGATGGCCGCGCCTACCCCCAGGGGCAGAACGATCAGCAGCGTGGCCACGATGATATAGACTGTGTTCAAAATATCCGGCAGGATGCCGATGGTATCATTCAAATAGCTGGGTTTGGTAGACACCAGCTCCCAGGTGAGGCTGGGCACGCCCTTGCACAGCACAAAGCCGATAAGGAACAGGGCCAGGCCGCAGGTGAGCGCCGCCGACAGGACCATCAGTCCTTTCATCAGGCCAATATAGAATCGTCTGCCAGAGGAAATGGTCGTGTTCAAGCTTAACCCTCCTTGTCCCGCTTGAGGAAGAAATTCAGCGCCGCATTGATCAGCATGATGAACAGGAACAGCACCAGGGCGATGGAGAACAGCGCCTGCCTTTGCAATCCGCCGGAATAGGCCATCTCGCTGGCTACCGCCGTGGTGAGAAACCGGACGCTCTGGAACAGGGCCGGCATATTGGGCACGTTGCCCGACACCATCATCACCGCCATGGCCTCCCCGATGGCCCGGCCTACCCCCAGCACCACCGCCGCCGCGACGCCGCTTTTGGCCGCCGGTGCGGATACCTTGAAATACGTCTCAATGGGGGTGGCCCCCAAGGCCAGGGAGGCATCCTCGTACTCCTTGGGCACCGCCTCCAGGGCCGTGACGGACACCTTGATGATGGAGGGCAGGATCATGACGGACAGCACGATCATTGCCGCCAGCAGGCTGGCCCCGTCCGGCACATGGAACAGCGCTCGGATACCCGGCACCAGCACCAGCATACCTACCAGACCGTAGACCACCGAGGGAATGCCCGCCAGCAGGCTGACAGCGGATTCCACCACCGACTTCACCTTTGCCGGGGCCAGCTTGGCCAGATACACCGCCGTGAAGAAGCCCACCGGCACACCAAAGAGGATGGCCCCCGCCGTACCGTAGACGCTGGTGAGGATAAAGGGCAGGATGCCGAAGGACGGTTCTTTCGCCGTGGATTCCCAGGTGTCCCCCAACAGGAAGTCCAGCAGGCCGATCTGCCGGATGGCGGGGATACCGGACAGGATCAGATATACCGTAATCAGCAGGACGCAGCCCACTGTGACCAGCCCCAAGAGAAGAAAGATCCCGTGGATCAGCTTTTCTATAAAACGTTGATGTTTTCCCATAAATTGTGCCTCCTAATGGGTAGGAGCGGCGGCAGAGAAAGCCGCCGCTCCATGAGAGGGGGTCAGTTTGCCGCTACCGCGCCGGCCTTGCTGATGAGAGGGGCGGCGTCGGCGGAGGTTGCGAAGTCGAAGAATGCCTGGGCCGCCTCGGACAACTTGGCGTCGGTCTTTGTCACCAGCACGAAGGGGCGCTGGATGGCGTAGCTGCCATCCTTCACGGTCTCCTCGGAGGGGGCTACGCCGCCCACGGTGAGGGCGCGGACGCTGTCGTCCAGGCTGGCCAGGGAGGCGTAGCCGATGGCGTCCGGGTTTTGGGCCACGGCGGTGATCACGTTGCCGGTGGAGGTGAGTTCCTGGCGGTACTGGCACTTTTCTTTGGTATCGGTGATGGATTCAAAGCCCTCCCGGGTGCCGCTGCCGGCTTCCCGGCCAATGAGGACCACCGGTGCGTCATTGCCGCCCACGTCCTTCCAGTTGGTGATCTCGCCGGTGTAGAGCCTGGCGATGGTGTCCACGTCCAGGTCGGAGATCGGGTTGTCCGGGTGGACGATGACCGCGATGCCGTCCAGGGCCAGAATGGTTTCCGTCAGTCCGCTGTTTTTTTCGTCCTCTTTCAGGGCGCGGCTGGACAAGCCGATGTCGCAGCTGCCCTCCTGGACAGCCTGGATGCCGGGGCTGGAGCCGGTGGGGTTGTAGGTAAAGGTCACGCCGTCGTTCTGCTCCATGAACGCCTCGCCCAGCGCGCCGATCACTTTCTCCATGGAGGTGGAACCATCGGTCGCCACGGTACCAGAGAGCTTCCGGGAACATCCGGCCAGCATAGACGCAGCCACGGCAGCAGCCATGACCAGGCCAAGCAATTTCTGTGTTTTCTTTTTCATGACAAATAACTCCTATTCCTGTTTGATTTGTAGTGTATCCCGGGGGATCGGCGATCCGCCTGCCTATCCTCCCGTCCACAAGAATAAGGATACCGCCTGAATGTAAAATGCGAAAGGCAGCTTTGGTAAAACCTGTGTAAAGTTTAGTATTTTGCCGATGTGCTCTATTGCCCCATGTCATCCCTGCCGCCATGGGCAATATCAATCACGCACCCGACAACAGGAACATTCCGGAACACAGAGCCGTAAATGGGGCCACTGTCACCAGCCCAAAGGAACCGATCACGGTATGCAGCAGCTCCGCCGCAACATATTTGTAATTGAAGACATTGGTCAGCGGCGTTCCCTGGGCCATGAACACCATCAGCAAAGCTACATACCCGCCGGAGTATGCCAGCAGCAACGTGGTAGTCATCGTTCCCATGGCGGCCCGGCCCACATTCAGACCGGATTGAATTGCCTCCTTGCGGCTGAGTGCCGGCTGTTTCTGAACGACCTCATAGACAGCGGAGGTAATATCCACGGACAAGTCCATAACAGCCCCTGACGCGCCGATAAAAATAGAGGCCATAAAAATTTGTGTCAGGTTCAGATGCTGGTATCCGGCATAGAGCAGGCTCTCCGAGTAAGACATAACCGCTCCGTGGATCTGGAAAAGATTTGTAAAAACCACGCCCATCATGCAAGTGACCAGGATGCCCAGGAAGGAACCGGAGACTGCGGCGGCGCAGCGGCGGTCGAAACCATATACCAGGCTGACGATCAAGACCGTCAGCGCCAGAGTGATCCCCAGTCCCACCCAAATGGGATTCCACCCCTTCAAATAGAGTGGAACAAGCACCTTCCAGATCATCAGCACGGACAAGATGAAGGAAAGTACCGCTAACAGTGCATTATGACTGATTGAAGTCCAAGACCAACATATATTTTTCGCTTTGCTTTGTTCACCATGACATTTTCAAAAACTCATAGTTTCGTCCAAAAATCGGCTTTCATGTGATGCCTCTGATTTGCTGTAATTTGTTAAACTCCGAAATACGGATAATCGTGGCACCTTTTTCGCCCCATCTCCCAACCACCGAAAAGGCCATATGCTCCATGTTGTCGTCCTCAAAAAAGATACCAAGTGACGCCGGCACAACAGTTACCGTGAAAGACACTGGAATCGGGATTCCCCCGGAGTATCAGGCAAGGGTGTTTGAACGGTTTTTCCGGGTGGACAAGAGCCGTTCCAAGGCCTCCGGCGGCACCGGGCCGGGGCTGTCGATCGTCAAGCATATTGCGCAGTATCATCACGCCGGTCTCGATCTGCATAGCACTATCGGGGAGGGAACTGATATTTCGATTGTATTTCCCGATATAGGAACACATCTCGCCTGGTAACGATCAATATTTCCAACCCAATGCTTTCCAACCGGAACGGGACCGGGCGCATGTGGAAATCATGCTGTCCGCCCACCCGGAGTTGTATCACACCTTTTTGGAGTGCGGCGAGGAGTGTTTGGCCCAATTGCTGGACAATGCTGTGGACGCCAGGGACTTGCCGGGTATGGCGGATGTGGATGCGTCTCTGCTCTACTTCTGCCGCTTGGTTAAGGAGCACAACAAAGTTGCCCTTACCGGCGAGTGCGCTGATGAGATATTCGGAGGCTACTCCTGGTTCTATCGCTCCGAACTGACAGAGGGGGAGGAGAAGGTGCTGCTTTGGAACGCCTTTGGCGGACTTTTGCCCCAGGCCCTGCTCCATCGGAAGAAGAGCCCTTACCCCAAGACCTATAGCCCTTGTTTACGGCAAGCCCTCAGCTTCTGGCATACCTGGTACAGGTAAACACCTGGATGGAGCGGTATCATATAAGCATATGAAGTCTGCGAAGAAAGATGATTGTCGAACAGCGGCAGGACTTGATAAACGCTGATACCGCTTGAAACAGATTTGGAAAACAGCTCCTATATACTCCATTAAAATTGCACCGTTTTCAAAATCGTTCCACCACCTACAACTATATCACCATTATATAGCACGGCCGCCTGTCCTGCTGTGACAGCCCGCTGAGGTTTATCAAATAAAAGCCGAATTTTCCCGCTTTTATCAGGATATACTGTGGACGGCTGCTCAGTTTGCCGATACCGAATTTTCGCATAAACCCGCATTGGCCCAGACAGATGATCGATTGCAATCCAGTTCACATCATCCGTCCTTAATTCCCGGCTATACAGTGACTGCTCCGGGCCAACCGTTACGGTATTCGCTGCCATATCCTTGCGGCAGACATAGACTGGCTCGTTCAAGGCAAGGCCCAGTCCTTTCCTCTGTCCTGTCGTATATCGAACAGCGCCCCGGTGCTGCCCAATCACATGACCTGACAGATCAAGGACATCGCCAGTTGGATAGGGTTTGCCTGTATACTGTTCCAGAAAGGCAGCATAATCTCCGTCCGGGATAAAGCAAATGTCCTGACTATCCGGTTTTTCGGAATTGCAGAATCCTTGAGCTTCCGCAATTCTCCGAACTTCTGATTTGCTCAACGCTCCCAGGGGAAAGCGGATATGGGCCAACTGCTCCTGCGTCAGCATATACAGCACATAACTTTGATCTTTGCTTTTATCCAGGGCTTTTTTCAAGATATACCGGCCATTCTGTTTCTCAATCCGGGCATAGTGCCCGGTGACAATGGCCTCGCAGCCCAGCTCCCTGGCCCGCTGAAAGAGGCGTTCAAATTTCAGATAGCGGTTACAGTCGATACAGGGGTTCGGGGTCGCTCCGCTCTCATATGCGGCAGCGAATCGGTCGATCACCTGAACCTTGAAGTCTCTGGAAAAGTTGAACACATAGTAAGGGATGCCCAGGCGTCGGGCCACGCTTCCGGCACCCTCCACATCGTCCAGAGAACAGCAGGTCTTTGCTCTGCTGACTCCAATATCCTCATTTTGAAACAGCTTCATGGTAACACCGATACAGTCATAGCCCGCCTGCTTGGTCAAAAAGGCGGCGACGGAAGAATCCACGCCGCCGCTCATGGCAATCAACGCTTTCTTACCCATGACAGCCTTCGCAGGAGCCGCAGTCAGGGAAGTCCTTCGGGTCATAGGCGATCCCCTGCCTGTCATAGTAGTCCTTCACCGCCGCCCGGATGGCCTCCTCCGCCAGGACGGAGCAGTGGAGCTTGTGGGCGGGCAGGCCGTCCAGCGCCTTGGTGACCGCCTGATTGGTGAGCTGAAGAGCTTCGGAGAGGGGCTTGCCCTTGATAAGCTCGGTGGCCATGGAGCTGGAGGCAATGGCGGAGCCGCAGCCGAAGGTCTCAAACTTTACGTCGGACACAATGCCATCCTCAATTTTGAGGTAAATCTTCATAATATCCCCGCAGAGGGCGTTGCCCACCTCGCCCACACCGTCCGCGTCCTCGATCACACCCACGTTCCGGGGATTCCGGAAGTGGTCCATGACCGTTTCGCTGTAGAGTGCCATAATAAACTCCTCCTTACAGGACAAATTCTTTCTTTCCGCTGACCTTGTCCTTCCACAGCGGCGACATATTGCGCAGATAGGCCACGATCTCCGGGACGGCCTTCAAAATCGCGTCCACATCGGCCTCGGTGTTCTCCTCGCACAAGGACAGCCGCAAAGAGCCATGAGCCACCTCATGGGGCCGCCCGATGGCCAGCAGGACATGGCTGGGGTCCAGGGAGCCGGAGGTACAGGCCGAGCCGGAGGAGGCACAGATGCCCCGGTCGTCCAGCAGCAGAAGCAGACTCTCTCCCTCGACGCCCTCAAAGCAGAAGTTTACATTGCCGGGGAGCCGGTTGGTCGGGTCGCCGTTGAGGGCGGAGTGGGGGATTTGAGAGAGGCCGGCAATGAGCCTGTCTCGCAGGACGGAGACCTTGGCAGCGTTTTCTGCCATGTGGGCGCAGGACTCTTCCAGCGCCGCCGCCATGCCCGCAACGGCCGAGACATTCTCCGTCCCCGCCCGTTTGCCCCGCTCCTGCGCCCCGCCCTCAATGAGGCTGGTCAGCGGTACCCCCTGCCGGGCATAGAGTACGCCAATTCCCTTGGGGCCGTGGAACTTGTGGGCGGATAGCGACAGCAGGTCGATGTTCTGTGCCCTTACGTCGATGGGCAGATGTCCCGCCGCCTGTACCGCGTCGGTGTGGAAGATGACCCTCCGTTCCCGGCACACCGCGCC
>CAPGBJ010000084.1 GCA_948616425.1 uncultured Oscillospiraceae bacterium
CGGTCAGGGCTGGAGAGTACCGGAGAGGAAACTTCCCACCGCGTTTGCCGCCTGCTTCTGCATAGAGGTGGTTACATGGGCGTAGGTGTCCAACGTAAACCCGGCGGAGTAATGGCCCAGCATGGCGGAGAGAGTTTTCACGTCCACCCCGTTTTGCAGGGCCAGCACCGAAAATGTGTGACGAAGGTCGTGGAAGCGTATCCGCTCCAGTCCTGCCCGTTTCAGCACCCTTTGGAGCATGTGCAGAACGCTGTCCGGGGACATCGGGCCTCCGTATGGAGAGGGGAATACGTACTCGTCTTTCTGCTCCATGCCCTTGAGGACTTTGATGGCGTCCGCTCCTATCGCTATGCTGCGGTAGGAGTTTTTTGTCTTCAAGATTTACGAGGACAGGGTAAACGAGAAAATCACGGAGCGCAATTTCTCCATGCTGTCCCAGAAGTACCAGCAGGAACAGGGAGAGCTTGAGAAGAAGATTGAAGCGTTGACGGCCCAGCTTGCCAGCACCAAGGAGCAGGAGGACGGCATAAACAAGTGGGTGGAGTTAATCAAGCAGTTTTCCAGCCCCACGGAGTTAACCGCCGATATGCTTAACACCCTGATTGAAAAAATCCTTGTCCATGAGGCCACCAAGGACGAGGACGGCAACAGGGTACAGGAAATCGAGATTGTTTACCGCTTTGTTGGCAAGATTGATTAGTATCTTTAACTATGTCACTCCGAGTTAATCCAATTGTCGACAGCGTGCTGGGCGGCGTCAGTTGTGCTGGTGAACACGGTGAGGTTGTCACCGAAGCCGTAGGGATAGCCGGCATCGGCAGCGGCCTGGCCCTCCTCCAGAGCGTGATGCCAGGTGTAGTGCCGGTTGGAGCAGACTTGGGCAGCGTTCATCAGGGCCTCGTTGACAGGCAGTTCCGAGATCCCATTGGCTTTGCGGGTCTGGTTGATGAGCCAGATCATCTCCTGCCGTATCTCCAGGTTGTCTGTCAGGCTGGTGTTGTCCCCATCGGATAGGGGTTCTGGAATGGTGGGAGTAGTGGAACTGACTGTCAGTGTCATGCTTCCACACTCCCCGGCGCTGTTGGATGCGGTGATCTCCACGCTCCTCTCTGCCTTGGCGATAGCCACCCAGAAGGTCAGCACCTGTTCCACCGCCACGACGTCCGGGGCGCTGGAGATGACGGTGTAGTCCGCACCGCTGGGGCCGATGATGAGGCCGCTGCGCTCTCCCATCTCCAAGATACTGCCCTTGTAGCTGCTTACCCGGATGGGTTCACCAGATGTTTCGGCTGCCATGGTAGGGATGGTGAGACCGATAGTGAGGGTGGCCGAAGTCAGTGCGGCGGCAATGCGTTTTTTCATGTTGGTCACTTGCTTTTCTTCCTGATTTCTGTATTTTGTGGGACTTTTGCAATCAATACAATACAGAAAAGCCACCCCAAAGTCGAGAAGAAAATGCAATCTGCAATGGAGAAAAGCGTGGGTAAAAACGAAACATATTACACAGCGTCCACGGGGCATCCGTTTGCCCTCGGTACAGCTCCTGACCACATAAACAGCCACAGACAGCCGTGGAACACGTGGAAACACTGGTTTCAAAGAGTGCCAGAAAGCAAATGGAACAGAGCAAAAACAACTATAAACCATCAAAAATTGTCTGAAAAATGTTTGTTGACCTCTTTGCAGACGGTGGTGCAATCCATACACGAATCACCTCGGCCCTCTTCCCTTGCTGACAACCGCCCACAAAGCCCCAACACAGCGGTTTGTCTAC
>CAPGBJ010000085.1 GCA_948616425.1 uncultured Oscillospiraceae bacterium
ATCACTCCGAAGCGGCTTTCCTCCAAAGTGTGGAACAGCACTACCATGGGGACTTCTATGCCTTTGCCCAGGACTACTACCGGCTGGTTGGGGAGGCGCCGGAACGGACCAACTGCCAGATTGTGGGTCATTTTGACCTCATTACCAAATTCAACGAGGGGGACAGGCTCTTTGATACAGGTCACCCTCGGTATATTGCCGCTGTTCTGGAGGCTCTGGACCAGTTGTCTGAGAAAGATGTCATATGCGAGATCAACACTGGGGCCATGTCCCGGGGGTACCGCTCCGCGCCCTACCCCGCCCCAGCTGTGCTGCGGGCTATGAGAGAGCGGAAGATTCCCATCTGTATCACCGGCGATAGCCACAGTGCGCAGGCCCTTCTCTACGCGTTCCCCCAAGCGCGGGAGTTGGCCAGGTCCTGCGGCTACCGGGAACAGATGGTATTCACGGGACAGAGTTTTATACCGGTTGCCTTGGGGTGATCGGCTGAAAATTTGGCACATGGGAATGATATGGAGTTTGGATAAACGGAGGGCCCGGTTCATGGTGAACCGGGCCCTCCGTTTTGCTTCTTTTGCCCCATTGGGGAGGTGCTCGCAGCGGTTATGATTTAATCGGCAGCTTAGGCTGTACCTCTGGCGGAATGGGGCAGCTGTAGGGACGATTTCTCGTTCGCCGATTTAGCTCTTCCCGGGTGTGAAGAATCAACTCCGGCTGGCTTAACAGCTGCCGTGCAGTGTCTGCCAAAATCTGCCCTGCATACAGAGTTCCCTTCAGGGCAAAGGTGGATACCCCTTGTGCCACCCATTGCCAGGAGTGGGGCTGCGTCCCCAGTGCGAAACAGGCCGTTTGAAGCTGGACCAGTGGGGCAAAGCAGCTCACATCCCCCATGTCAGAAGAGGCGCAGACCAGAGATTCCTGGGGGGCAAAGGGGAGAATAAAATCCCCGTCCGGGTGTTCTCCCACCAACTGGCGCCGTATCTCTGGCAAATAATCGGGGGGCAGCTGCCCTGGATCGTCGGCCACAATGGCTGCGGGCACGGTGGCGCTGAAGCGTGCCACATAGTCCCGCTCCTCCGCGGTACGAAGGGGAAGTCCTAATGTGACCATATTTTGGTGTGTGAGTTCAGCCAGAGCGTGGTTGGGCACCACCTGGGAACAGGCCTTGTCAAACACAATCTCCACATCAGTCTGTGTCATCAGAGCCGCGCCCCGGGCGATGCTGCACACCCGATCATAGAGTGTTTTGGCGCTCTCGGTGGTTTTAGAGCGGATCAAATAGAGTACCTCGGCATAGGACTGTACCACATTAGGGGACTGGCCGCCTGTGTTGGTCACTGCGTAATGGACCCGGTCGGTCATCTCCATATGTTCTCTCATATAATTGACGCCTACGTTCATCAACTCCACTGCATCCAAGGCGCTTCGGCCCAGATGGGGGGCGGCTCCGGCATGGGCGCTGACACCGTGGAAACGAAAATATGCCTGAATGTTGGCCAGCATGCTTCCGGTCATCACGGCATTCATGGTGCTGGGATGCCAGGTGAGAGCTACGTCCACATCGTCAAACAACCCGGCACGGGCCATAAAAACCTTTCCGGAACCGCCCTCTTCCCCGGGACAGCCATAGACGCGGACGGTGCCCTGTAAAGACTGATCTCGAAAATAATCTCTCAGTACCAGCGAGGCGCCTATGATACCGGTACCCAGTAAATTGTGACCGCAGCCGTGGCCTTTGGTGGTTTCGGGGCGGGGGGTGTGTTGGCGCATATCCGCCTGCTGGCTCAGCCCGTCCAGGGCATCATACTCAGCTAACAGACCGATGACCGGTTTTCCGCTGCCCAGTTCAGCCACATAGGCGGTGTCAATGCCTGCCGCCCCTCGCTGCACACGGTATCCGGCCTTCTCCAACAGCTTTAACTGGGCGGCCACAGATTGATGCTCGTCAAATTTGGTCTCTGCGCTGGACCAAATAGTTTTATTCAGCTGGTCCAGAAGTTCACGGTACTGTTCTATGTGGTACTTTGGCATGGCTGCTATCCCCTTCCCATTTATGCCACCAGGCAGATTTTTTTACCAATGCGCGCTTACGTCGTGCTTTGTGCAGTTACAGCTCATCCTTTGCGCTCAGCTTCTTGCCCACCAGCAACCAGAGCAGGAGGGAGCACACCACCCAGACCAGAGTCTGAGCCACCGACTGACCAAACATCGCTGCGGTTCCCCAGGTTGCAATGATGGTGGCATAGATAGGCATCAACATCTGGGTCAGGACACCGGCAAAGGTATAGGCGATACTGTAGTTGTTCAATGCCTCAGTTTTGTTGTCCGGGTCACATACACGCAGCAGAAGCACTCCAGTGAGGAATACGCCGGTGCCTTGGCCGAATACGGCAATCATGTGCTCAAACCACTCTTTTTTGATCATCCTGCGGGCAAAAAGAATTAAGATCAGGACTGTGCCTGCCATGCCCACCACAGCCATAGCCAGCATAGGAACCAGATAGGCGGAGACGGCCTTAATATTCAGGCTGGACACCGCGGCGATAACGGCGTAGTCAGTCATAGAGCCGGCCACTTTGCCTTTCACCTTTACGTCTACCAAGAAGTCAAGTTTTAGCTTTTGGATGATCCACCAGACCAGGAACATCAGCAACATAGCGTATGCCCAGACACTAATTCCAGATAAGATGGAGTTGTTCAACTTTTTTACGCCAGCCTGGAGGAGATAAGCCATACCGCATACCACGAGGATTAGGGACAGGTGGAAGGCATAGGCATCCACTGAGGCGGACAGAGTGGTCTCTCGGCCCATAGACGCCTGCTTGGCCGGGTCCTTCACAAAACCGGTTTTCAGTTCCTGGGGAATCATGCCCGGCTTATCCAGGCAGGCGCTCTGATTGTGGCGGGCCGCCCAATTAATAAGCGCAATGCCAATGACGATACCGCCCACCAGACCGATGGTGGCCATGGTGGTTGCCACCCCCTGAGCGACCTCCCAGTTGGGGTCTCCCACGTCTTTGAGCAGGCTGGCCAGCAGTCCAGCAGTGCCGTGCCCACCGACATAACCCATATTCAGTTCCCAGCCAAAGGCGTCATACAGGTCGTAACCCAGGCCGCGGAAGGCCAGATTTACCCCAAAACCGATGACGAGTTGTACTGCTGTCAGGACCCACATCAACAGCAGCATCTGCCCAATGCGGTAATTTCGGGCCAGAGAACCGCCAGAGGTGAATTTGGTGCCCAGAGGACCAGCTGCCACAATAGGGATGATCAAGACGCCGGGCAGAGCCGCGTAGGCGGACATCCAGGTGTCAGGCAGCTTAAGGATGTTGAGCACGTAGGGCCCCAGAATCAGCAGCAGAAATCCGCCAATGACCGAGGCGGGAAGGAAGGTATTCTGGAAGATCTTTACCTTTGCCCGAAGGAAGGTACCAATTAGAAGAAATACGCTGAGCAGAGCCAAAGCCTTGAGCAGTTCTACCATATCGGCGCTAGTCATAGTGATATTCTCTCCTTTTCTCTTTGATCGGAGTGTCCGTCCCAAAATGATGAAGAGGGATGGAGGGCCGCAAATGAGACGTCTTGCCATTTGATTGAACGTTCAAACTAACTGCAATTTATCACTTTACAATAAAAATGTCAATAGTATTTTTTATTTTTATAAATATATTTTTAATTTAATAAATTTTTTTAGAAAATAATTGAAAAATGAAATTTGACATTTCAATCAAAATATGATAAGAATAAGAAAAGACCAATCAACATGAGAGCTTACATCAATTTAGGGGGACGTACCATGTCTGCACATCTGGTACTTGGCTGCAATGTGCTTGCAGTGCTGCTGGGGACGGCAGTCGGATGCCTGCTCCGCAAACATATCTCATCCAAACTTCAGGAAAACTCCATGATCTATTTTGCTGCCATCTCTGCGGCGCTGGGCGTTCAGATGCTGGGCAGGGTACACCAGATGACCGCAGCGGTTCTCGCTTTTTTGTTGGGAGGATTGCTGGGGCATATCCTAAGATTGGACCAGCAGGTAGGGGCCTGGGCTGGAAAATGTCAGAGCGGTGGACGATCTGACGCCACCCACGGCATTTTGGTGGCCTTTACGCTCTTCTGCGTCAGTACGGCCGGGATTCTTGGCGCCTTGGAACTGGGATTTTCTGGTGATACCACGCTCCTCACCACCAAGGCCGTGATGGACTTTCTTTCCGCACTTTTTTTTGCTGCCTCCTGCGGCTGGACTCTGGCGGTGATTTCCGTCCCTCTGGGTGTTATTTTGGCCGTATTTTATCTGCTCTCCACCCTGATCGCGCCCTACCTGACGGACGCTGTCATTGGAAATTTTTCTGCCTGCGGAGGATTGATTCAGCTGGTCAACGCTCTGCGCATTGCCAAATTGAAAGACCCCCCTGTGTTGGATTTGATTCCGGCTCTGGTTCTGGTGATTCCTATCACCTGGTTTTGGCCCTTTTAAAGGGAAAAGTGGAGCTGATTGACTGCTCATTGACAAATTTTGTGGACGGATGTAAAATGTACCATACACAAAGGCGCGGGATATCCTCACAGACTCCACAGGAGGTACGACATGCGGCCGGAAAACAGTAAATTTGACGCAAAGCGGCAGGCTATCACGCAGGCCGCACTAGAGTGTTTCTCCCGCTTTGGCTTTGACGCCACCAGCATTAAAATGATCGCAAAAGAGGCAGGGGCAAAGAGCTCCGCCCTTATTTATTATTACTTTAAGGATAAGGACGACCTGCTTTTTGCCTGTATGGCGGACACACAGCCGCCTCAGCTGGAGGATATTCCCCAGGATACTCCCTGTGAGGATTGGGCGGTGCGGATGATGGCGGAATATCTGGATGCGCTGGCTGAGCCTCAATTTCAAAAGTTAATTCTGTGCGCCTACTCGGTCCTTAGCCGCCGATCAGATTTTATGGATGAGATCAATCGGCGCTTTCGAGAGCCCCATCGTCTCCGGTTTTATCAATTTCTGGATACGCAGATTAAGCTGGGGGTACTGGCCCCGCTCCACTACTGGAGTACCTACCAGGAGTTTTTCTACCCCCTCTCCATGCGGGTGCTCATCTCTGGCGATTGGAGCGACTGGGCCCGCCAGGAGTACTATATGGAGCAGCTGCGACAGCGGGCGCGATGTTTTCTCAAGGCCTACAGGTGATTTTCAGCCCTGAGACAGACGCATTACCAAAAGCGAAGACAGCACTGGTTGATTCAGCGGGAGACTGGGTGGAGAGATCCAGAATGGATTGATCGGCTGCCGCGGCCTCCCGATTATTTTAGAAGTCTTATCCGATTGACATGATAAAAGCGCCGCCCCTCTCTGTCTGGTACAGAGAGGGGCGGCGCTTCGTTTGTCGTTTGCTGGGCTGATGCGGCATGACTGGCCGCGTCAGCTTTCCTTTGTCAGTTCCCTTCAGAACATGGAATATCGGATGCTGTTAAATATGCTAATTCCAATAATAACCACCATCAGGACAATAAACAGCCGATCCACCAGATGGTTATCCAGCTTTTTGTTCAGTGTCCGTCCAATGATGCCGCCGCCAATTCCCCCCGCTATCATCAATACCAGTACCAGCAGACGGAAGGGGGGCACCGTTTGGGTAAAAATCGTAGTGAGCAGGCTGAACAGCTGTCCAAATAGAATGATGTAAAGGCTATTGGCTGCGGCAGTCTTGGTATCCATGCTGAAGAAGAAATGCAGTACTACCAGGTTGATAGGGCCGCCGCCGATGCCCAGGAAGCTGGACATGCAGCCCAGCGCCAGGCCGATGAGCAGACAGGCCGCCTGATTCGCCACCTGCAAGGTGGATATCTGACTCTTCCGCAGCGTGTAAATCAGTGTCCCAGCGGTAACAATCGCCAAACATACTGCTTGAACGGCGCCCACAGCGTTGGGACTGGCGAACATAGCTTTCACTGCGGCAAACAACTGACTGCCTAACAGGCCGCCAGCGGCAGAACCTAGCGCCAAAGGCGTCCCTGTGGACAGAGATACCCTCCGTTCCCTGGCCAGCATAGCGCGGCCCACCGAGTAACAACTCATCGACAACACGGTGCATCCAGCTAAAAAGCTGATGGTAGCAACCTCCTCCAGATGAAGCAGATCCAATACCGGCTTGATGATGACACCGCCTCCGATGCCGCAGATTGCTCCAACAGTGCTGGCCATCAGGCTGACCAGAAAAAAAATCAGCATATCCATCGTTTCCTCACAGTTCGATATAGGTTTCCAAGTCCTTACAGATCGCCATGGCGGCGGCGCCCATTGCCCCGCTGAAGGGATCTGGCTCCACGAAAATAAACTGGGTGCCGGTGCGAATCACACCGCACAGGTTCTGACGCACTACCTCCAGCAGACGGTCCCAGTTGGATGGTCGGCAGAACAGTTTTCCCTCAATCAACATCAGACTGGGACAGGTGAAGTTATTGATATTGGCCACTGCCACCCCCAGGACATACACCGCCCGGTCCACAATCGCGGCCACATCGGCATCCCCCTCTTCCTGGGCAGCAACCACCTGCTCCATGGTGGGGGGCGACTCTCCGCACAGTCGGCGCAGAACGGGCGCGCCCCCTCGCTCTAGGGCCTGGGTACAGAGGCGCAGGACAGCGGAGTCACTGGAGTATGCCTCCAGACAGCCCCGGTTGCCGCAGCTGCAGGGCTCCCCATCGGGGATCATCACCATATGACCCACCTCGCCGGAGCCTACGACCGAGCCAAAGTCCATGGCGGTATTGAGTACCAGAGGGCAGGCAATCCCCTGGCTGAGAAAGAGGTAGGCGAAGGTCTGTGCCCCTCCCAGAGCTTCCCGCCGGAATAGCTGGGCCCCATAGGTCCGGGCACAGGCGTTGTTCTCCACATGGATAGGGCCGCTATACCCGATTAAATCAGACATATCCCCCCGGATATCTTTGTGAGTCCAGCTGTAGCTGGGGCGTATCTCCAGAATGCCCCGCTGGGTGTCCACCAGGCCCGGCAGACATACGCCGATTCCGGCGATCTGGTCCAGCCCCATGCCACATACCGAAAGCGCCCGATGAATCATGTCCCGAGCCAGCTCCATATTTCGGCGATAGTCCCTCTCTTCTCCTGCGTGTTCTCGGGTATACAGGGCTCTGCCCCGGTAGTCCAGCAGGCAGACCGTGCGCCGCGCGCCCTGTATCTCCACTCCGATGAAATGGCGGGACTCGGGCACAATATCCACCGGGTGGGCCCGGCGACCCACAAAGCGGCCGCCAGCAGGGGCAGAACCAGTCTCCCGAACAATTCCTCGGGCCATCATACTATTGATGTTGGTGGTAATAGTAGGCAGGGTCAGCCCCAGCCGCTGGGCGACCTCGGAGCGTTTGATGGGGCCACAGTGGTAAATAGTCTTTAAAATGGCTGCCTGATTGGCCGCTTTGACCCGGGCCGGGTTTGCGCCCTGCTCAAATTGCATCCTGTCTCCCTCCTCTCTTTATTCAGTTTCTCAATCACGATGGAAAAGGAAGCGCGATCTGTCTGGACGGAGTATCAGACAGATAAGCTCTGAAAACCCCTCCCCCGCAGGAAGACGGCCTCCACGTTATTTTCCTCATCCAGTACTGTTAAATCTGCGTCTTTCCCATTAGCAATGGAACCCTTCCGGTCAAATACGCCAATAAGCCGAGCGGGATTCTCCGTCAGCGGCATCTCACCAAATTTTTATTTAAATTAAATAATTTATTTATAGAATACACCAAAAAATTTTCCCATACAAGTTGGAAAAATGCCAAAATTTTTGCGTGCTTTTCGTTCAGAATTACAAGGATCGCCCTCAATAAGACGGTGGAAAAGGTTGGCTAAGCACTGGTGTTTTCAATAAAAAACAGGGCTGTCCAATTGGACAGCCCTGAGATGACAAATGGGGCAGCTGTTTTTTACTTGGGTCTAAACTGGTTCCAATATCCCATCACAAAGATAAATAGAACAATGACAGGCAGAATATAGCTGACGTAGATGCGAACCCCTCTGGGAAATACAAGTCCTTTCCCCTCGTTGGCCTCCGCCAAAAAGCGGTCCCAGCCCCAGCCGCTTTTGCGGGTACAGAACAGCACGTAGAGCAGAGAGCCCAGGGGCAAGATATTTTGCGATACCAGGAAGTCCTCCAGTCCGGAAATATCCATCCCCAGCACGGTAAAGCCGGACCAGAGGTTACAGCCCAATATGCAGGGGATAGACAGTGTCAGTACCCCCACCAGATTTATCATTACCGCCCGTATCCGGGAGAACCCCCACCGGTCCATGGTGAAGGAGATGATGTTTTCAAACACGGCGATCACCGTGGAGAGCGCGGCAAAGGAGAGGAACAGGAAGAAGGCGCCTCCCCACAGCTGGCCCATAGGCATAGCATTAAAGATATTGGGCAGGGTGATAAAAACCAGAGGAGGCCCCTCCGCGGTGGATACGCCGTAGGCTGAGCAGGCGGGGAAGATGATAAGGCCGGCTACAAAGGCCACGCAGGTATCCAGCACGCCGATGCGCAGAGCTTCACCGGCCAGTCGATGTTCTTTGCCGATATAGCTGCCAAAGATGGCGATGGCCCCAATGCCCAGGGAGAGCGTGAAGAAGGCCTGGCCCATGGCGGCAAAGACCGCCTCGCCCAGAATCCAGTTGCCCTCCCCGTCATAGACCAAGTTGTGGAAATTGGGCTGAAGATAAAACCGCAGCCCCTCCTCCGCCCCCTCCAGCAGGACGGAGTTTATCGCCAGCACCACCATCAGGGCCAGCAGGCACACCATCATTACCTTGTTCACCCGTTCCACGCCGTTGCGCAGGCCCTGGGCACACACTAGCATCCCAATACAAACCACAACAACCATGAACAGGGTCATGGTAAGGGGCTGGACCATCAGGTCGGTAAACTGGTTGGACACTCCCTGGGTGTCCAGGTTGATAAAGTCTCCCCGGAGCATTTTTACAAAGTAGTACAACAGCCAGCCGGCAATGACGGTGTAGAACATCATCAGCAGGTAGTTGCCCGCAAAGCCGATATAGCTGTACCAATGCCATTTAGAGCCCTTAGACTCCAGGCGCTGAAAGGACAGGGCGATGCTCCGCTGGCTGGCCCGGCCCACCGCCAGTTCCATCACCATGACGGGCAGACCTAAAATCACCAGGAACAGCAGATAGAGCAGCACAAAGGCCGCCCCACCATATTTCCCTGTGATGTAGGGAAAACGCCACACGTTGCCCAGACCGATGGCGCACCCGGCTGAGATGAGCACAAAACCCAGCCGGGAAGAAAATGTCTCTCGTTTCTCCATTGGCAAACCAAATCTCCTTTATTATAATCAACACAAGAGGGGATGCCCCAAGGAGCACAGATTATGCGGCGCTTCTGCAAAAGTCTGCCATCAGAAGAAATACCGGTTATCTGTGCTGAGGGGCCGGTTATAGTTTACTATGTTGGGAGTACTGGACCGAACAATGAACAGCAGGTTCAGTCATGCTGGGACCTCCAACATTGACATCCTGCCCCCTCTTTGGGAGGCCAAGCCCCTCCTCTCTTGCCCAAATACTATACCACAGAAGTAGCAGTTGGGACAAGTCCTCTTTTTCTTGAAAAAATCCCCCTTGACAGGGGGATTTTTTGCGCTATAATGAATGGTACAATTGTTCTATTTTGTACTTTTTTTGATAGGAGGTCCACGATGGAGCTGCTGGATAAACTGAAGATCCTGGCTGACGCCGCCAAGTACGATGCGGCCTGTACCTCCAGCGGCCTGGATCGGGCCGGCCGGCCAGGGACCATCGGCAGCACCTCTCTGGCGGGCTGTTGCCACTCCTTCTCCGCCGACGGTCGGTGTATCTCCCTTCTAAAGGTGCTTCAGACCAACTTCTGCGTCTACGACTGCCAGTACTGCGTCAACCGAAAGTCCAACGACGTGCCCCGGGCGGCCTTTACGCCAGAGGAGTTGTGCGAGCTGATGATGGGGTTCTACCGCCGCAACTATATTGAGGGCCTGTTTCTCTCCTCGGCGGTAATTCAGAATCCGGACTACACCACGGAGCTGATGATAACGACTTTGCGGATTCTCCGGGAAACTTATCGGTTTGGCGGCTACATCCACGCTAAGGCGATCCCTGGGGCAGATCCGCTGCTCACCCGGAGGCTTGGACTGTTGGCCGACCGGCTGTCTGTGAACATTGAATTGCCCAGCTCTCCCAGTTTGGCGCTGCTGGCCCCAGACAAGAAGAAAGAGGCCATCCTGACCCCGATGGGACAGATTCGCGACGGTATTTCCGCCTCTAAACAGGAGATGATGGTGTACCGCCATGCCCCCCGGTTTGCCCCGGCAGGTCAGTCCACCCAGATGATTGTGGGGGCCACCCCGGAGAGCGACCGGCATATTCTCACCCTCACCCAGGCCCTCTACGACCGTTACCACCTCAAGCGGGTGTTCTACTCGGCCTATATGCCGGTGTCGACCAGTCCGCTGCTGCCGGTGGCGGAAGGCTTTCAACCCCCTTTGCTTCGGGAACACAGGCTGTATCAGGCGGACTGGCTGCTGCGGTACTACCACTTCCGGGCGGAAGAGATATTGGACGCCAACCAGCCTGATCTGGACCCCCGGATGGACCCAAAATGCTGTTGGGCCCTGCGCCACCTGGAGTTTTTCCCGGTGGAGGTCAACCGGGCGGACTATGAGGCGCTGCTTCGGGTCCCCGGCCTTGGGGTGCGGTCTGCAAAACGGATTCTCACCGCCCGCCGGGTGGGACCGCTGAACTTTGAAGGGCTGAAGCGGCTGGGGGTGGTGCTCAAGCGGGCGCAATACTTCCTCACCTGCTCTGGGCGAATGATGGCCGGCCTGCGGGTCAGTGAGGATGGTCTGCTGCGCCGCATGGTCGCCCTGGAGGCCCCTACGCTGGCCGCTCCTATGCCGGAGCAGTTGTCCCTCTTCGATGAGCCAGGCGCCTGACAGGGCTGCGGCGGCCCTGTTTTCGGCACGCCGCATGCCGCGGGATTTTTCAATTCCGGCAAAGTCCCTGGCGGTTTGGGCAGAGGGATATTTTCCAGAACGTGGCAGCGGAGAGCATGGTAATTTTTGTACAAAAAAAACCCGGAAAAAAGGCTGGAATATTCCTCCGAGGGGCTTGCTTTCTTTTGAAGATTATACTAAAATATAGGGCAAGCGACTAAACCGTCCGCCCCGAGGGGCAAGCTACGCTCGATAGAAAATTTGCTCTGGGGAGCAATATGGAGGTTGAAAAACATTGAGTAAAACGAGAAAAGTAGGCTTTACCGAAACTGTCCTGCGCGACGCCAATCAGTCCCTGATTGCCACCCGTCTGCCCTACAGCAAGTTTGAACCCATTCTGGAGGATATGGACAAGGCCGGCTACTACTCCGCCGAGGTGTGGGGCGGGGCCACCTTTGACGTCTGCCTGCGCTACCTGCAGGAGGACCCCTGGGACCGGCTGCGGAAGATCCGCGCCAAGATGCCCAACACCAAGCTGCAGATGCTGCTGCGCGGCCAGAACATCCTGGGCTATAAGCATTACCCAGATGATGTGGTCCGCAAGTTTGTAGAGCACTCCATTAAAAACGGTATCGACATCATCCGTATTTTCGATGCCCTCAATGATGTTCGGAACCTGGAGGTGGCCATTGACGAGACTGTCAAGCAAGGCGGCCACGCCTCTGGTACGATCTGCTTTACCACCAGCCCTGTCCACACCCTGGAAAAGAACGTCCAGATGGTGAAGGACCTGCAGAAAATGGGCGTGAAGTCCATTTGTATCAAGGATATGGCTGGCATTATGGGCCCCAAGGAGTCCTATGACCTGGTGTCCGCCATCAAGGACGCTGTGCCCGAATTACCTGTGGTTATCCATACCCACTGCACCACCGGCCTGGCCTTCATGACCTGCCTGAAGGGAGTAGAGGCGGGGGCCGATGTGATTGACACCGCCATCTCCCCCATGTCCGGCGGCACGGCCCAGCCTGCCACCGAGACCCTGGCCTATGCGCTGCGCTCCCTGGGCTATCAGGTGGACCTGGATGACAAGGTATTGATCAAGATGGCCGACTTCTTCAAGGGCGTTCGGGCCGATTTCATCAAGGACGGCACTCTGGACCCCATCTCTATGGCCACCGACACGCAGTGCCTCAACTACCAGATTCCTGGCGGAATGCTGTCCAACCTGATCTCTCAGCTGAAGATGATGAACGCCATCGACAAGCTGGACCAGGCGCTGGCCGAGACCCCCAAGGTCCGTGCCGACATGGGCTATCCTCCTCTGGTTACTCCTACCAGCCAGATGGTGGGCTCTCAGGCCGTGCAGAACGTGCTGGCCGGCGAGCGATACAAGGTGGTGGGCAAGGAGATCAAGGCCTACTGCCGCGGCGAGTACGGCCGTACTCCCGCCCCGATTGACCCCGATATCCAGAAGAAGATTCTGGGCGGGACCCCTGTGGTAGAGGGCCGCTTTGCCGACTCCCTGGAGCCCGCTTTTGAGAAGACCAAGGCCGAGTTGGGCGCCACTGCCAAGAGTGACGAGGATGTGCTGAGCTATATCGCTTTCCCCCAGGTGGCGATGGCGTTTTTCAAAGACCGCGAGGCTGGCTTCCCCAAGAAGGAAGAGCCTAAGAAGGCTGCCGCGCCCGCTGCCGCTAAGGAGGCCGATCTGCCTCCCGTGCCCGCATGGCAGGGCCACGTGTACTACGCCAATGTGCCCGGCTCTGTCTCGAATGGGGTCAGCGCCCGGCCTATCCAGCCCTTCGCGGCCAGCTACCAGCCTCCTCATTTGGTGATGGGGGCCCGGGATAACTGCCCCGGCAACTATACTATCACGGTGAATGGCCAGGCCTATCAGGTGTCTGTTGCCGTTGCTGACGGCCAGGCCCCCGCTGCCGTAGCTCCTGTCGCCGCTGCGCCTGTTGCTGCGGCGCCTGTGGCTCCCGCCCCTGTCGCGGCGCCAGCTCCCGTGGCAGCGCCTGCGCCGGCCCCGGCCCCTGCGGCTGCCCCCGCAGCTGGTGAGACCGCAGTGAAGAGCCCCATGCCTGGCAACATTTTTAAGGTGGAGTGCAAGCCTGGTCAGGCGGTGAAGGCCGGTGATGTGCTGGTGGTGCTGGAGGCCATGAAGATGGAAATTGAGGTCTCCGCTCCTGTAGATGGAACTGTCAAGTCGGTGGCTGCCACTGTGGGCACTGCCGTCAACACTGACGACCTGTTGGTGACACTGGGCTAATCTGTTCATAGCGAATATTTGGGCCTCTGGCTTACGCCAGAGGCCTTTTGAAATAAATGGTTGTGTAAATTCTTAATGTGTCCTATTTTCTTAAAAGAGACTGGAGAAACAATGCCTTGACAATATCTATAATATTGCATATAATTGACCAGTCAAAGGCGATACGAAAGAGGAGTACCTAGGCTTACAGGTCTTCAGAGAGGGGACGGACGGTGCAAGTTCCTGGCCTGGCCCGGAGAAGGTGGCTTTCGTGCCCTGCCCCTGAACTGTAGTAGGGAGCGGCGGGACTTCCCGTTACAGAAGAAGAGAGCGTCCCCAGTTTGGGGAAATTCAGGTGGTACCGCGGTTGTATAATCGCCCTGAGTCCAGATGGACCCAGGGCGTTTTTGATGGGAGGGAGTGCTGTGGAGCTTCCGATTCGGCGGGACAGCGCAGAGGCGTGTTTTGCCGCTTTTCTGATGGAGATGGTCAGAGGACCGGTGAGATCGGTCAATGACTTCTAAAGAGGTGAGAAAATGGTAGTGATTCAGACTACACTGGACTTGAAATCCATGACTGTTTTGGCCAGAGCAACCCGTAAGACGCTGCGCTGGGGAAGCAGCACTGCGGTACGCCTGTTTGCCTGCGGCGTATTTGTGGTAGAACTGCTGCTGGCGCGGCTGCTGCTCCGGGTGGGAGATGGCAGGTGGATCCTCAACTTGCTGCTTGGCCTGTTTATGCTGGGGTGTGTTCTGTGGGAGGACCGGTTCAATGGTATGATGAGCCTGCGGCAGACACCCCTGAATAGTCGGGTGGTCAACGCTACCTTTCAAGATAGTAGTTACGTCCAGCGGACCCAGGCCGGAGAACAGTGGTGGCCCTATGGGTCTATTAAAGCGATTGTGGAGGCTCAGGACTACTTTGCCCTCTTATTGGGGAAAAATCATGGTCAGATCTATGACAAAAAAGGTTTTTCCTGGGGGGACATAGACCAATTCCGGGAACTGATCCAGAGGAAAACAGGATTAAAAATACAGTATGTAAAATAGAAGGAGAGTTGTTATGAAAAAAGAGTTGCCCAAGGTTTACGAACCCCAGGAGGTAGAGAGTCGCATTTATCAGACCTGGGAGGAGAAAGGATGCTTCAAGGGCCGTCGCGACCCCAAGAAGAAGCCCTTTACCATTGTCATGCCTCCACCCAATGTCACTGGACAGCTCCACATGGGTCACGCCATGGACTGTACCCTCCAAGATATTTTGATTCGGTTCAAACGGATGCAGGGCTATGCCGCCCTGTGGCTCCCCGGCTGTGACCACGCCGGCATTGCCACCCAAGCCAAGGTGGAGGAGAACCTGCGGGAAAACGAGGGGCTGAGTCGTTACGACTTGGGCCGGGAGAAGTTCTTGGAGCGGGTATGGGACTGGAAGAACAAGTACGGCGCCCGCATTGTGGAGCAGCAAAAGAAGATGGGTGTCTCGTGCGACTGGGAGCGATCCCGTTTCACCATGGACGAGGGTCTCTCCCGGGCGGTGCGGCATGTGTTCGTCAGCCTCTATGAGAAGGATCTGATCTATAAGGGTTCCCGGATCATCAACTGGTGCCCCCACTGCGTCACCGCCCTGTCCGATGTGGAGGTGGAGTATCAGGACAAGCCGGGCAGCCTGTGGCACATCCGCTATCCCATCCAGGGGGAGAAGGACCGGTATGTCATCGTAGCCACGACCCGGCCCGAGACCATGCTGGGGGACACCGGCGTGGCCGTCAACCCCGCCGATGAGCGGTATACCGATATTGTGGGAAAGAAGTGCGTCCTGCCTCTGGTGGGCCGGGAGATGCCCATTGTGGCCGACGAGTATGTGGACATGTCCTTCGGCACCGGCTGTGTGAAGATGACCCCCGCCCACGACCCCAACGACTTTGAGGTGGGCCTGCGCCAAAATCTGGAGACGATCCGGGTGCTGGACGACCACGGAAGGGTGGTAGAGGGTTACGGCCGCTACTCCGGTATGGACCGGTACGAGGCCAGAAAGGCCATTGTGGCCGACCTGGAGGAGCAGGGGTACCTGGTGAAGGTGGAGGCCCACCAGCACAATGTGGGAACTTGTTCCCGCTGCCACAGCGACGTAGAGCCCCTTATCTCTGCACAGTGGTTTGTGAAGATGGAGCCCCTGGCCCGAGAGGCCCTGCGGGTGGTCCGGGAGGGGGAGACCAAATTTGTCCCCGACCGCTTCTCTAAGACCTATATCAATTGGATGGAGAACGTGCGGGATTGGTGTATCTCCCGCCAGCTGTGGTGGGGCCACCGCATCCCCGCCTGGACCTGCGCTGACTGCGGTAAGTTTACTGTCTCCGAGACCGACCCCACCTGCTGCGCCCACTGCGGCAGCACCCATATCGAGCAGGAGGACGACGTACTGGACACATGGTTCTCTTCCGCGCTGTGGCCCTTCTCCACTTTGGGCTGGCCGGACAACACCGAGGACTTCCAGTATTACTACCCCACCGATGTGCTGGTCACCGGATATGATATCATTTTCTTCTGGGTGGCCCGGATGATCTTCTCGGCTTGCGAGCACACGAAGACCCCTCCCTTCCATACCGTCTTTATCCACGGTCTGGTCCGGGATGACAAGGGGCGGAAGATGTCCAAGTCTCTGGGCAACGGCATCGACCCCCTGGAGATCGCTGACAGATACGGCGCCGACGCCCTGCGTTTTAATCTGGTGACCGGCAATTCCCCAGGCAACGACATGCGCTTCTACACTGAACGGTGCGAGGCCATGCGCAACTTCGCCAATAAGATCTGGAATGCCAGCCGGTTCCTGATGATGAATTTGACCATCGACAAGTGTGTTCTGCCCCAAAAGACCACCCGGGAGGACAAGTGGATCTTGTCCAAGCTGAACCGCTGCATCGCTGAGGTCACCGAAAATATGGACCGGTATGAGTTGGGGGTGGCCGCCCAGAAGATCTACGATTTTGTTTGGGATGATTACTGCGACTGGTATATTGAGCTGACGAAAGCCCGCCTCCAGGGGGGGGATGAGGGGGCCAAGGTCCAGGCCCAGCAGGTGCTGTGCTATGTCCTGACCCAGATGCTCAAGCTGCTCCACCCCTTTATGCCCTTTATCACTGAGGAGATCTGGCAGGCCCTGCCCCGGGAGGAAGGGGTGGAGGAGGGCTCCTTCCTCATGGTCCAGGGTTGGCCTGAGTACCAGGAGGACATGAACTATAAGGTGGCTGAGGAGGGCATGGAGCGGGTGATGGAT
This sequence comes from uncultured Oscillospiraceae bacterium, assembly GCA_948616425.1. GTDB lineage: Bacteria > Bacillota > Clostridia > Oscillospirales > Oscillospiraceae > Lawsonibacter. The sequence goes on from CAPGBJ010000085.1 coordinate 16,490, forward strand.
GTCATCAAGGCCATCCGGGCCCGACGGGCCGCCCTGAATGTGCCCCCCTCCAAAAAGGCCGCGGTGACTGTAGTTACCAAGCACTCTGAGGAGTTCGCAGCTGGCGCGGGCTATCTGTCCCGGCTGATGTATGCCTCTTCCATCGACGTGCGGGGGGATGAACCGGCTGATGTCGCCGGCCTGGTCTGCGATGTGACCCACAACGCCAAGATTTATATGCCTCTGGCTGAGCTGGTGGACCTTGAGAAGGAAAAACAGCGCCTGGAGAAGGAGCTGAAAAAGCAGTCCGCCGAGCTGGAGAAGCTGAACGCCAAGCTGGATAACCCCGGCTTTGTCAACAAGGCCCCCGCACAAGTGGTGGAGGCGGAGAAGGCCCGGGCCGTTCAACTGACTAAGTTGGTGGAAAAGCTGAGAGAGCAGTTGAAGGGGATGTAAGACCATCTCGCCACAGCGGCCAAGTCCCCTTAGATAAAGGCTGGGCGTTTCGAGGCCGACCCAAGTGAAGGGGCTGCTTTGAGGCCGGAACGATCTACCCGAAGGGGGATGGGGATTGTATTTTGCACAGAGAAATAGGAAGCGAATAAGATCGGTACGCACTGCTTTGCGCTTCACATGTTACCTTTGCTGAGATGCAATCCCCCGTCCTGTGTGGGAGACAAAAAGAGAGGAGGACCCCCATGTCAAACATTCAATTAGGTTCCACTGGTATTACTATTGAGAAAAATGGGTTTGGCTGTCTGCCCATTCAGCGGATCAGCAAACAGGAGGCTGCCTATCTGCTGCGGAAAGCGGTAGACGGCGGAATGAACTATTTCGATACTGCCCGGGCTTACTCCGATAGCGAAGAGAAGCTGGGATATGCCTTCGCGGGCATCCGAGACAAGGTTGTGATTGCCACCAAAACCCATGCCCAGACCGGGACGGAGATGAGGGAGCATCTGGAGACCAGCCTAAGAGAGCTGGGCACCGATTATATCGACATCTATCAGTTCCACAACCCTCCCTTTGTCCCCCGCCCCGGCGGGGAGGATGGCCTCTACGACGCCGCTGTGGAGGCCAAGGCCCAAGGGAAGATCCGCCACATCGCTATTACCAACCACCGGCTGCCAGTGGCCCACGAGGCCATTGACTCCGAGCTGTATGCCCTGTTGCAATTCCCCTATAGCTATCTCTCTGGTCCCCAGGACCGGGAGCTGGTGGACAAGTGCCGTGCCAAGGGCATGGGCTTTGTGGCCATGAAGGGTATGTCAGGCGGATTGCTCCAAAATGGCACTGCAGCCGCTATCTGGATGGCAGGGCAGGAGGGCGTGGTGCCCATCTGGGGGGTACAGCAGGAGTGGGAACTGGATCAGTTTTTGGCCTGCGTCAGGGATACCCCGGCCATGACGCCTGAGTATCAGGCCATGATCGACACAGACCGGGCTGAACTGACGGGGAATTTCTGCCGAGGCTGTGGCTACTGCATGCCCTGCCCTGTGGGTATTCAGATCAACCAGTGTGCCCGGATCAATCTGATGCTCCGCCGGGCTCCAGAAGAGGAGTGGCTGGGCGAGTATTGGCAGAGTGAGATGAAAAAGGTGGAAAACTGTCTCCACTGCGGCAAATGTGTTTCTAAATGTCCATATGGTCTGAATACTCCTCTGCTGCTTCAGGAGAGTTATAAGGAGTATTGGACCCACTTTTAATCAACAGATCGCTCTATGTGGGTGTGCGACAGCCAGTTTATGGTGAGATAGGATAAGAAGACCGCCGTGGGCCAGACAAGGCCTGCGGCGGTCCCATGTTGTCAGTACACCCGTAGCACGCAGATGCTTTGGGCAGAAATCTGGGGCGGAAGGCTGGCGGTCATAATACCGTTATAGACGATCCGTACCTGTTCACCAGCGGCCAAATTGCCGGTGGAATTGTTGGTATTTACCAGTACCTCTTGACCGTTGGCGTTGTCGGTGACCAGCACCTGAGTACCCCAGGCCTGGACGACGGTGGCTAACATAGTCACCATGGAAGTCACCTCCTGTTGGATTGGGTCCGTGGTATCCTATGCACCGGGTGACAGAAAGGTGCTTATTGTGGACCAGATGTCGCTGGCGATGGTCTCCACATCCCGGTCTCCGGGGATGAGAACAACCTGCTCCCGATCCTTTTCCAGCTCAAAGGCTTTTAAATACTGTTCCCGGGTGCGGGTGAGCCGGTCCTCAGTCTCAAATAGCTCGGTGCGCTCCCGGTTTTGGGCAATACGTGCCAGGGCCAGTTCTGGGCTGACGTCGATAAACACAGTTGCCGTGGGCCGTAACAGCTGCGCACAGGGGCGGTTGACCTCAATGACCCACTCCAGGGGCAGATCTACACTTTGGTAGGCGTAGGAGGAGAAGTAGTACCGGTCGGACAGCACAGTTAGGCCCCGCTCCACTGCCCTGCACAGGCCATTTTCCCCGTTGAGCAGGTGGTCCAGCCGATCCGCTGTGAAAAGGGGGGCCACCACGCGGCTGTCACAGGGGATTTGCCCGGTGAGTACCTGCCGCAGCAGACTGCCGATGGGGCCGGCTGTGGGCTCACAGGTGGTCAGACAGGGGAACCCCGCCTGCTCCAGACGCCGCGCCAGCAGTTCCAGCTGGGTGGACTTCCCGCTGCCGTCGATGCCCTCCAGGGCGAAAAAACGGCCCCTCATTGGAAGAACCTCTCAATTTCGCCCCGCTTTGCCTGTACGCCCCCCTGGACAAAGTCGGGCTTGCCGCCGCCCCGACCGCTGAGGGTATTGTTCAGCTCCTTGACAAAGCTCCGCAGATCTCCCCCCAGCTGGCCAACGGCATATTTGTATCCCCACCCATCCGTACCGGAGAAGCAGGCGCACCGCCCGCCGCAGGTGTGAAGTACCGCGTCGCACAGTCGGCGCAGAGAGTCGGGGGACAGGCCGTCCTCAAAGAGAAGAACGTCACCGGCCCCGGCGTACTGCTCCGCCAGAGCGGCAAAGCGGTCCTCTTCCAGCGCCATGAGGCGGGCCTTGAGGGACTCGTTTTTTGACAGCAGCTTTGCCACCGCCCCTGCCGTTTCAAAAACTTTGGCGGAGAGGAAATTGGACACCTGACTGTTCTGCTCAGCCGCCCGGCTGAGATAGCGGAAGGCCCGGCCGCCGCACACCAGCTCGATGCGCACGCCCTCCCGGAATTTCTCCATGGACAGCAGCTTGACCAGCCCCACCTGGGCGGGATATGTGACATGGGTGCCGCAGCAGGCGCAACAGTCCGCCCCGGGGAACTCCACGATCCGCACCTGTCCGGTGAGCTCCTTTTTGCTCCGGTAGTGGATATGTTCCAGCGCCTCGGGGGATGGATAAGTGATGTTTACCGGCAGATTTATCTGCCAAAGGTGCCAGTTGGCGGTCTCCTCCAGTGTGGCAAACTGTTTTTCGGTGAGGGGGCGGTCAAAGTCGATGGTGACCACCTCCGCCCCCAGGTGAAAACCTACGTTCTCGCAGCCCCACAGGTAGTGGGCCAGACCGGAGACGATATGCTCCCCTGAGTGCTGCTGCATCAGGTCAAACCGCCGGTCCCAGTCAATCACTCCTGTGACGGCTGTCCCCTCCCCCAAGGGGTGGTTACAGGTGTGGACAATCTCGCCCTCCCGACTGTGGACCTCCAGTACCTTGACATCCCCCAGTTTCCCGGTGTCATAGGGCTGGCCGCCCCCCTCGGGGTAGAAAGCGGTGCGGTCCAGGATGACGTCGAACCCCTTCTTCCCCTTTACGCAGGAGACGACGGTTGCCTCGAATTTGACCAGAAAGGGGTCCTGTTCGTAGAGTTTTTCCATAGACATATCACCATTTTGTAGGGACGCTTTACAAAGCGTCCGTTTTCATATGTGAGGTTTCCTGGAAAAGGCGGACGCGACAGCCAATCAGAGGTAGCTCTCGTCCATCTCCGACCGTTTGGCCCGCTGCATCAGGTCGGTAATGACGGCGTGGACGTCCCGTCCCTCGTAGAGGACCTCGTAGGCGGCCTGGGCGATAGGCATTTCCACCCCCGCCTTTTGAGCCAGAGTACGGGCGTTATTGGCGGCGTAGTAGCCCTCCACCACCGCGCCGATCTCCTTCACGGCCTCGGCTACCGGCTTGCCCTGGCCGATGAGGATGCCGCACCGGCGGTTGCGGGAGTGCATAGAGCAGCAGGTGACGATCAGGTCACCCACCCCAGCCAGGCCGGTAAAGCTGTCCTTCCGGCCCCCCAGGGCCACACCCAGGCGGGCCATCTCGGCCAGACCCCGGGTCATGAGCAGGGCCTTGGTGTTGTCGCCATAGCCCATACCGTCGCAGCAACCGGCGCACAGGGCGATAATGTTCTTGAGGGCGGCGCAGATTTCGGTACCCACCTTGTCGTCGCTGGTATACACCCGGAAACGCTGGTTCATAAACAGGTCCTGGACCTTCTCCGCGATGGCCAGGTCCTCTGAGGCCACCACCACCCCGGTGGGAATCCTCCGGCCCACCTCCTCAGCGTGGGAGGGACCGGACAGCACCACCACCGGGCACTTGCCCTGGACCTCCTCCTCGATGACCTGACTCAGCCGCAGGGAGGAGTCTTTCTCAATGCCCTTGGAGACCGACACCAGGATGGTGCCCGGGTCGGCCAGATCCCTGAGCTGCCTTGCGGTGGACCGCACGGCGAAGGAGGGGGTGGCCACCACCACCAGCCCGCAGCCCTTAACGGCGGCCATGTCGGTGGTGAACTTCAACCCCTCGGGCAGGGGGACCCCCTTCAGCATGGGGTTCTCCCGGGTCTCCCGGAGGACGGCCGACTCTTCCTCAGTGTAAGACCACAGGGTCACGTCGTTGCCGTTTTCCAGCAGCAGGAGCGCCAGGGCCGTCCCCCAGGCGCCGCTACCAAGGACTGTGATTTTCATACCGTTTTCCTCCCAAAATCATTGTCGTGATATTGTAGGGACGCATCACGATGCGTCCGTTTTTTAAATGCGGAAACGAGGAGGCGGACGCTTCGTGAAGCGTCCCTACACCTTCTTGTGCAGTGAAAATTTATTCTCCGTCCCGGTCAACAGCCGGTGGATATTTCCCCGGTGCATGTAGAGGATCAGCCCGCCGATGACGATGGACAGGACCAACAACAAGGTGTCCTGATAGACAAACCAGGTGGCGAAGGGGAAAGACGCCCCCGCCCAGCAGGAGCCCAGGGAGACATACCGGGTCACCACCGCCAGCACCAGAAACCCGCCCCAGACCACCAGGGCAATGCGCCAGTCTATCATAATGGCGATGGTCCCGCCAGAGAGGATGCCCTTGCCCCCCTTGAAGTGGAACATGCAGGGGAACATGTGGCCCAGCAGACACCACAGGCCCGCCCAGTATTTGGCAAAGACGGCAAATTCGCTTTTACTTCCGCCGAATACCCATACAGCCAGCAAAATGGCAAGGATAGCTTTCAGAACGTCACAAAGAATTACACCAAAGGTCAATGGTCCGCCAAAGGTTCGGTAGAAGTTGGTCAGTCCCGCGTTGCCGCTGCCGTGGGTGCGGATGTCGTCCCGGAGAATATACTTGGATACAATGACCGCTCCGTTAAAGCAACCCAAAAAGTAGGCTGAAGCAGCGGAAATAATAGCACAAACTGCAATGATTGCCGTCATGACAAAGCCCATAAATTCAAGGACCTTGGGTACATGGTCATCCACAGCACTACCCCTCCTTCTCGCTCCGCTCCCGGACGGTGAGGCGGACCGGGGTGCCCTCCAGGCCGAAGGTGGAGCGAATCTGGTTCTCGAGATACCGCTGGTAGGAGAAGTGGAACAGCCGCGCGTCATTGCAGAAACAGACGAAGTGGGGGGGCTTCACCCCCACCTGGGTCATATAGTAGACCTTCAGCCGCCGGCCCTTGTCGGTGGGGGGCTGGACCCGGGCGGTGGCGTCGGCCAGCAGGGAATTTAACATGCCGGTGGTGATGCGCATGGCCGCCTGGTTGTTTACATAGTTGATGAGCTCAAACAGCCGGTCCACCCGCTGGCCCGTCAGGGCGGAGATGAACACGATAGGGGCGTAGGTCATATAGCTCAGGTCCCGCATCACGTCCTGACGCATCCTGTCCATGGTCTTGCCGTCCTTCTCGATGGCGTCCCACTTGTTGACCACGATGATGCAGGCCTTGCCCGCCTCGTGGGCCAGACCGGCCACCTTGGTGTCCTGTTCCGTGACTCCCTCCTGGGCGTCGATCATGATGAGGCACACGTCGCTGCGCTCGATAGCCATGGTGGCCCGGAGGACGGAGAACTTTTCAATCCGGTCGTCCACCTTGGACTTCTTGCGCATCCCGGCGGTGTCGATGAACAGGAATTTGCCCTTGGCATTCTCAAAGTAGCTGTCCACCGCGTCCCGGGTGGTGCCCGCCACGTTGGAGACGATCACCCGCTCCTCCCCCAGGATACGGTTGACCAGGGAGGACTTGCCCACATTGGGCTTGCCGATGACGGCCACTTTGACCACATCGTCCTCTTCCTCCTCCTCGTCCTGGGGGGGGAAGTACTCGAAGCAGGCGTCCAGCAGGTCGCCGGTGCCGTGGCCGTGGACGGCGGAGACGGCGATGGGGTCGCCCAGCCCCAGGTTGTAGAACTCGTAGATGTCCGGATTTTCCCGGCCGGTCTGGTCAGCCTTGTTCACCGCCAGCACCACCGGCTTGCCCGAGCGCAGCAACATGTTGGCCACCTCCTGGTCGGAGGCGGTCATGCCCGTTTTGATGTCGCAGACAAAAACGATCACTGTGGCGGTGCCAATGGCAATCTCCGCCTGTTCCCGCATGAAGGACAAAATCTGGTCGTCGGTGCCCGGCTCAATGCCGCCGGTGTCTACAATGTCAAAGGTGCGGCTGCGCCACTCGCACTGGGCGTACAGCCTGTCCCGGGTGACACCGGGGGTGTCCTCCACAATAGACAGCCGCTGGCCGCACAGTTTGTTGAACAGCATGGACTTGCCCACGTTGGGCCGGCCCACAATGGCAACTAAAGGTTTCATATAGTCACTTCCTTCTGTTAAAAAACGGACAGATGTTTCTCATCTGGCAGGGTCACGGCTTGTCGTGACAGCATTGATAACACCGGTAATAGTTGCAGTGGGGACATGGCGAGCCGTGTCCCTACAGACTAGGGCTTGTTTGAAACATGGTAACATGCCCCAACGCCGGCTCTTTTTCCGCCATGCATTGCCAATTTTCCTTGAAATACATCCAGTATTCCTGCGTCAAATTGGCTTCGTCTGGCGAAAAAATTTCTCGCCGTTGGACATAGTTCCATTTTTCAAACAGCGCCTACGGGTTATAGCGA
>CAPGBJ010000086.1 GCA_948616425.1 uncultured Oscillospiraceae bacterium
GGGGCCTGGGGCAGGGCGTAGAACTTGCCGGGGTGCTTCCGGGAGGGCACCAGGTAGTCCCGGGCCCCCTCGGGGGAGGATGCAGTGAGGATGGGGGTGGTGATCTCTAAAAAGCCGTGGTCTGTCATGGCGGCCCGCAGGGCGGACACCACCTGACAGCGCAGGACGATGTTGTCCTTCACCTCCGGGTTGCGCAGGTCCAGATAGCGGTACTTCAGCCGGGCGGACTCGTCCGCTTCCCGGCTGCGGGTGACGGGGAAGGGCAGCTCGTTGTGCCGGCAGCGGCCCAGCACCTCAATCTTGGCGGGCACCACCTCGATGTCGCCGGTGGGCAGCTTGGGGTTCTTGCTGTCCCGCTCCCGGACGGCGCCGGTGACGGAGATGACCGTCTCCTTGTTCAGCTCCTTGGCGGCCTGGACGGTCTCCTCGGTCTCCAGCACGATCTGAGTGGTGCCGTAGAAGTCTCGGAGGACCAGAAAGGCCAGATTCTGACCCACCTCCCGCAGGTTCTCCATCCAGCCGGACAGGGTTACGGTTTCCCCGACCTGCTCCATGCGCAGTTCGCCGCAGGTGTGGGTGCGGTAAAAGGTGCTTGTCTCACCCATAAGATCAACTCCTATTTGTATGATTGCTTTTGTATATTACTATTTGCATAAAAATTCCAGTGTTTTCTCCAGCCTGTCCGGGTCGGAGGGGCGGCAGCCCCGCTAGGACGGCGGGCCGAGGGTCGTCCCGCCCCACAGCGGCCGAGCTCACTCCCCCTTGTCCAGGATGGGCGTGGCGGCGTCGCTTGCGCCCATGGCGGCGACGATTCTGCCCACGGCATCGCCGGTGGGAATCAGCTCCTGCTCGCCGGAGCGCATATCCTTCAACGAAACCTTGTCCTGCTTGATCTCGTCGTCCCCCAGGAAAATCACATAGGGCACCCCCAGCTTGTCGGCGTAGTTCATCTTCTGCTTGAACTTCTTCTGTTCGCCGTAAATCTGGGTGCGCACCCCGGAGGAGCGCAGTTGGGTGGACAGGGTGATGGCCGGGCCCATGTCGTCGGTCATGGGGAGAATCAGCACGTCGGCGGGGGCGGTGTTCAATTTGTCGTTGAGATAGCCCTGGTCCTCCAGCACGAAGAACAGCCGGGTCAGACCGATGGAAATTCCCACGCCGGGGAGTTGTTTATCGGTGTAATATTCCGCCAAGTTATCATACCGCCCGCCGGAGCAGATGGAGCCGATCTCCGGGTGGTCCAGCATAGTGGTCTCGTAGACGGTGCCGGTGTAGTAGTCCAGCCCCCGGGCGATGGTCAGGTCCAGCACGAAGTGGGTTTCGGGCACGCCGAAGGCGGCCAGATTTTTGGCCACGGCCCCCAGCTCGTCCAGGCCCTCGTCAAACTTGGCGTCCCGGCCTCGGTAGCCCTCCAGAGCGGCAAGGACGTCGGCATTACAGCCCTTGATGGCGATAAACTTGAGGATTTCCACCGCCTGCTCGTCAGTCAGGCCGATGTCGGGGCCGGTGAGCATGTCCCGGACGCTCTTTTCCCCGATTTTCTCCAGCTTGTCCACCGTGCGCATAATGGCCCCGGCCTGGGAGGTGAGGCCCAGCATGGCATAGAAGCCGTTGAGAATCTTCCGGTTGTTCACCCGAATCTGGAACCGCTTCAGCCCCAGGGCGGTGAAGGTGCGGTAGATGATGGCGGGGATCTCCGCGTCGTTGGAGATATCCAACTGGCCGTCACCGATGACGTCGATATCCGCCTGATAGAACTCCCGGAACCGGCCCCGCTGGGCCCGCTCGCCACGGTAGACCTTGCCGATCTGGAACCGGCGGAAGGGGAAGGCCAGCTTGGCATAGTTCAGGGCCACATACTTGGCCAGGGGGACAGTGAGGTCAAAGCGCAGGGACAGGTCGCTGTCCCCCTTGGTAAAGCGGTAGATTTGCTTCTCGGTCTCGCCGCCGCCCTTGGCCAGCAGAATCTCGCTGGCTTCGATGAGGGGGGTGTCCAGGGGGGTGTAGGCGTAGAGGGAGAAGGACTCCCGGATGATGGCCGCCATGCGGTCAAACTGAATCTGCCGGGCGGGGAGCAGCTCCATAAAGCCGGAGAGGGTGCGCGGTTGTACCTTAGCCATAAGTCTAAATCCTTTCTTTTTCAATTACACACAATTGGTGGTTGTTCTCTTCTGGTCTATCCGGGCCCCTTTGGAAAAGGGGCCTTCCGCCCTGCGGGTGACGGAAAAGCAGGCACTCCCATCCACGAGATCGGGACGGGAGCGCACACCCTCTTTATCAACACCGCCTCTTACAGGGCAAAGGGCACCCGTTTGGGGTTCATACCCTCTCGCCAGTCCAGATCGCCCCGGGCCAGTCCGTGAATCAGCAGTTCAGCGGTGGCGACGTTGGTGGCGACAGGGACAGAATGCTGGTCGCACAGGCGGGTGATATACAGTACATCCTTATCCATCTCGTTGTCTTGGGGAGAGTTGAAAAAGAGCACCAAGTCGATCTCATTGTAAATAATGCGCTGTCCAATCTGTTCAATGCCGCCGTGCTCGTGGGACAGAAACAGATTGACAGGCAGGCCGGTGGCCTCAGCTACCATCCGCCCGGTGGCGTTGGTGCCGCAGACGGAATGCTTGGACAGAACTCCGCAGTAGGCGGTGCAGAACTGTACCATAAGGTCCTGCTTCTTGGTATGGCTCATAATGGCAATATTCATGGCATCAAAACCTCCTTGACATGTTTGGTGGGGCTTAGCGAATCCGCATGATAGGCACCCGCTGGCCCTCCACCCGGAGGGCTATGTTCCAGCAGGCCAAAGCGGCGCCTTTTTTGCCCCGGGTAGTGAGGGGCTGGCCCAGGTTGGCGCACAGAATGACCTGGGGGTCTTCCGGCACCACCCCGATCAGGGGCAGTCCAGCTGCGTTCATGGCGTCGTCAATGGTAGTGCGCAGCCGGCGCAATAGCTTGGTCTGGATACGGTTCATGACTAGGTGGACCTGCCGCAGGTGATCCAATTCCGCCACCGTCCGCTGGGCGTCCCGCAGGGCGGAGGCGTCGTTGGTGGAGATCACGAGGGCCCGGTCCGCTCCACAGACAGCCAGGCGGAAACCAGGCCCCAGGCCGGCTGGGGAATCAATCAAAATATAGTCGTACATGGTCCGGGCGGTGTCCAGCAGGGCGCGCGCCTTTTCTGGAGTCAGGCTGGCGGGGAGGGCCATAGGGGCGGTGAGCAGGGAGAGCCCCTTTATGTCGGGGTGTTCCACCGCCGCTCTGGCCAGGGGGCAACGCCCCAACGCCACATCAGAAAAGTCCATCAGCGCCCGGTCGTTGAGTCCAAGTGCGATATCCAAATTCCGCAGCCCGATATCCATGTCAATACACAGTACATTCCGGCCCATGAGGGCCAGTGAGGCGGCTACCCCTCCTGTAATGGAGGTTTTTCCGGTGCCGCCCTTGCCAGATGTGATCGCAACTACGGTGCCCATGGAAACAACCTCCTAAATCACAATTTTAGTGTATCATAAATCTGCCATCCGTCAACCTTTTTTCTACATTGTTTTAGAAAAAATTTACAAATATTTGGTCTGTTTCGTCATTGTCCCCCCTCAAAGGGGTTCTTTCTGTATTTTAGCCCATCGACGAGGATAACCGCCAGGCGTTGGCGTCTGCTTTTCTATGACAATCAGTCGGTGGGTGACCTGCGTACCGGGGACGCGATAATCTTCTACTTGGGCAACCCGGCCCCCCAACAGTTTCGTGGCATGTTCAGCGTCGGCCAGTTCCTGGCTGCAGCCCACAGATTTCATGGCGAGGAATTTTCCCCCCACCTTGACAAAGGGGAGGCACAGTTCACATAAAACGCGCAGGTCGGCCACCGCCCGAGCGGTGGCGAAGTCGAAGTTTTCCCGCTCGCCCCTCTTTAGTCCGTACTCCTCCGCCCGGCCGTGGAGGGTACGAATGTTCTGGAGGCTCAGAAATTCGCAGCACTCCAGCAGCCAGTCCAGCCGCTTGTTCAGCGAATCCAGGAGGGTCACATGCAGAGAGGGAGCCAGCATTTTCAGCACCATCCCCGGAAAGCCCGCCCCGGTGCCCACGTCAACGAGGGTCTTTTCCCGAAAATCGCAGTAACGGAGCAGGGCGGCGCAGTCCAGCATATGCAGCCGAGCCACCCCTTCCGCCTCCCGGATGGCGGTGAGATTCATGACCTGATTTTTCTCCAGGAGCATCTGGCAGTAGCAGTCCAGATTCTGGATGGCCCAGGGGTCAATTTTGTCCGTCAGGCCATATTCCTCAAGGCCCTGGCGGAGAATATCTGTGATGTGCTCCATAGACTACCCCCCGAAGTTGGACATCAGACCGGCCATACCGATGGGCAGGGTGGCCAGGGCCAGCAGCCAGCACAGCATCGCCAAGGCGATGGCAGGCACTCTGGCCGGCTTTCCAGTGGATTTCCAAGACACCAGCGACACCGCCCCCAGGCCGATCAGGCCAGGCACGGTGAGCAGAGGGCCCAGGTTGCTCAGCCCGGTGCCGGTGAAGTAGGCATAGGTGGTCAGCGCCAACAGGATCAGCATATAGACCAGACCAATCCACGCCAGCGTCCGTTTGACAGGGGAGGCGGGGACATAGCCCGGTTCTCTTCGCTCCTGGGGCGCGCGTTTTTCTTCTGGCATTTAGTCCTTCTCCTTTAAAAGGTCGCGGATCTCCGTGAGCAGCTTCTCCTCGGGTGTGGGCTCTGGAGGGGCGGGCGGCTGGGCAGGCGGCGCTTCCTTTGTGCGGTGGAGTCTATTCATGGCCTTGATCATGCAGAACACCACCAGCGCCATAATCAGGAAATTGACTACCGCTTGAATAAAGTTTCCATAGGTGATGACCGCCCCGTTGACAGAGAAGGCTAGGTCTGCAAAGGAAATGCTGCTGGTGAAAATGCCCAGAATCGGCATAATGATGTCATTGATAAGAGAAGTTGTAATGGCGCTGAACGCCCCGCCGATAATCACACCAACCGCCAGGTCTATCACATTACCCCTCATGGCGAAGTCCTTAAACTCATTGAGGAATTTCTTCATAGCGTTTTCTCACTTTCTTTTGAAAATTTCCTTTTTCCCATGGACCACAGGCCCTGCCAGAGGACACATCCGCCTATGGTAACGACATAGGTTGTTGCCGCCCGCAGCAGGAATTGGGCACCCACTCCAGTGACGCCCCAGCTGGGGACATAGAGGTTGAACAGGGCGATTACCAGACAGTGGTAGAGGTATATCAAATAGCTGGCCCGGTCCACCGCGCCCAGCAGCCGGGCAAAGCCCCCGGACCACTGTCTGGCAGGCAGGCTGCACAGAATCAGAATGCCGCTGATGTAATACAGCAGGTGGAGGGAATCCAGATAGGGGAGGGCAATCCGTCCCGAGTAGTGAAGGACACTCCCGATTTGGTCCGCCGCGGTGAAGAGAATCGCCATGGCGACGATGAGCGGCCGGTTTTTCTCCAGCAGTGCCCGGAACTCCCTGTAATTGGCTCCAGCACAGCAGCCGGCCAGGTAGTAGAAGAGGAAATTGGTGAAGATTGAACCCGCATAGTAGCGCAGCGGTGTGTTTGGGAACATCTGCGCCAGGCTGCCAAAAAACGTTCCGCTGTACTGGGTGATCACCAGGGCGGGCGGGAGCAGAATGACAGCGGAAAATCGCTTGGTCAGCCCTTGGAATGCCGGGGCCAGAATGGTGAACTGGACCAGCACAACAATGAAGTAGAACTGCGCTGAGAGGCTTCCCCGGGCAGTCTGTCGGGCAAAGTCCTCCAGGGAGAAGAGATACCACCCCAGCCGGACAAAAACCAAGTAGTGGACCGCCGCCGCCAGCAGGTAGGGCGCCAGCAGCCGCTTGGCTCGACTCAGATAGTACTGGGGGAGGGTCCGCCCCCGCCCCGGAGCGGGGAGGGCAAGCTTCAGCCCACTGAGGAAGAAAAAGCCGGGCAGTGAGACACAGGCCAAACGCTGGAATGTCAGGACGGCAGCAAACTGCCAGCTGAGGTGGTCCAGACTGGCCAAGGTGGCGGATGCAATGTGGTAAAAGGCCACCATCAGGCAAAAGAGCACATTGAGGGCGGACAGCTCCGCCCGCCGTTGGGGTTGGGCCATCAGGCAAAAGCCTCCTTTATACAGCTTTGGGACGGACGAACTTCTCTTTCACGGCCGCCCACAGGTGCTGCCAGATGATTCCGGCCAGGGGGGTGGCGAGATAGACGAAGGAGGCCCGGAACAGGAAATGGACGCTCACCTTGTAGATGCCAAAGTGATCCAGCACCTTGTCTATGACCAGTAGGGCCAGGACGTGATAGAGGTAGATCAGGAACGAGGTTCTATCCACCTCCGCCAGCCATCTGGGCATCCGCTTGGGCAGGCGGAGGGCAACGAGGAAGCAGAGCAGGGTGGCGCTGAGGTAGTGGAGCATGGCCACGGGCACCGCAAAGGGGATGGGTCGCTGGCGGGCGTAACCAAACCAACAGAACACCAGGTCAGAGAGAATGACGCACAGCGTTCCACCTGCAATTATCCCCCTGTTCTTCTCCAACATAGCCAAAAAGTCTTCATATCGCCGGCCTGCACAGCAGCCAGCCAGGTAGTAGACGAGGTAACTGGAGAAGATGCGGTCGCTGTATGGAAACCAGGCCCCGGGCACAAAGACATTGAGGATGTCGTTGAAGTACATGTTGCTCAGCAGATTGATCAGGACGGCGGCAGGGAGGAGGAGAGCGGGGGAATATTCCGCCAGCCTCTGCATGAGAGGGGTCAGCAGAATGAATTGTACCAGCACCACCACGAAGTAGAATTGGGCGCTCAAGTCCCCCCGGATCAGGAAGCCCAGGTACCCGGCCAGAGAGGGAGTGAGCCAGCCTATGACCTTACAAAACCAGTAGTAGTAGACCGCCACCGCCAGACAGTAGGGCAGGAGGATGGTATTGGCCCGCCTTTTCCAGAAGGTAAGGAGGGGAGGTCTCTTCTTGGAGAGGGTGAGCTTCAGCCCGCTGAGAAAGGAGAAGCCATAGACCGAGATGAAGCACACCCGCTGGAGGGAAAAAACCAAGGCATAGGCCCAGGAGCTGTGGTCCAGATGGGTGAGGGCGTAAGAGCTGGAGTGGGACCACAGCACCATGGCGCAGAACATCAGATTGAGCCAGGACAGCTCGCTTTTTCTGCCGCTCTGCGCGGTGCTCATTTCTTGGGTACCATGACCTCCAGGCCGCCCATGTAGGGCTGGAGCACCTTGGGAATGGCCACGGTGCCGTCGGCCCGGAGGTTATTCTCCAGGAAGGCGATGAGCATTCGGGGGGGAGCCACCACCGTGTTATTTAAGGTGTGGGGCAGGTAAGTGCCCTTCTCGCCCTTCACCCGCATTTTTAGACGGCGGGCCTGGGCGTCGCCCAGGTTGGAACAGGAGCAAACCTCAAAGTACTTCTGCTGGCGGGGGGACCAGGCCTCGATATCGCAGGACTTCACCTTTAAATCGGCCAAGTCGCCGGAGCAGCACTCCAGCTGCCGTACGGGGATATCCAGAGAACGGAAGAGTTCCACCGAGTAGCGCCACATCTTTTCGTACCAGTCCATGGAGTCTTCGGGCCTGCAAACCACAATCATCTCCTGCTTTTCAAACTGGTGGATGCGGTAGACGCCCCGCTCCTCAATGCCGTGGGAGCCCTTCTCCTTCCGGAAGCAGGGGGAATAGGAGGTGAGGGTCTGGGGCAGGGAGTCCTCGGGAATCATCTGGTCGATAAACTTGCCGATCATGGAGTGTTCGCTGGTGCCAATGAGGTAGAGGTCCTCCCCTTCAATCTTATACATCATGGCTTCCATGTCGGTCTGGCTCATGACACCCTCAACCACGTTGCCATGAATCATGAAGGGGGGGATACAGAAGGTGAAGCCCTTTTGAATCATAAAGTCCCGGGCATAGGCCAGCACCGCCTCGTGGAGGCGGGCCACATCACCCATCAGATAATAGAATCCGCTTCCCGACACCCGGCCGGCCGAGTCCATGTCCACCCCTTGGAAGGACTCCATAATCTCGGTGTGGTAGGGGATCTCAAAGTTGGGTATTACAGGCTCTCCAAACCGCTCCACCTCCACATTGGCGGAGTCGTCGGGGCCAATGGGGACAGATGGATCAATGATATTGGGGATGACCAGCATGATTTTTCGAATCTGTTCGGCCAGCTGTGCCTCCTTCTGCTCCAGTTCGGCCAGCCGGTCGGCGTTGGCCTTCACTTTGGCCTTGGCCTCCTCGGCCTCGGCCAGCTTGGAGGGGTCCTTCTTGGCCTGTCCCATGAGCATCCCAACCTGCTTGGACAGGGTATTCCGAGCTGCCCGGAGCTCATTGGCCTCAGACATGGCGGCCCGGTTCTCCCCATCCAGGGTCAGTACCTGGTCCACCAGGGGAAGCTTCTCCTCCTGGAATTTCTTTTTGATATTTTCTTTTACGACCTCGGGATTCTCCCGGATAAAACGGATGTCAAGCATAGTATTTTCTCCTTATTAATTTGTATTTTGTGGGGCCGCGGCCCACGCCCAAATAGAGTCCCCTCCAGACGGGGCCGATCGGGGGGGGCGGGGGAGCGACAAAATGAATGCGCGTTGGATTTCGGTCAAGCGGGAAAGATGTAGTGCCTGGTCCGGTGATGTTTCACGTGAAACACCACCGGGGCAAGGTTCACTTTGCTCTGAAGGCCCTGGTGGACATCCATCGCGTTGTTCCTCTGTCACACCCCCTGAGCAGGATTCGCTGTACAGGACCCACATCTAAATAGCGGGCTGCGTGAGGGACCTATTTTACAACCCGCCCTCGGATCTCCATATATCGGTCATAGGGGGAGAATCGCTCGTTGTCTGTGATACTCTCCTTGGGCAGCGTGTCCTGAAGATTTGCCTCCTCCAAGCTTTGGATCAGTTTCCGGCACAGGGTGTACCGTCCCCGGACATATGCCTCGTTGATCTGCCAGAACCAGTCCAGAGCCTGGATGGCTCTCTCTCCCTCCGCCGTCTCCTGCTGGGCCGCGGCTCTCTCCTGTTCCAGCTGACTAATTTTTTGTTGCAGGTCCTCCGCCTGCCTCTGGAGGTCCTCCACCTGGTCCTTCAATTCTTCGTTGGAGGTCATCAGTCCCTGAAGCGTCTGGACGGCAGAGGCGGACTGTTTCAGATCGTCAATCTGCTGCTGGCTCTGCCGCCGTTCCATCATAAAGGTGTAGAGCAGCAACACAAAGGCCGCCATAAACAAAACCGCGATATAGTGAAATACAGAGTTTCGCCGCCTGCGCTGTTGGTTCGCTCTGCGCCTCCTGGCCTCTGGGTCGGTGGAGGGGGGACGGCGAGCGTCACGCTCTGCGGAGGGAATACGTCTGGTATCCTGAGTGGTTTGCCCTGTGCGGCGCTCCTCAGCCATCCTGCCCACCTCCCTGGGATTTTAGTCTCTGAAGCAGAGATAACAGCTCTTCCAGGTCCTGTTCACTGTAATATTCCAGTTCAATCCGACCCTTTTTGCCCTTATGGGCAATCTTCACCTTTCGGCCCAGCCGGCCGGCCAGATCTTTTTCCAACTCGCCCAGATAGAGGGACAGATCCACCCCTTGGTTCTGGGGCTTGTCCTTTTTCTCCTTTTGAAGCATTTTGATCAAAGCTTCCGTCTGGCGAACAGAGAGCTGTCCCTCAACCACTCGCTTGGCCGCCTCCCTCTGGAGGGAGGCAGTGGGGGCCCCCAGAATGGCCCGAGCATGGCCGGCGGAGAGAACGCCCTCCTCGACCAGAGACATGACTTCGTCAGGCAGGGCCAATAGACGCAGGGTATTGGTAATGGCCGGCCGGGACTTGCCCATCTGCTGGGCTACCTGCTCCTGAGTCAGACCGTAGTCCTCCATCAGCGTGCGATAGCCCCGGGCCTCCTCCGCCGGGTTCAAATCCTCCCTCTGGAGGTTTTCAATCAGCCCCAATTCCATTACCTTTCGGTCATCCGCCTCTATGATGACCACTGGCACTTCCGCCAGGCCGGCAGCCTTGGCCGCCCGCCAGCGCCGCTCGCCGGCGATAATCTGATAATATCCGCTGGCCAGTCGCCGCACGGTCAGGGGCTGAATAATGCCGTGGACTCGAATTGATTCGGCTAAATCGTCCAGCGCCTCCTGGTCAAACCGCTTTCTCGGCTGGTTTAAACCCGGTTC
Organism: uncultured Oscillospiraceae bacterium; assembly: GCA_948616425.1. Lineage (GTDB taxonomy): Bacteria > Bacillota > Clostridia > Oscillospirales > Oscillospiraceae > Lawsonibacter. Next base: position 10,195 of record CAPGBJ010000086.1, read on the forward strand.
CACCTGGGAGATGGGCAGGGTCACCGCACCCTCTCCCTGAGTCTGCAAATCAGGATCACCCAGCAGCGCGTTCAATCCCCGACCCAAACCCAGTTCCGTCTTTCGTTTTGCCATATCTTTCCCTCATTTTGCAGATATATTTTATGGTACAGTTCAGGGGCAGCCTCTCCGTGCCGCCTTATGACAAGTTGGCGCACATCTCCTCCGCCAGCAGCTTATAGGCCTCAGCCCCCCGGGAATAGGGGTCGTAAGCAGAGATCGGTTTGCCATGGCTGGGCGCCTCAGAGAGGCGGACATTCCGGGGAATCACAGTGGCATAAACCTGACCCGGAAAATACCGCTTGACTTCCTCCGCTACCTGAAGGGACAAATTGGTCCGGCTGTCAAACATGGTGAGCAGCACCCCCTCCATATTTAAGGCGGGGTTGAGTTTCCGCTTTACCAGCCGGACGGTGGACAAGAGGTCGCTGAGGCCCTCCAGAGCAAAATATTCGCACTGCACAGGGACCAGCAGAGTGTGGGCGGCACACAGGGCGTTGACCGTCAGCAGCTCTAAAGAGGGGGGACAATCGATAAAGATGTAGTCGTACTGGTCCGCCAGGGCGTCCAAAGCCTGCTTCAAGAGCATCTCTCGGTTCTCGATGCCAATCATCTCGATCCCCGCTCCCGCGAGGGCTTTATTGGAGGGCAGCACATCACCATATTTGGTGGAGACGATGGCCTTTGCCGGGTCCGCATCACTGATCAGCAGATCATAGACATTGGGAGAGACCGCATTTTTGTCCACCCCCATACCCGAAGTGGCATTGGCCTGGGGGTCAAAGTCGCACAACAGCACCCGTTTCCCCAAATCGTGGAGGGCTGCGGTAATATTGACAGTGGTGGTGGTTTTTCCCACCCCGCCCTTTTGGTTGACGACAGCAATGATCTTAGCCATTGGAAGGGCCTCCTTGGGAAGATAAAAATTGACAGGTTACGTGATTTCTCATTATATCAATCAGCGGTGCGGATTTCAACTGTTTTTGAAGAAAAATAAAAAGCTCCCCATAAAAGGGAGCTTTTGTCGCCAATCACCATTTGATTCTCAAGGCAAATCCAGTCGTCCACAGCGGGAGGCAAACCTTACTCATCAATCGCTATGCGGCCATCTGCCGGAAGCTCCTTGGCGGTGACGTTTCACGTGAAACATCAGCCCGCCCGGCGAGGGATGTGGATGGTGAGGGTAATCTCATCCTCAGAGTCCTGCCGGCTGCACTGGGCATCCACACCAGCGGAGCGCATCAAATCCAAACTTCGCGTAATGGTATTGAGAAACAGCCGCACATCCTTTACAATAAAGGTGGGCCGCCTCCGGCTGGGCACAGGGCGGGCGGAGAGCAGCGCGTCTACAAGGGCTTCCGTCTGTGCCACAGTGAGATTGTGATCCGCCACCTGCCGCGCCCCCTCCATCTGCTGCTGCTCTGTCTCCAAGCGCAGTAGCGCCCGCGCATGGCGCTCGGTGGCGCCACACTCCCGAAGAATGGTCAGCGCCTCCTGGGGCAATTTCAGCAGCCGCAGCTTGTTGGCCACTGCGGACTGACTTTTCCCGATACGCCGGGCCGCCTCCTCCTGGGAGATGTGATAGGTGTCGATCAGACGGCGCAGCGCCGCCGCCTCTTCCCAAAAATCCAGATCCCGCCGCTGGAGGTTCTCCACCAGGGCCAGCAGGGAGGAGGACTGACCGTCTGTTTGAATGGACAGACAGGGAACGGTCTCCAAACCGGCCAAACGGGCCGCCCGCAGGCGGCGCTCCCCGGCCACCAGCTCCCATTGGCCGTCGCGGCGGCGCACCGTCAGGGGCTGGAGCATCCCCATGGCCTGAATCGAGTTGGCCAGCTCCTCCAGGGCGGACGGGTCAAAGGTGCGCCGGGGCTGGTCGGGGTTTGGCAGAATGGCGTCCACGGGAAGAAAGAGCACTCGTCCACTGTCAAACATGCCTTTTTTAGTCATAGGCCACATGGGAAAACCACCTTTCATTTGTATGTGATTTTAGTCAGAGGGGGTAAATTCAGCAAAACAGGGGATCAAACCGATGTCTGTTTCCAGAGTAAGACTTAAATTTCCATCCCAGAGCAGCGGGGACACTGGCTTACAAAAATAGTTTACCATAAATTGGAAAATAAAGGGTCGAACAAAGGGGTCTAGAAAAAATTTCCTGGGAAACAGCGGCGGGGAGAGCTGACCGCCACACAGGGCAATCCCCCCTTAATCGCAGAGAGGAGTTGCCGAAAGTAACAAGAAGCAGAGGGGAAAATTGTATAAAATATGGAGGAAAAGGGATTGAAAGCCGAAGAAAATTCTTGTAGAATAAAGTGGTGTTATTTTCGATATCACAGGCTGCCCCTCCGGGGCCGTTTTACATTTTAAGAAGGAAGGCAGCGGGCCATGGAACTGCTTAAGCGGCGTATCCAACAGGATGGCACAGTAAAGGGAAATGACGTGCTGAAGGTGGACAGTTTTCTGAACCACCAGATGGACGTCGCCCTTTTTCAAGAGATTGGCGCGGAGTTTCAGCGCCGGTTCTCAGACTGCGGCGTAAACAAGATTCTGACCATCGAGGCATCTGGCATCGGAATCGCTTGTGTTGCGGCGCAGTCTTTTCATTGTCCGGTGGTCTTTGCCAAGAAGAGCCAGAGCAAAAACATCGCCGGCGAGGTGTACGCCACCCGGGTGGAGTCCTTTACCCACGGAAGAGTGTATGACGTCATTGTCTCCAAAAAGTTCTTGGGCCCGGAGGACAGGGTATTGATTATAGACGACTTTCTGGCCAACGGGGCCGCCCTGGAGGGACTCATCGACTTGGTAGACCAGGCCGGTGCCCAGTTGGCCGGGGCAGGCATCGTCATTGAAAAGGCCTTCCAGCCCGGGGGAGACCGCATTCGAGCCCGCGGCATCCGGGTGGAAGCTCTGGCCCGAGTAAAAGCGATGAGCGAGGAGGGCGGCGTGGAATTTGTGGACTAAAACCGCCGCACATCCCCCTTTTGAACAGGGGCTGAATTCAGCCCGCATCCGGCTAGTCAATCCAGAGGAGAGAGGCCGGCACAGCACCGGTTAAAACCAGAGCAATTTGGTTTTAATATATTTAAAGGTAGGAATGAAACGAACTGCACTTTATTAAGGAGGAAACAGAATGAAAAAACTTCTCACGCTGGCTCTGGCCGCCGCCATGAGCCTGTCTCTCGTCGCCTGTGGAAACGGCAGTGGCAGCACCCCCCAGGGCGGCAGCTCCAACGGCGGCTCCGCCAGCAAGTCCAACACTGACGTGTCCACCCCCGTGGACGGCAAATCTGACTTTAAGGTGGGCGCCGTCTATATCACCAGCCAGAACGACACCGCCGGCTACACCTTCCAGCACCACAACGGCATCACCACCGCCATGAAGGCCCTGGGGCTGGACCCCGCAGACCTGATTGTGGTGGACAACGTGCCCGATAACGACGACACCGCCGTAGCCGCCGCCATCGACACCGTGGTCAACCAGGGGGCGGACATCGTCTTCGGCATCTCCTTCGGCTATATCCAGCCCATGAATGACAAGGCTGAGGACTATACCGACGTGATCTTCTCCCACGGCACCGGCTATATGGCCAACGACACCAACTTTAACAACTACTTCGGCCGCATCTATCAGGCCCGCTACCTGGCCGGCATCGCTGCCGGCATGAAGTCCCTGGAGCTGGGCAACAACTCCATCGGCTATGTGGCCGCCTACAACCTGGACTACGCCGAGACCTGCTCCGGCATCAACGCCTTCGCCCTGGGCGCCCAGTCCGCCAACCCCGACGCGGTGGTCCACGTGAACGTGATCGATACCTGGGGCGACGAGGCCAAGGAGAAGCAGGCCGCCCAGGCCCTGGTGGACGCGTACAACTGCTGCGTCATCTCCCAGCACTGCGACTCCGCCCAGCCCCAGCTGGTGGCCGCCCAGAACAACGTGTTCGGCTGTGGCTACAACTCCGACATGACCGAGCAGGCCCCCACCGCCCACCTGACCTCCGCCATCTGGCACTGGAACGTGTACTATCAGACCGCCATCCAGGCCGCTATGGACTGCAACGGCGACGCCTCCAAGTTCGTGGAGAACATGGGCGGCAACGCCTACTATGCCGGCCTGAAGGAGGGCTTTGTGGACGCCTCCCCGCTGAACGAGGCCATTGCCGCCCCCAACACCAAGGCCGTGATGGACGCCGTCCGGGAGCTGATTATCTCCGGCGAGTGGGATGTGTTCTCTGGCGTGAAGCTGAGCTACAACATCTCTGAGGACGGCAAGGTGGAGATTGTCAAGACCGACGCCGACTTGATGGACAACCAAGGCAATGTGATCGTGGCCGCCGGCGGCCCCTGTGTGGATGACGGCGTCATCAAGGGCAGCATGAACTACAATGTAGCGGGCGTCGTGGAGGGCTAAGGCCTCCCGCCCCAACAACGCAGACCCGAACCGGGCCGGCCGGAAAATCCGGCCGGCCCGATTGCTTATTTATGTGGGGCCCGCCCACCTGGGCGGGCCATCCTCCAAAATGACCCGCCGGTCATGCACCGGACACAGGCGGGCGGATTATATCCGCCCCTACGCAGAGGGTACGCATGTAGGGCAAGGGCTCTGCCCTTGCCTCTCCACCTGGGCGGAACCCTGACAAGGCAAGGGCAGAGCCCTTGCCCTACAAAAGGAAGGGGATTGAATGGGAGAGCAGCAATACGCCATTGAGATGCGGGGCATCTGCAAGAGCTTTGGCAGCGTGGCCGCCAACAAAAACGTCAACCTGAACGTGAAGCCCGGGGAAATTCTCGCCCTGCTGGGGGAGAACGGCTCGGGCAAGACCACCCTGATGAACATGCTGTCGGGCATCTACAAGCCGGACAGCGGCTCCATTTTTGTGGACGGCCGGGAGGTGGCCATCAACTCCCCGGAGGACGCCAAAAAGCTGGGCATCGGCATGGTTCACCAGCACTTCAAGCTGGTGGATGTGTTCTCCGCCGCCGACAACATCTGGCTGGGGGACGAGAAGTCGGGGGGCATCCTGAAAAAAGACCGGTACGGCGTGATTGGGGAGATGGCCAGGCAGTTTTGCTTTGACATCGACCCCCGGAAAAAGGTGTACAACATGGCCGTCTCCGAAAAACAGACTTTGGAGATTGTCAAGGTGCTGTACTACGGGGCCAGGATTA
>CAPGBJ010000087.1 GCA_948616425.1 uncultured Oscillospiraceae bacterium
ATATTAGGAGGAATTAAGCTATGGCTTACATGCCCAAGGAAAACTGCAATATGTATCTGGATGACTCCAAGATGACCAAAATTTATGACCTGTCCATGCCCTGGGGCATCGATACCCCCCTGTGGCCCTTTCCTGGCGCCCGTCAGGACCTGATTTTCCCCCGGGGCCAGTATCTGGGCCGGTTCCATAAGCGCACCAATACATACACCGGCACCCTCCACGCCGGCACCCACATGGACGCCCCCGTCCATGTCCTCCACGAGGAGGAGGTGGACCGGGAAAAGAACGGCTACTTCCTCAACGAGATTCCCCTGGCCCGCTGCATCGGCTCCGGCATTATCGTGGATATGCGCTATCTTCGGAACGAGTTCGAGGCCAAGTTCCAGGCTGCTGGCGGAGACCCGGCCAAGATGGATGCCAGCATCTGGCACATCATTACTCCCAAGGAATTCGACGCCGCCTGCGCCAAGGACGGACTGGAGGTCCGGGAAAATGACTGGGTCATCATCAACACCGGTTTCCACCACTATTGGCGGGTAAACAACGACAAGTATTACAACTACTACCCCGGCGAGGGTCCCGAGCTGGCCAACTATCTCACCGAGGTCAAGCATATCAAGGGCATTTCCGGCACCTGGGGCGCCACCGACGCCCCCCTGTGGCACCACCCCCTGGCCGAGCAGATGCCCTGGCTGGAGAAGGATTACATCAAGGCCACCGGACACAGCGCCGCCGAGGAGTACCCCGACTATGAGCCCTGCCACCGCATCTACATGCAGCACGGCGTGTGCACCGTGGAGAATGCCGGAGGCGACATCGACGAGGTCACCGGCCGCCGCATGGTCATCGCGGCCTTCCCCTTCCGCTGTGAGGTGGCGGACGGCGGCTTTGTCCGTCTGGTAGCCTGGGAGGAGGGCTCCTTCTGATCCATCTGTCCCCACGCAGGGTGCTGTGTGGGGACCTCTTATATAATTTTCTGGACAAGGAAAAGAATGGATGTGTTTATATGAGCGACATCAAAAAGGTGACGGTGATGGGGGCCGGCGTGATGGGGCCTGGGATTGCCCAGATTATGGCGTTGGCCGGGGCCCGGGTCACCATGTACGATATCTCCTCTGAGGCCCTGGAGAAGGCGAAGCGTACCCTGCGCCGCAACTGCGAGACATACGTAGAGGAAGGGATGCTTCAGGCGGAGCGTGTGGAGGAGCTGTGCGGCATGGTGGAGTACACCACCGACCTGACCAAGGCAGTTCAAGGGGCGGACCTGGTCTTTGAGGCGGTGGCGGAACGGGAGAATATCAAGCGCAATGTATACACCCAGCTGGACGAATTGCTGCCCATGGGGACGATGATCGCCTCAAATACCTCCGCGCTGAATATCTTTGAGCTGATGCCCCGGCGGAGACTGCCGGACACGGTAATCGGCCATTGGTACGCCCCGGCCCATGTGATTCCGCTGGTGGAGTTGGTGGGCAATGAACAGACCCGCCCTGAGGTCATCGAGGCAGTGATGGACCTGTTGAAGCGGGGCGGCAAGCAGCCGGTCCACATGAAAAAGTTTATCCGGGGATATATCATCAACCGCCTGCAGCAATGCCTCAACCAGGAGGTGTTTTTCCTGTTGGACAACGGCTACTGCACCCCCCAGGACCTGGACCTGGCGGTCAAGTCCTCCTTTATTCCCCGGGCCTGCGTGCTGGGGATCTGCCAGCGGCAGGACTTCGGCGGCCTGGATATGACCGCCAACAATTACCGCAATCACTCCTACACCATGCCGCCCCCGGTGGAGATGCCCCAAATCCTGGCCCGGCTGGTGGATGAAAAAGGACATTTAGGGCTCAAGAGCGGGAAGGGCTATTACGACTACACCGGTGTGGACGCCGAGGAGCTGATGGCCAAGCGGGACAAGCGGCTGTTTGAGGTGTTCCGGCTGGAGCAGAAGTTCCTGGAGGACCCGCTCTGCGACACGCCCAACCAGGAATGAGGAGGAAGCTATGAAGCGAGCCGCGATTGTAGAGGCCTGCCGCACGCCGGTGGGCAACATGGGGGGCGTGCTGCGCCCGCTGTCCGCCTATGACCTGGCGGTGGATGTAATGAGGGGCGCGCTGTCCCGCAGCGGAATCGACCCCCGGGAGATTGACGAGGTAATCATGGGCCAGTGCCGGCAGAGCTCCGACGACCCCAACATTGCCCGCCTGGCCGCCCTGAAGGCCGGGATTCCCGAACAGGCCGCCGGCTTTACCGTGATGCGCCAGTGCGCCTCCGGCATGACGGCGGTCCACTGCGGCGCCATGAGTATCATGACCGGAGTGAACGGCTGCGTCCTGGCGGGCGGGGTGGAGTCCATGTCCAACGGCATCTTTTACCTGCGCAACGCCCGCTACGGCGTGGGCACTGGCAACCATGAGCTGGTGGACTCGGTGACAGAGGGACAGTTCCAGTCCCAGCCCAATGAGATTTATGGCCGTTACAATATGGGCGCTACCGCCGAGAAGATCGCCCAGGCGCTGCGCATCAGCCGGGAGGATCAGGACACCTTTGCTTTGCGTTCCCAACAGCGGGCAGAGGCCGCTGTCAAATTGGGAAGGTTTGTGGATGAGATCGTCCCCGTCACTGTCCCCCAGGGGAGAAAGAGCCCCTCTCTGACGGTGGATGCTGACGAGCCGCCCCGTTTCGGCATGACGCTGGAGAAGCTGGCAAAGCTGAAGCCCTGTTTCCCCATCCGCACGGACGGGCAGGGCCGGGTGTTCAACGACGAGCAGACCGGAGCCGGGACGGTGACCCCCGGCAATTCCTGCGGCCGGAACGATGGGGCCTCCGCCATGCTGCTGATGGAGGAGGAGAAGGCAAAGGCGTTGGGGATAAAGGCCATTGCGCGAATCATCGGCATGAGCAGCGCGGGCTGCGACCCCCGTACTATGGGGCTGGGGCCGGTCTACGCAGTGCCCAAGGCGCTGAAAAACGCCGGTCTGACCATGGAGGATATCCAGCTGATCGAGCTCAACGAGGCCTTTGCCGCCCAGTCCCTGGGCTGTATCCGGCAGCTGGGCTGGGAGGACAAGCTGGATATCATCAACGTAAACGGCGGGGCCATCGCCCTGGGCCACCCGGTGGGTTCCTCCGGGTGCCGGATTCTGGTGACCCTTGTCCACGAAATGAAGAAGCGGGGCCTGAAATACGGTCTGGCGACGCTCTGTATTGCCGGCGGAATGGGTCAGGCCACCGTAGTGGAGCTGTGCGAGAATGGAGGTACATAACAATGGCAAAGACCAATAAAGTGATCCTGTCCGCCTGCCTCACCGGCGCGGGCACGACCAAGGAACAGGTCCCCACCGTTCCAACCACGCCGGAGGAGATCGCCCGGCAGGTGGTTGAGGTGGCCAAGGCGGGGGCCGCCATCGCCCACATCCATGTGCGCAAGGATACCGTGGTGGACGGGGTGCCGCGGAAAGACTACAAGTCTATGGATTTGGAGATGTTTCGGCAGGCGGTTGAACTGTCAGAAAAGTACTGCGCCCAGGCGGGGGTGGACATCGTGCTGAACCTCACCACCTCTGGCGGGGAGTACGAGGATGAGAAGCGGCTGCGCCATTTGGACGAGCTGCGCCCGGAGATGTGTTCCTTCGACCCGGCCACACTCAACTGGTCCAACAGCTATATCTTTGAGAATCACCCCCGTTTTTTGAATAAACTGGGGGCCAAGGTGAAGGAACTGGGCATCCGCCCCGAGTTTGAAATCTTCGACACCGGATGGATCGACGCGGCCAACTACTACATCAAGAAGTACGATCTGCCTGTGGGTCACTACCAGTTTATTATGGGGGTAGGCGCGGCCATGCCGGGAACGGCGGAAAACCTGGCCTTCCTGGTGGGGAAGCTTCCTGCCGGGGCCACCTGGTCCGTGTCCGGCATCGGCCGGGCCCATATGCCCATGATGCTGGCTGGACTGGCCCTGGAGTGCGACGGCCTTCGGGTCGGCCTGGAGGACAACATTATCTATGGAAAAAAACCGGACGGCACAAAGCGTCTGGCCACCAACGCGGAACTAGTGGAGCGGTGCGCCGCGCTGTGCCGGCTGGCCGGCCGTGAAATCGCCACCGCGGCGGACACCCGGGAGATCCTGCATTTAAGGGGGCGGCGTGCTTGAAAAATAAGGTAATTTCCATTTTGGACGCAGTAGATATGATCCCGGAGGGCGCCGTTATTATGTGCGGAGGCTTCCTGGGCTGCGGCAGCGCCCACAGTCTGATTGAAGCGTTGGCCCAAAAGGGCACGAAGAATTTGACCATCATCGCCAATGACTGCGGCATGGCCACCGGGCCCCAGGGCGAGGAGTTTTACGGCATCGCCAAGCTGATTCACAACCGGCAGGTGTCGCATGTGATCGCCACCCATGTGGGTATGACCCCCGAGGTGGGAGAACAGGGCATGGTGGACAAGACGCTCCAGGTGGACCTGCTGCCCCAGGGGACGCTGGCGGAGATGATCCGCGCAGGCGGCGCCGGGCTGGGTGGCGTTTTGACCCCCACCGGGGTGGGGACCATTGTGGAGGACTCCCCCTACTGCCTGGGCAGGCAGAGTGTCATGGGAAAAGATTATTTGCTGATGAAGCCCATCCACGCAGATTTCGCATTGATTGGCGGACATACGGTGGATACGTTCGGAAACGTGTGGTATAAAGGGACCACCCGTAATTTCAATATTGTGATGGCGACCGCCGCTGATGTCACCATTGTGGAGGCGGACTGCCTGGTGGAGATTGGAGACATTGAGCCGGAGAATGTGGTAACGGCCGGAGCCTATGTGAATTACATCGTTGACGGAGGAAGTGTATGATGGACAGGGCGGAAATCAAAAGCTTTATTGCAAAACGGGTCGCCAGGGATTTAAAGGACGGCGATGTAGTAAATCTGGGCATCGGCCTGCCCACACTGGTGCCCAGTTATTTGCCGGAAGGGGTGGAGGTGATCCTCCACTCGGAAAACGGAATCCTGGGGGCCGGAGCCAAACCCGCCCCCCACGAGGCCGAGCCGCGCTATAAAACGGACGCTGGCGGACAGTCCGCCCGTGCGGCCAGCTATGGCAGCTATATCGACTCCGCCACGTCCTTCTCCTTTGTCCGCGGCGGGCATGTCAACGTCACAATTTTGGGCGGCCTGGAGGTAGATCAGGAGGGCAATCTGGCCAACTGGATCATTCCCGGTAAAAAGATGCCCGGCATGGGCGGAGCCATGGACCTGCTGGTGGGCGCGAAAGAGGTTATTGTGGCTATGGAGCACACGGCGAGGGGAAAGCCCAAGATTTTAAAACAGTGTACCCTGCCATATACCGCCATCCACTGTGTCGATAAGATCATTACGGAGATGTGCGTCTTTGTTCGGACCCCGGATGGACTGGTCATGACCGAGATCAATCCAGAATACACGGTAGAGGATGTCAGACTGGCAACGGAAGCGGAGTTTCAGGTTGCGGAGGATTTGAAATCCATGTGCGCCTGAAGCTGTGAAAGGAACGATTTTATGATGAGCCAGTATAAAGAGCGGTTTGTTTCGCCCCAGGAGGCAGCGAAAGCGGTCCGTTCCGGCGATTGGGTAGACTACGGTTTTGGCGGCGGCTTTCCGGAGCTGATGGACCGGGCATTGGCTGAGCGAAAAGAGGAGTTGACCGGCGTTAAGATACGGGGCGGACTGGTCATCCGGCCCCGGATCGAGGTGGTGGAACGGGACCTGGAACAGAAGGCTTTTACCTATTACAGCTGGCACTTAGGCGACTACGAGCGCAAGCTGCAAAGCCTGGGCCTGTGCCGTTTTATCCCTATGATCCTGCGCTGTCTGCCGGAGCTGTACCGCAGCCACATCCGGACAGACGTGGCCTTTGTGCCGGTCTCCGCGCCGGACAACCATGGCTGCTGCGGCCTGGGCATTTCAAATTACGCCTGGCGGACCATCTTCGAGCATGCCCGCACCGTGATATTTGAGATCAACGAGCATCTGCCCCGGCTCCAGGGGGTGGACGGCTCCCATCGGGTCCATCTCTCCGAGGCTGACTTCATTGTGGAGGGGACCCATGAGGCCCTGCCCGTCCGAACCTATAAGGCCCCCTCGCCTCTGGATATTCAGATTGCAGAACTGGTTGTAAAAGAAATTCCCAACGGAGCAGTTTTGTCTCTGGGTGTGGGGGGAGTTCCCTTTACCGTGGCCAAATTGCTGGCCACGTCCGAGGTGAAGGACCTGGGCTGTCACACCGGCACCATCAGCGACGCCTTTTTGACCCTCTATCAGGCCGGAAAACTGACCAACTGCCGCAAGGAGATCGACACCGGCCTATCAACCTGGAATCTAGCTATGGGAAGCCAGGCGCTCTATGACTGGCTGGAGGAGGAACCCAGCCTGTTCCACCCGGCCGATGTGGATTATGTCCACGCGCCGGAGCGGATGGGGCAGATGTCCAACTTTATCAGCGTCAACGGCGGCGTTCAGCTGGACCTGATGGGTCAGGAAAACGCGGAGTCGGCAGGGAACCGTCAGCTCTCCGGCACCGGGGGACAGCTGGACTTTTTGGAGGGGGCGTTCCGGTCCAAAGGTGGGAAGGGCTTTGTCTGCCTCAACTCCGCCCGCAGGGATAAATCCGGCGTGCTGAAGTCCAATATTGTCCCATTTATCTCCGGAGGGAGTACGGTCTCCGCACCGAGGAGCATGGTCCAGTATGTCGCTACGGAGTACGGTGTAGTAAAGCTGTCCGGACTGTCCTTGCCGGAGCGGGCGGAGGCGATGGTCTCCATTGCCCATCCGGAATTCCGTTCCGAATTGACCCAGTACGCCAAAGAATATTGGAAATGATACCTATCATTTTTACAGGAAATGGAGGGAAAGAAAATGAGCCGGTTATCCATTGAGACCCCGGGCCGCGCCCAGACGGTGCTGAACGGCCTGACAAGAGACATGGAGCGGCGGATCAACGCCAGCCAGCCGGGACTGTGTCCGGTGGATATGTCCCTGAACTTTTTGCGGCTGTGCCACGCCCAGACCTGCGGCAAGTGCGTCCCCTGCCGGGTGGGCCTGAGCCAGCTGGCCGTCCTCATCGAGCGTGTCCTGGACCGCACCGCCACGGTGGCGGACATCGACCTGATTGAGAACACCGCCCAGGTCATCGCCGACTCCGCTGACTGCGCCATCGGCTACGAAGCGGCCCACATGGTACTCCAGGGGGTCCGGGGTTTCCGGGAGGACTACGAGGAGCACATCCTCCACGGCCGCTGTATCTGCGGCCTGAGCCACCCGGTACCCTGCGTCTCCACCTGCCCCGCCCATGTGGACATTCCAGGCTACGTGGCCCTCATCCACGCCGGCCGGTACGGGGACGCCGTCCGCCTCATCCGCAAGGACAACCCCTTTGTCTCCGCCTGCGCCTACGTCTGCGAGCACCCCTGCGAGGGCCAGTGCCGCCGGCGGATGGTGGACGACGCGGTGAACATCTGCGGCCTGAAGCGGTTCGCCGTGGACAACTCCGCGCCCTACTCGGTGGAGCGGAAGGCCGAAACCACCGGCAAGACGGTGGCCGTCATCGGCGGCGGCCCTGGTGGCCTGACGGCGGCCTATTACCTGTCCCTCATGGGACACGACGTCACCGTCTACGAGCAGCGGCCCAAGCTGGGCGGTATGCTCCGCTACGGCATCCCCGACTACCGCCTGCCCCAGGAGGTGCTGGACCGGGACATCACCCATATTCTCACTGCCGGGGTAAAGGTACATACCGGCGTCTCCATCGGCAAGGACCTGGCCATGGAGAACATCCAGAACAGCTTCGACGCGGTGTATATCGCCATCGGGGCCCACAACGACAAGAAGCTGGGCCTGGAAGGGGAGGACGCGGAGAATGTCCTCAGCGCCGTGGCCCTGCTCCGGGCCGTGGGCGACGATGGGGCCCCCGACTTCACCGGCAAGAAGGTGTGCGTGGTGGGGGGAGGCAACGTGTCCATGGACGCCACCCGCACCGCTCTGCGGCTGGGGGCGGAGGGCGTCACCTGCGTCTACCGCCGCCGGGTGGAGGACATGACCGCCCTGGCCGAGGAGATCGAGGAGGCTATGGCCGAAGGGTGCCAGATTCTGCCCCTCCAGGCCCCCGCCCGCATCGAGACGGACTCTGATGGCAAGGTGGCCGCCCTGTGGACCCGGCCTCAGCTTATCGGGGCCTACGGCCGGGACGGCCGGCCCAGACCGGGCGACGCCGACGCCAGGGAGTTCCGCATCCCCTGTGACTATGTGATCGTGGCCATCGGCCAGGCCATCGAGGCCCAGGCCTTTGAGCAGGTGGGGGTCACCACCGTACGGGGGGCCATCCAGGCCGACCACACCAGCTCCGTCCCCGGGGTGGACAACGTCTTCGCCGGGGGCGACGCGGTGTCCGGCCCCGCCACCGTCATTCGGGCGGTAGCCGCCGGCAAGGTGGCCGCCGCCAACATCGACAACTATCTGGGCTTTGACCACAAGATCAGCTGCGATGTGGACATTCCCCCCTCCCACTTCACCAACACCCCGCCCTGCGGCCGGGTGAATCTAAAGAGCCACGCCCACCCCGGCTGTCAGGGGGACTTCTCCCTGGTGGTGGAGGGCATGACCCGGGAGGAGGCCCATCAGGAATCCAGCCGCTGCCTGCGGTGTGACCACTTCGGTTACGGCAGCTTTAAGGGAGGGAGGAGTACGGAATGGTAACCCTGACCATCGACAACAGACAAATCCAGGTCCCCGAGGGAACCACTATCCTGGAGGCGGCCCAGACCGCCGGCATTCAGATTCCCCACCTGTGCTATTTGAAGGATATCAACGAGATCGCCGCCTGCCGGGTGTGCTGTGTGGAGGTGGAGGGCGAGCGGGCCATGGTCACCGCCTGCAACAGCTTTGTGAAGGAGGGGATGGCGGTCCACACCAACTCCCCCAGGGCCCGGAAAACCCGGCGCACCAATGTGGAGCTGATCCTATCCCAGCACGACTGCAAGTGCGCCACCTGCGTGCGCAGCGGAAACTGTCAGCTCCAAACTCTGGCCAACGACCTTGGTATTATTACCCTCCCCTACGAGACTCAACTGCCCAAAGGACTGCGGGGGGCCTGGACCACCACCTTCCCCCTGTACCACGACTACAACAAGTGCGTCAAGTGTATGCGGTGCGTCCAGATCTGCGACAAGGTCCAGTCCCTGAGCATCTGGGACGTGGCGGGCACCGGCGGACGGACTACCGTGGATGTATCCAACAACCGGGTCATCAAGGACTCGGACTGCGCTCTGTGCGGCCAGTGCATCACCCACTGCCCCGTGGGCGGCCTGCGGGAACGGGATGACACGGGCCGGGCCTTCGCCGCCCTGGCCGACCGGTCGAAAATCACCGTGGTCCAGGTGGCCCCAGCGGTGCGCACCGCCTGGGGGGAGTACTTCGGCCTGAGCCGTGAGGAGGCCACCATGGAGCGGATGGCCGCCTGCCTGCGCCGGCTGGGCTTCGACTACATCTTCGACACCAACTTCACCGCCGACCTGACCATTATGGAGGAGGGAAACGAGTTCCTCCACCGCCTCAAGTCGGGCGGGCTCACCCGGTGGCCCATGTTCACCAGCTGCTGCCCCGGCTGGGTGCGGTTCCTCAAGGGCCAGTACCCGGAGCTGACGGGCCAGCTGTCCACCGCCAAGTCCCCCCAGCAGATGTTTGGCAGCGTGACCAAGAGCTGGTTCGCCCAAAAGCTGGGGGTGGAGCCAGAGAAGCTGTTCTGCGTGTCTGTCATGCCCTGCGTGGCCAAGAAGGCGGAGTGCGAGCTGCCCACCATGGCCACGGAACACGGTCCCGATGTGGATATGGTGCTCACCACCCGGGAGCTGGTGCGGATGCTCCGGGCCGATAAGCTGGACCCGGCCACCATCCCGGAGGAACCCCTGGACTCCCCCCTGGGCACCCACACCGGGGCGGGCGTCATCTTCGGGGCCACCGGCGGGGTGATGGAGGCCGCTCTGCGCACCGCCTCCTATGTTCTCACCGGGAAAAATCCCGACCCGGACGCCTTCGCCGGCGTGCGCACCGGCCCCGGCCTGCGGGAGACCACCTATGAGATTGCCGGCATCCCGGTGCGGTGCGCCGTGGTCAGTGGACTGGGCAACGCCCGGGCGCTCATTGAACAGCTGAAGGCGGGGAAGGTCCAGTATGACTTCGTGGAGGTCATGGCCTGTCCCGGCGGCTGTGTGGGTGGTGGCGGACAGCCCATTAGCGTGGAGGATGAGGAGCGGTATGGCGCCAGAGGAGAGCGGCTGTACGACCTGGATAAGGCCAACCCCATGCGCTTCTCTCATGAAAACCCCGATGTGCAGAAGCTGTACTCCGAATTTTTGGGCCACCCCCTCAGTGAGAAGTCGGAGGAACTGCTCCACACCGACCACAGCGCCTGGGATATGACCAAGCAAACTTTTTAGGAGGAAACGAATGAAACATTTGAATCGCTGGGTCTATGGCACGGTAGGGACCATAATCCTGTTATTTGCCGGCCTGGTCTATGCCTGGACCGTACTCCAGGCCCCCATCGCAGCGGCACATCCGGAGTGGTCGAAGTGGCAGCTATCCCTGACTTTCACGATCACCATGATCTGCTTCTGCCTCAGCGGGGTATTGGGGGGCATTCTTCAAAAACGCTGGCCACCCAGGTATTTGGTCTGGATATCCGCCGTTTTGTTTTTGGCAGGGTTTTTCATTGCCGCCAAATCCCACTCTCTAGCGGGCCTTTATTTGGGTTTTGGCGTCCTCGCGGGTTCCGGTTCAGGCCTCGCCTATAACGGGGTACTCAGTGCGGTTTCTGCATGGTTTCCAGATCGTCAGGGCTTTATCTCCGGCGTCTTGCTCATGGGTTTCGGGCTTAGCAGCTTCCTGGTGGGAAAGGTCTATACCGCGGTTACTCCTTCGGATGGGAGCGACCTCTGGCGGAGCAGCTTTTTGGCCTTCGGAGCAATCCTTTTTGTTGTGATGGCTGTGGCGGGGGCTTTTGTTGTTCGGCCCTCCAGGGAGGAGAACAGGCCGGAATTTACCGATAGCCTCGCCTATGAGGAAATAGGCCCGGTAGAGATGCTGCGGCGCCCAACCTTCTGGCTTTTTATGGTCTGGGTTATAATCCTCTCCGCTGCCGGACTGGCTGTCATTTCCCAAGGAACCCCCATGGCGCTGGAGGCTTGTCCCCAGCTATCTATGAACACGGTTGCTACAGTGGCGGGGCTGCTCTCCATTTTTAACGGGATAGGACGGATCATTTTTGGGGGACTTTTTGATAAGATGGGACGTTTTTGGACCATGCTCTTGGGTGGACTGGTTTTCCTGGCGGCAATGCTGCTCTTGATTCTGGCTTTGACGGTACACAAGCTGCCTCTGCTGGTAATTGCCTACATCGTTACCGGACTGGGCTACGGCTGTGTCACGCCCACAAATTCCGCCTTTGTCAACCGCTTTTATGGACAAAAAAATTACCCGATCAATCTCTCTGTGGTAAATATGAATATGATTATCACGTCCAGCGGCTCTACAATTGCCGGCGCGGTATTTGACGCTACAAGGACTTACACACCCATCGTTTTTGTTGTCGCGGCGCTGGTCCTGCTCGCTTCGGTCGTCTCCTGCTTCATTCAAACGCCAAAGCAGAACAGTCAATCAATAAAAAGAGATGGAACATGAACTACCTTAATGGCCTTCCCAAGCCTTGCCGATGTATCCTGGGATTGCTGTCTCAAAAAATTCCAGCCTCCATACTGTAAGGTGTGGGAAATCAACGCCTGTACCAGTGTTCCACACATTTTGATGCCATTGTGGTCAACTACAAAAGGCCGCGAAATTTACAAAAATGCCAGGCAGGAAGCCAAAACTTCCTGCCTGGTTTCGTCATATATGCCTCTAAGTGAGAATACCGCACTTATTCTAACACTTCCGCGGGACAACTCAAAATCAACTTAAAAGAATGGGCTGGAAATCAAAATTTTCTCCCATCATCCGCCGGGAGGTCCACAGGTACAGCCCCGCTACCAGCGCAGTGGACAGCAGGTCGGCCACCGGCTGCGCCCAGGCCAGACCGTCGGCCTCCAGAACGGCTTGCAGGATGAACAGAGCCGGAATATAGATCATTCCCTGCCGGCTGAGATTGATAATCAGCGCCTGTACCGCCGCCCCCATGGCTTGCAGCGCGTTGGTCAACACGTAGAACACACCAAACAGAAAACTGGTAGTCAGCAGGATGTTTGTGAAGGTGAACGCATAGTCAAAGGATGCCGGTTCTGTCAAAAACACACGGATGATCGACCCCCGGAGCAGATAGCACAGCCCCGTCATGGCGGCACTGAGGCCCAAAGAAAAGACAATAGAGAAGCGCATAATCTTCTTAAACCGCTCCCACAGCTTTGCTCCCACGCAGTAGCCCAGCAGGGGCTGGACCCCCTGTCCAAAGCCGATGCAGACCATGCCGGTCATCATGGTCACCTTCATGGCCACCCCCATCCCGGCTACGGCCATATCGCCGTAGCCCGCCATGCGGGCGTTGACTACGATTTGAGATACGCTCATCAGCAGAGCCCCCAGAGAGGCCGGGGTACCGATGGCCAGCACATTGGCACAAATGCAGTCTTTCGTTGAAACGTCTTTCATGTGAATACTAAGGGCAGATTGCCCGGTGATATAGTACAAAACGTAATACCCGGCCCCCGCCACATTGCCGATAACGGTTGCTATGGCGGCTCCAGTGATCCCCCAGTGAAATCCAAGAATCATGATGGGGTCCAGGACCACGTTGAGCAGATTTCCTAAAATCTGCCCCACCATCGCCTTGTTGGGCTGGCCTTCCGCCCGGAGGATATTGGAGTAGCAGTTGGAGATCAGCACAAAAGGACCGCCCAAGGCTACGATGGTCAGGTAGGTTTTAGATGGTTCCCAAGTGTCCGCGCTGGCCCCGATCAGCGTTAGAATCTGTTCCATAAAAATCAGGAACCCTGCGGACATAAGGGCTCCCACCGCCACACAGCTCCACATACAAAACGCGCACACCTTCTTTGCATACTCCTGCCGTCCCTGTCCGAAGGAGCGGGAGATCACCGACGTGCCGCCGATGCCAAACACAGTTCCCACCGCCATAAAGATGAGAAAAACCGGCGTGGCCAGGGACACCGCCGCTACCAGGATGTCGTTGTGAGTCTGGGCGATGAAAAAGGTGTCCGCCAGATTGTAGATCAAAACCATCAGCATGGCCGCCATGGCGGGGATGGTATTTTGCAGTACCGCCTTTGGCACAGGGGCCTGTTCAAAGACGGTCATGGAATCACTGTTCATGATAGTTCCTCCTCAAATTAAAATGATACTGTTAATAGCTTGCTTTCATTTTGAAATTTTGTTGGGGCGGCCGTCAGCCGCCCTTACAGGGAATCCCGCACCTTTTTCAAAAGGGTATAGAAGATGTCCCGCTCCGTCTCCGTCAGGCCGGAGAGGAGTTTCTCCTCCGCGTCGAAGCGACAGTGCAGGGCGGCGTGAAAGCATGTAAGGCCCTCCGGTGTGATCCGCACCCGCTTGACCCTCCGGTCTTCCACGTCTCCAAAGCCCTCCACAAAGCCCTTCTGCTCCAGCCGGGCAATGATTCCCGCCGCCGTGGACTGAGCCACATGGAGGATTTGCTCCAGCTCTTTCAGCGTGCGCTGTCCCTCCGGGGCCTGGCTCAAGGACTCCAGGGCGTCCAGCTGGACCAAGGTGATATCCAGGGGCCGCAGGGCGTTGTTGGCGTTTTTTCGCAGCTCGTCATGAATCTGCTTAATCAGCAGTCCGCAGCCGCGCAGCTTTTCCATGGTACATCCCTCCCGACAAGAGTAATGATAGCACGCTTTTAAAATTTTGTCAATCGCCTGCGATTGATTTTTTCTTTTAACCTGCTTTCAAGTTGGCCCGCTATAATGTCCCCATCCTGAGCCAGAAAGAGGGGACACTCTTGATTGAAATTGAACATCTCACCAGTTCGGCTCCCACATTCTCTCCGAGGTACAGGCCATCTGCGACCAGATCATTATGATCGCCAAGGGAAAGCCTATCGCCTTTGACGCGGCGGAGAATCCAGAAAAGCTGCTGCTGTCTCCCAGAGAACGATGAGACCGCTCCAAGGGCAGAGATTATCATCTTCCCAATTTTAGTCAAGGGGCCGCCAAAATCGGCGGCCCCTGGTCTGCCCTATCAGGGCAAAATGTTCAAAAGGTCAGAGAAGGTGGTCAAATTGTAGTCCTCCAAACCGCAGTCCTTGGCGTCTCCCAGCAGTGCCAAGGCGGTCATACCGGCGGCCTTGGCCGCCTGGATGCCGGATTTGGCGTCCTCCACCACGACGCAGTCGCCGGGGGCAACGCCGATTTTTTGGGCTGAGATCAGAAATACTTCCGGGTCAGGCTTGGAGTGGGTAATGTCAGTGCCGTCTGCGATGGCGTCAAAAAAGTCCCCCAGGCCAATCTGTTCCAAGATAAACTTGGTGTTCTTGCTGGAGGAACCGATCGTCAGCTTGTAGCCCCGGCTCCGCAGCTCCACGAGGGTGTCCCGCACCTCATCCGTGAGGTCGGCGGGGTTCATATTCTTCAGCAGCTCCCGATATGTATCGTTTTTCTCGGCGGCAAAGGCGTTCTTCTCCTCCTGAGTGTACTCCTTGTCAGACTGTTCTAAGATAATGTCCAGGCTGGCCATGCGGCTGACGCCCCGAAGCCGGTTGTTGATCACCTCGTCGAAATAGATGCCCAGCCGGTCGGCCAGGGCCTTCCACGCCTGATAGTGGAACTTATCGGTGAAGCAGATCACGCCGTCCAGGTCGAAAATGACCGTTTTTTTCTTTAATTGCATACAGGATCACTCCTTACAAGATCTCTTTGGCAGATGTGCCGATATCATGCCTGCCTTGAATGGGCCAGGTCTTTGCAGTACTGCATCAGCTTTGCGAATCCCACATGATTTGCGATCATATCTCGTACTGCCGGCTCGTCCTCCGGCCGGAGGAGGTGGCGTACCCGTGCCCACATCATTTCAGGCGTGAACCGCTGATCAAACTCATAGGGGACAATATCCGCCGTAGCCTGGAGCCATTTCAGCATATCCAGCCGCATACTTGCCACCAAGTCGGCACTTCCCCCGTCGTCGATCAAGTTACAGGTTTCGCCGGGGTCTCGCTCCAGATCATAGAGTTCATCTGGTCTGACGGAACGGCTGACATATTTGTATCGCTGACCCCGCATCATGATCCCTTTGGCGTGGGCTGCGTCGTCCGTCTGGGCCATCATTTTGGGCCAGTAGGGGGATGCCTTGGGGGGGCCGTTGGGACCGGCGCCGTGATACTCGTCGCAGTGGGTCTCTCCTGGCATCCGTCCGCCCTCGCAGAACACATATTTCCGGCCCGGTGCGCCAAGGTCGCCCAAAAGCGGCCGCAGGCTTCTGCCGAAATGGGTGTGCGCCGGTGTAATCCCGGCAAAGTCGAGGGCGGTGGCGTAGAAATCAATCAGTTCGGTCAGGGCGGGCGAGACGCCGGGGGTCACTTCCACCCCTTTGGGCGGCTTGATCAGCAGCGGAACGCGGGTCAAACAGTCCTCAAAGGTGTTTTGGGCCTTTTCTGCCAGTCCATAGTCGCCGGCAAAGTCGCCGTGGTCGCTGAAGAAGAATATGGCGCAGTCGTCATAGATTCCCGCCTCCTTCAGTGCATCTGTCAACCGCCCAAACTGCCGGTCGATCTTCATACACATGCCCAGGTAGACCGCGCGCAGCTCATTCCAGTCGTCCTCCGTATAGCCGTCCATCCCCTGATATCTGCGGATGGTCTCCAAAATCCTCGCCTTTCCAGAGCAGTCCTCCGGGCGGATACGGGCGGGGAGTTTTTCCCGGTCGATGGCGGAGAAATAGGGCTCCTCCACCCGGTAGGGGGTATGGGGGAACATCAACCCCAGGAACAGGCACATGGGCCGGTCGTCCACCGGATTCTGAATACGGTAGATAGCTGCGTCCACCACTTCATCGTCACTGTTGTAATTTTGGCCATTGGAGTCCAGCTTCAGCTGGCCCTCAAAATGGGAGTAAAAATGTTTATCTCCAGGGTTGCCCCGCAGGCCGGGGTCCACAGGGCCAGGCGCACGGGCACACTGTCCGCCGTAGTAGATCTCATCCGCGTGGGATTCCGTCCAGCCAGGGATCTGTCCGGCAGTCAGATCGTTGCGGTCGTTCATCCACACATAATATCCGCCGTCCCGAAGCTCCTTCAGCAAAGAAGTCTCGCCGGGACGCAGAAGATAGGACATGGTCCGGTGCCCGTTCACATGAGGGTACAGCCCGGTAAAGAAGCTGCACCGGGAGGGGACGCACACCGGATTCTGGCAGTAGGCCCGAGAGAAGGACACCCCGTCCTCCCGGGCGAAGCGGTCCAGGTTGGGCGTAATGGCGGCGGGATTGCCCAGATGAGCCAGCGTATCGGCCCGCATCTCGTCCGGGTTAAAGATGATAATGTGCGGTCTTTTTGTCACGGCGCCCACCTCAATACCTCTCTTCCAGCTCCCGGGGGTACTTTTTGCGCAGAGCCTCCGCACAGTCTCCCCGGCCTGTCTCCTCCAGACGCTGGCAGTAGTCGTACAGGTAGCCCCGGCAGTGGTAGGGGCCTCCCTCATGGATGACGGACCACAGCGGGTCAACGCAGGTGTGCTGAATATTGGACCGCATATTATCTGCGACCCAGCGCTCCAGCATCCAGGCGCCCTTCCAGCACAGCTCCGGGTATTCATGAGCAAGGTCGTGGAGCTGGTGCGGGTCCTCCGCTACATTGAACAGCTCCTCATCCTCGGTAAGGTGGTATCCGTCGTGATAGGTGCGGATATAGATCCAGTCCTCAAAACGGACGCTCCGCTGACAAACATGGGCGCACTGGCTGACCACCAGATGATCCCGCCCGCCGGACGTTCCTGTGAGGATATGTTCCGCAAAGCTGACTCCGTCGTAGGTTACCGGATTCAGCTTGCCGGCGACACGGACAAGCCGAACGGGCTGGACCTTGTCGCCCAGCAGCTCCATCAGAGTGGGGAGCAGGTCCACATTGTAGTGGAAGCCAGAGGAAACCGAGCCTGCGGCGCAGCCGGGCCACTTGACGATCAGCGGGATATGGGTGGTGATATAGTCCGCCTCGCCGTGTTCGCAGTACGTGCCCATCTCGCCCAGATCTTCGCCATGGTCGGAACTGATGATGATGGCGGTGTCATCATAGATGCCCTGGCGGCGCAGCTCGTCCAAAATCTTGCCCAGGTGGGTATCTGCGTAGAGAATACCGGCGTCATACTGGTTGATAATGTTACGGAAGTCGTCTACACAGTTGACCTGTACGGGCTGCCGGGGGAAAGCGGGTTCCGGAACACCGGTGTAGCCCGTCACCTCGTAGGCGCTGTGGGAGCCCGGTTTGTTCGCTCTCTGCCAGCTGAGAAGCTCCTCTGTCAACCACGGATCAGGCAGTTCTTCGTCCGCAAAGGGGTCAAATCCGTCCGGGGCCCGGTAGGGGATATGGGGGTCCCACATGTGGACATGGAGGAACCAGTCGGAGCGGTCCTTATTCCGTTTCAGCCAATCCAGGGCGACGGGGGACACCTCGTCCGCCGACTCTAGCCCCCGTTTGCCGATGTTGTAACTCTCGTCAAAGCCGCCCAGGAACCACCATGCTCCATGCCGGTCGGGAAAACTGCTGATGGTGACGGTCTTCATCCCAGCCCGGCGCATCACGGCGGGCAGGTTATAGCGGCCATTGAAGTCGGCCATGCCGCGCTCGCGTCCCTCATGGCACATCTCGGCATTGACGCCGCCATGGCCGATGCAGCCGGTGTGAATTCCAAATCGGCCCGTCATCATAGCGGCCCGGCTGGGCAGGCAGGGGGCGTCGGAGCAGTAATAGTCCTCAAAGCGCACGCCTTCAGCGGCAACTGCATCGATGTTTGGGGAGGTGTTCCTCCCATAGCCGTAACAACCCAGGTGATCCGGACGCATGGTGTCGATATCCACATACAGTATTCTCATAGCAGTACCTCCAGCAATTTAGTTTCAGCGGACAATATTGTCGGATGTTAGGACAGGTGGGTGTCCCACTTGCCGCAGAATGCGTCAACCGGGCTGACACCGCGGAAAGAGTCTCTCCCCATGAGCTTTTCAACCAATTCCTCCAGCACAACTTGGCTGGAGCAGTAGGTGTTGATAAAGGTTTTTACCCTGGGCACATCCTGCAGGTGATAAGGATTTTCAACAGAGATAAAGATCGTAGGAATGGTGTGAATGTAGTGGGGACAGTTGGCGCCCATGGGTTGTTGCCACTCAATGCGCACCGTTGTCTGGTTAGATTTTGTGGACATATTGGCCATGTAGATTATGTAGTCGTAACTCTTCTGGAAGGAGTCGCTGCGGGTCACGCCGCCCTCATGGGTTTTGTCAGGGACGAAGACAGTCACCTCAAAGCCTTCTCTTTCCAGCATACGCTTAAATTCCTCACATACACCGGCGCGGACAGAGTAACCGACTCCCTGCTCCGCCTCAATGGGGCAGTAGAGGACCCGATTCTTCTGAGGATTCAGGGGCAGGACTCCGGGCTCCTCCTTTACCAGCGTAATGCCTTCCCGGGCGACCTCCCTTGCCCAGCCCTGGTGCTCCTCACAGCCCAAAACAGACAGAGCACTCTCCAGGCTGGGGGTCTCCACCTGCTTGTGCAGCTTCAATGCTGCTTTTAACGCCAGGATTCGGGTGACAGCGCAGTCCAGACGCTCCTTTGAAATCACCCCCTCTGCCACACCGGAGCGCATATACTCCAAATCTTCCTCCATATTTCGGCTGAACAGGAAGATATCCGCGCCGCTGGCAATGGCGCAGGGAACCGCGTCACGCCGGGGCATCGGGATCGTAAAGCCGGCCATGGTGGTGGCGTCGGTGGCAATCAGTCCGTTAAAGCCCAGCACTTTCCTGAGCAGGCCCTCCTCGCCTACCAGCTCGGGGGACAGGCTCCCGGGCATAATCTCTTCGTCCCGGAGGGCGGGGTTAAGCCGCTTCTGCCAGGCCGGCTGCATGATGTGACCTATCATACAGGTGAGCGCCCCAGCGTCAATGGACGCCTTATAGGCCTTACCGTAGGTGTCCATCCAGGTCTCGCAGTCCATGTCATTGACGGAACTGACCAGATGCTGGTCCCGGTCATCCTGGCCATCACCGGGGAAGTGTTTGATGGACACGGCAACCCCCAGTTTCTGGCATGCTTCGGTAAAGGCTTTCCCGCAGGCGGTCACACGGTCCGGATCACTGCCAAAGGTGCGGGTATTTGTAATGGGGTTACGGTAATTGCTGTCGATGTCGATGATTGGGGCAAACGCCCAGTTGGCCCCCACCGCCTTGCCCTCCCTGGCGCACAGGGTCCCCAGCCGCCTGGCGTTTTCCTCATAATCGGCTGTTGCCGCAATCTCCATGGGGCTGCCGAGGAGAGTACCCTCACTGACGATACCGCTGCCGCCCTTTTCCAGGTTGGCGGCGATCAGCATGGGAATTTTGGACTTGCGTTGCAGTATCTCTGCAGCCGTTACAGCCTGTTCTGCAGAGCAAGGCCGGAACATGACGCCGGCAGGACGCAGCTTTTGCAGAATGGTGCTGATACCAGCTTCGTCATAGTAAAACAGCGCAGGGAAAAACAGCTGCTGGATTTTTTCATCCTCCGTCATGGCATTCCGGGTGTTCTCTACCCACGCCACGGCTTCGTCGTCCAGATAGAAGGGCTTGCCTTTCAAATCCATAAAAACGCTTCCTTTCTCATTTTGAATGATTGTTGTAAATGGTGCGATTTACCTCATGTACTGCCAGGTGTTAAACAGGGATATGAATACAATAACTACCATCAGCGCGATGAAGAGCTTATCCACCGCGCGGTTGTCCATACGGCGGTTCAGCACGCGCCCTGTGGCTCCGCCGCCGATGCCTCCCGCCACCATAAGCACCAGCGTCAACAAGCGAAAATCGGGGACGGTATGGGTTAACAAGGTAGCCAGCAGGCTGGCAAGCTGGCTGAACAGGATAATATATAAGCTGTTTGCCGCTGCGGTCTTGGTGTCCATACTGAAAAAATAAAACAGGACCACCAGGTTGATAGGGCCGCCGCCGATGCCTAAGAAGCTGGAAGCCACCCCCAGCACAAGCCCAATCAGCACACACAGCAAGGGGCTGGATATGGAATGAGTTTTGATTTTATCCTTGTGGAGGGTATAAATCAGGGTTCCGACTGTAATCACTGCCAGACAGCCCGCCTGTACAGCTCCTACCCTGTTCTGGTTTTCAAATAGCCCTTTTATTGCGGTAAACATCTGCTTTCCAAGCAACCCGCCGATCGCTGCCCCGATTGCCAGAGGGGTTCCCGTGTTCAGGGCTACCCGCCGCTCCCCGGCCAGCATCGTTTTTCCCACGGAGTAGCAGCTCATGGACAGCACCGTGCAGCCGGAGAGGAAGCTAATGGTGGAAACTGTCTCCAGTTTGAGCAGGTCAAGTACCGGTTTGATAATCACCCCGCCGCCGATGCCGCATATCGCACCGGCAATGCTTGCCAAAAAGCTGACAATAAAGAATAGAAGCACACAAACACCTCCGTATCCTATGAATGAAACAACAATGAAACAAAATTTTGCAAAGCTATGGAAAGTTGAGACGCGCTATGATATACTTTTAAAGTACGTTTTTTCTGAATAGGCGCTGTTTGAAAAAGGGAACTATGCACAGTGGCCAGGGATTTTTCTGCCAGACAAGCACAATTTTTCCCAGGAATACGGGATGTATTGCAAGAAAAATTGGGGCAGTATGGCGCCTGCCTCTTGGGCGTATTGACATGTTTCAAACAAGCCCTAGAGGAAGCGGTCTGTTTTCCCCTGTTATGGCTGGCGGAGTCTTTCATTTTTAAGGCAAATTTCGGGATAATCCCGGGCCGTAGAAGGCGTATCCGCCCATCGCTCCACATCGCAGTCTGCTTCCAGTGCGCTCTCGTAGGCGCGCCACAGATCGCTGGACCAGGTGTGTCTTTTTTGCAGCGATACCGCCTGCTCCGGCATGGCATATTGCTTTGTCAGCTGCCGCATACGCTCCAGCAGTTCGGGCCGCTCCAAGACTAGATTGTGCCGCTCTTCGGGATCGGCCCCGATGTCAAACAGCAGTTCACAGCTGGGGTCCTCACGGAAGCACATATATTTGTACCTGTCCTCCCGCACCATAAAGCAGTAGCTGTCCGCCGGCGTCTGCATACTGCCGCGCTCCAGAAACTCACCGTAGACCACGTGCTCTGGGACATCGCCGCCCCCCAGCGCGGGGACAAGGCTCACACCGTCCACGTCCATCATGGGCTGGGCGCCGACGCAGTCCAAAAGCGTGGGACCGATATCCATGATGCTCACCGGCGTCTGACAGACAGTGCCCGGAGCGATCCCGTCGCCCGCGAAGATCAGCGGGATCTTGACCGACTTTTCAAAGAAAGTGGATTTCGCGAACATACTGCGGTCGCCGCACTGATCTCCGTGGTCGGAGGTATATACAAACATCCTTTCATGTCCGCTGCGGCTACAATAATCGTCAAAGGCGCGGCGCACCTGCCCCATTTTTATATCCACTTGTTCAATCATTGCACAGTAGGCGGCTTGGATGGCCAGCGCCAATTCCTCCGAGACCGGCTGGTGATGCCTCCGCAAAACTTCCGTAGGGCAGGGATCATAGAAAGAGGCAGGCAGAACAGCCCTTGCCCGGTATTTTTCATACAGTTCTTTGTCGCCCACATACGGGAAGTGAGGTCCATAAAGACCCACAACAATAAACTGCGGCTTTTCGTGGTCCTGAGACAAATATTCCAATGCAGCGTCGACCACATAGCGGTCATAATATTCCACCGGAGATTCACCGCCGCCGGCCAACGCGGTGCAGAAGGGTTCACCAAAGCTGCGGGCTGATACCCCCCGTTCCGCCGCAATTTTTTTACGCGGGGCGTTCCAGTCTGTGGGCGTCATATCTCCGGCAATCCGTTTTGTAAAACCATGCCGCTGGTCTCTGCCCAGAAAATGCATCCGTCCGACAAGAACAGTCTCGTACCCTTGCGCCACAAGGCAGTGGAGAAAGGTGGGCGTCAAATCGGGCAGCGCATCATCCAAGGTAAAGATACCGGTTTTTGCGGGGCGAAGCCCACTGAGCATGGCTAAACGCGCAGGAACACAGAGCGGACAGGTTGAGTAGGCCTGAGCAAAGCGGGTTCCCTCAGCGCAGAGCTGGTCCATGACTGGCGTGTCAACGTTATGTCCCTCAAAGCCTGAGTAATAAGGGGTATGCTGGTCTGACATGAAAAACAAAACATCCATTTGTTTCATTTTGTTGCACATTATTTTATATGACCTCCTCTTCATTTCAGACTATTATGTTTCATTACTAAGAAACAATTTACATCGCAGCTCAAATAATACACATTAAGTCCACCAAATTCAAGCGCAAATTCCCTAAAACAGCACAAAAATCCGTATTTTGTAGGAATAGCAAAATTTCATCGTCTGTTTTTGGCTAGTATTTTGTTTCATTTTTGTTGACAATTATTTTTTTGTTTGTTACATTACTATCAAAGAAAGTGGTCATGATCATGAAAAAACCAACCATCCGCGAAGTTGCCCGCTTAGCGGGCGTATCTCCCGCTACTGTATCTCGCGCCATCAACAATACCGGGCTTGTAACAGAAGAAACAAGAAGGAGAATTGCGGAAGCGATTCAGGAAAGCGGCTACAGCAGTAAGCTGCCCCTGTCCGCCGCAAGCGAAATTTCATCGGCGTCTGGGATTGTGTATTTCATGATGAAGTGCGTTTCCATCAATGTGTACTCTCAACTGCTCAACCGGCAGCTTATTCTTGCCGCTGAAAAAAGAGGCGTGAACATTGTATCCGCCGATTTGGAAGCCCCAGTACTTCTGACCGAAAGTGTTTTGCAGTTTCATCTTCGCCAGGCCCGGCTTATGGGGGCAAAAGGGATTATTATCTCCGGATATGTTGACAAAAGGATGGAGCCTTCTGCTGTTCAGGCTCTGGCTTCTTGCGAGATTCCTGTTGTCAGTATCAGCCGCTCCCTGTTCAGTTCCAACTACAATTTCAGTCATATTCTGACCGGCAGCGACCGGGGAGGATTTCAGGCGACCCATCACCTGCTGGAAAATGGCCGCCGTCATCTGATGGTGATTTCACTTCCTCACCATGACGGCAAAGTGCTGGGCTTTGAGCAGGCAATTCAACAGTTTGGCGCTTCAGACATACATTATCAAATTCGTGCGGCCAAAGATGACAGCTACCAAAGCTCCGCCCAGGTCCTGGAGGCCGCACTGGAGGAAGACCCGGAGTTGGACGGAATCCTGTGCTGTGCAGACGAGTTCGCGGCGCATATGCTTCAGCTGTTGAGCAAACTTGGTAAGGCCGTTCCCTCTCAAGTCGAGTTAATCGGATATAACGACAATTTGGCCCCCTTTCTGAATCCACCTATCAGCAGTGTCCGTGTTCCTCTTGCAGAAATTGCCGATCAGGCATTGGACATCCTGTTGGACGAGCGGACAGCGGCAAGCGGCTCCCCGGTAAAATCCATTCTGCTGGACCCTAAGCTTATTTTAAGATAGGACTTTTCTGGCAGGAGAACATGGCCGGTAGGGGGAGTCATCACATCACTGTAATCTTACGGCGGGATCTGTCGTTTGAATTAAAAATAGCGAGGAGTATGTATGATGAAAAAAAGTGTCCCCAATCGGCCGCTGCGGGCGGCTATCGCACTGGCGCTCGGTCTGGCGCTGACCACCGGCATCCTGTCCGGATGCTCCAAGGCCCCCTCGAATCCCAATCCCGGTTCAGCGGGCTCAAACTCCTCGGGCCAGGTGTCCGGAGACGATTTTGAGGCCAAGGTCGACGCCTGGAAACCCGACCTGAAGACCATCACCATCCGCGTCTCAAACGCTGCCGGCGGTACCGCAGACCTGAAATACCGTCTGGTGGCCAAAAATATTCAGGATACCACCGGCACCACCGCTGTGGTTCAGAATATCACTGGCTCCAACGGTTTTCTGATGGCCACCGACCTGTTGAGTTACGACCCTTCGCCCAGTGAATTGATGGTGGGCACCGAGGCACTCTTTGCTGTAGCCCCCTTGTTTAATGCCGACATCAACGTTTCTCTGGACGACTACGAGATACTCTTCGGCTCCCCCAGTTCCAGTCCCTCGGTTCTGGCTGTTCCCTCTACCTTGGGCGTGAAAACCTGGGAGGAATTTGTATCTTACGCCGCCAATAACCGGATTATCATGTCGTCCAGCGCCCCTGGCGGTATGACACATATCCAGGGTACCGCCCTGATGGGCAGCGCAGGCATTAGCTTTGACTCTGTCACTGACAGCGGCGCCAACAAGAATATCCTGGCCTGCCTGAACGGGGACGCCAACTGTGTACTTGCCAATACCAGCGCACTGCACGACTATGTGGAGTCCGGGCAGATGATCCCACTGGTTCAGTTCAACAAAACCACCTTTGACGATCCCACCTGGGGCTTGGACCCGATTCCCAGCGTGGCCGAGGTGGGCTATCCCGACATTGCGGTTGAGCCCTGCAGCATTCTCTGCTGCCGCAAGGGCGCCGACCCGGTAGGCGTGGAGGCTATGCGCCGCATTATTTTGGACTATCTGTCCAGCGAGCAGGGCATTGCCGAGATGGCAGAGATTGGTCTGACTTCCAATGAAATTTCCGGGGAAGAGGCGTATCAGCGTTTGATGGCAGAAATTGACACCTTTAAGATGATTAAGGATAAGTTCTATTAATTTGCCCATTTTTTCTCGGCTCAAATTGACCCCGCTATCCGGCAAACCGGGTAGCGGGGTCAACAAAAAGATTTATATTTTCAATGGGAGGAAGGTATCCATATGCCTCAACAGCAACCGAATATTTTGTTTATTATGGCGGACCAATTTCGTACCGCCACTATGACGGGCTTAGGCGACGGGATTGAGACTCCAAATATTGACCGCATCCGCCGTATGAGTGTATTTTTCCCCATGGCGGCCTGCAACTCCCCCCTCTGTACCCCCAGCCGGGCCTCACTGGCAACAGGCAAACTGCCTCACCACTGCGGCGTGATTGCCCACGACGCCAATCTTCCCCTGGACCAGAAAACCTATTATCAGGCACTGCGCAAGGCCGGATATCGTGTCTCTGTAGTGGGCAAGACTGATTTGCACAAGGAGACCCGTTTTATCGGAAGAAAGGGCGATCTTCCTGTCATTTACCAAATCGGCTTTACTGATCCCCATGAAACCGAAGGGAAGATGAACTGCGCTCGGATTCTGCGCACCACTGCCGACGGTGAACCCAGTCCTCTCGGCCCCTATCAGGCCCGCCTGCTGGATAAGAACCCAGACTTACTCAAGCGGTTGAATGCAGCCTATATGAGCTACATGAAGGGCGGAAAAGAGAAACAGGTATATAAATCCTGGGAGTCAGAACTGCCTGATGAGGATTTTCTGGATAATTTTATCGGCAGTGAGTCCTGTGCTTTCCTGAAAAAAGTGGATGATGAGGCTCCTTGGCATCTGCTGGCCAGCTTCGCCGGCCCCCACAACCCCTGGGACCCCCCTGCCTCCGAGTTTGAGAAAACCAAAGATGTCAATTATCCTCTGCCCCCCCAGGACGACCTGGCCGGCAAGCCGGAGTGGATCAAGAGGCGGGCGGCGGTTCAGAGCCGCGGCCTGACGCGGGAGGATCTGCTGGATACCAAGCGCCACTACGCCGCCTCCGTCGCAGTGATTGACCGCTGGGTTGGCGAAATGTTGGACATTCTGGAGCGCAGGAATCTGATGGACAACACGGTAATCATTTTTACCGCCGACCATGGTGAAATGATGGGAGATCACAACCTGTTTGAAAAAACTGTGATGTATGAGGGCGCTTTGCGTATTCCCATGCTGGTGCACCTGCCTGGAATGGGGCAGGCCCGGGAGAGCAAGGCCCTGGTGACCCTGATGGATTTGGCCCCCACCCTGATGGACCTGGCCGGAGCCAGTTATGATCCTAACGATTTGGACGCAAAGAGCTTTCTGCGTGCCCTGGAGGGGGCGGAACAGTCTCCTCACGAGGTTCAGCAGAGCGAGCTGATGAATACCATTATGCTCTTTGACGGCCGGTACAAGTGGATCCGCTCCTTCAACGACAGCAGCGAGCTGTATGATTTGCAGGAGGATCCCAATGAGCTGCGCAACTGCATCGTGGAACATCCGGAGGTCATCCAGCGCCTTCAAAAATATACATTCCGCGCATAGGAATGGAGGTTCCATATGATTATTAAATATCGTTCTAATCTGACGTGCGGAATCACGGCAATTTTGGCCGCGGCCGTGATGTGCGCAATCATTCCGCAGCAGGTCGGACTTGAAACCACCGCCAGATTTGGAGTTACCTCCCGCACCATCCCCTACGGAATTGCGGCCGTGTTTGCCATATGCGGGGTCGGGTTGATGATTCAAAGCCTGGTCCTGAAAAAGGACGAGACAAAGGAATTGAACTTAAAAGCAGAGGTTCCAGCTCTGTTGATGTTCCTTGTATTGATCGCCTATCTTTTTGTCTTTGAGAAAGAGTGGCCCCTGAGTACCGCGGCCGTAGGCTGTGCCGCCCTGGCCCTGTCAAAGTCAAAAAAGTGGCTCTACTATGTCATTGTAATCGCGCTGACCATTGCCATGTACTTTATTTTTGTCAACGTGCTGCATATCCGGCTGAATTCCCTGGTCTTCGGATTGCTGGGACTATAAGGGGGGAGAAAAATGGACTGGGCTGAAATTTTTTCCGGCCTGTTTACAATCCAAAATCTTATTTTTATCAACATCGGCATGTTCATCGGAATCATCTTTGGCGCGGTTCCCGGCATGAACGGAAACCTGGCCATCACAGTATTCCTTCCGTTTACCTTCCAGATCAACAGCGTGTCCGCCCTTTTGATGCTGACCTCCATATACTTTGGCTCCATGTTTGGCGGCTCTATCACTGCGATCCTGATCAAAACTCCTGGCACCGGCGCCGCCACCGCCACCCTTCTGGACGGCGCCCCCTTGGCTGAAAAGGGGCAGCCCCACCGGGCGCTGGACGCGGCGCTGGTGGCGTCCACCTTTGGCGGACTGGTCAGCGCCTTCGCGCTGCTGCTGTTTGCCCCTCAGCTGGGCGCGCTGGCTATGCGCTTTGGCTCTCCTGAATATTTTATCCTCGCTCTGTTCGGCCTGTCCGTCATTGCGTCAGTCAGCGGCAAGAGCAAGCTGAAGGGCCTGATTGCCGCAGGCATTGGCGTCCTGCTGGGAACAGTGGGCATCGACAGCGTCAGCGGCGTTCCCCGGTTTACCTTCGGCAACATGATGCTCTATAACGGCCTGAAAATGATGGCCTGTATGCTGGGCTTCTTCGCCACCTTCCGGATGATCCAGCGTGTGAAGCGGGGGGCTGCCGGCAAGACGGGCAAGACGGCTGAGGACCTGAAAAAAGCGGCCGAGGGCGATAAATTTACCCTGACCGACTTTAAAAACTGCTTTGGAACTATGGCCACCGGCTCGACCCTGGGCGCAGTCATCGGAGCCATCCCCGGCACTGGCGGGGCCATCGCAAGCTATCTGACCTACAATATGGCGAAAAACAATCCCAAGCCGGGTGAGGAGTTTGGAAAAGGCGCGGTCAGAGGAATCACCGCGCCGGAGTCCGCCAATAACGGCGCTACGGCCGCATCGCTGATTCCCATGCTGACTCTGGGTATCCCAGGCTCTGCCGTGGCCGCCACCTTGATGGGCGCGTTCCAGATGCACGGCCTGGCCTCCGGCCCCAAGCTGTTTGAGGAGCACACCATCGCGGTATATACCATCCTGGTGGGATGTGTTTTAGCTCAGCTTATTATGTTCCTCCAGGGGAAGTATCTGATGCCCCTGTTTGTCAAAATTACACGAATTCCCTTCCGTTTGCTGACGGCCTGCCTGTTGGTTGTCTGCTTCTCCGGCGGATATGCCATTGCTAACCGCTCCTTCGATGTGAAGGTGATGGTGATAATGGGAATCGTCGCCTATTTCCTGAATCTTCTCGACCTGCCTACGGTCCCCATGGTGTTAGGGCTGATCCTGGGTCCCACGGCAGAGTTCTACCTGCGAAACGCTCTCAGCATCGGAAATGGAAACTGGATGATTTTCTTCCAGCGTCCCATCTGTATCGCCTTTATGATACTGCTGGTTCTGTTGCTGGTCATGCTGAGCCGGGGGGAGAAAAAGCAGAAGCAGCGCAAAGCGGAGGTCTCCTCACCCTCCTGATTTGTTCTCGTATCTTCTATGCAAAAATGACCGCCTTTTGACGGTCATTTTTGCTGTATTCAATTATCTGTATCCATTCAGCCGCTGCGCGGCGGCCATGCGCTCTGCCTGTGCAATCCGACTCATACGGGGCATGGCATAGTCTAACAACGCTTTGAATGCCTCGCAGTAGTAATTATGGCTGCCATCTGCCGTCTGAATCCAGTCGTTTTTGCAGCCGCCGTTGCAGACGTCCCGCCAACGGCATGAGGCGCATTCTGCCGGCTTTTCCTTGCCCCACTGGAGGAAGGCGGCGGCGCGTTCGTCTGCGGTCATCTCCGGCAGTGTGCGTTCCCCCAGCTTTCCCAGACACCACTGGTCCAGCACGAAGAAGTCACATGGGTAGACCGAGCCGTCCCCCTCTACCACAAAATAAGAGCCGCAGTTGCCGCAGGTGGCGCAGGTGCTGGCGTTATCCCCCAGAAGGATGTGGATGTAGTCGTCAAACAGGCGGACGCTGTGGTACTGTCCACGCTCCCAGTCCTGATACCATAAATCAAACAGCTGGCACAGGAATTTCCCATAGGCGGAGGGTGTGAGGGAGAAGGGCTGGCCGCCTCTCTGTTCCCCTATAGGGTCCAGACATGCGATGAATTGCAGATAGTCAAATCCCAGTTTTTTCAGTTCCCGGTATGCGCGCTCCGGACGTTTGGCACACTGGCCTGTCACCACACACAGGGCATTGACCTCGACACGGCGCTTTTGCAGCATAGCCGCTGCTTTGGCCACTCGGTTCCAGGTCTCGCCGCCCTGGGCGTCCAGGCGGTACAGGTTGTGCTGATCTTTAAAGCCGTCCAGGGAAATCCCCACCAGGAATCCCTCCCGTCGGAAAAACTCCGCCCATGCCTCGTCCAGCAGAGTCCCGTTTGTCTGGATAGAGAAGCTGAGCCTGACGCCGTCGGGGCACAACCTCCTTGCCATCGCTGTAAAGGTCTCAAAAAATGGGAGACCGGCTACCGTCGGCTCACCGCCCTGGAAGGCAAAACTTACAGCGCCGCCAGGTTCAATCCAGCGGAATCCTTCCTCAATCAGGGTACGGGCCGTCGTTTCTGTCATGAACCCCATGCTTTGCTGCTCTCGATTTTGGGCCTCATCCGCGTAAAAGCAGTACCGGCAACGCAGGTTGCAAAGGCTGGACGCAGGCTTAATCAAAAAATGGATATTCTTCATTGCGTTTCTCCTAACGAAAGCGAATGGAATGATCTGCAAAATACAGTATTTCCTTTTCAATTATCCCATATATTGCTTCGTTTGGCAAGCCGTTTTCCACTTTGCGGGCGGAGTTTTTGTCTGATACACGCTGGCCGAAATTACGAAATGCTTTAATAAAGAAAGGGGTATATCCTTATGCTGGAACATCTAATTGAGATCGTCCTGCCTGTCGTTATCTCTGTCTGTGAACTTATGGGTATCTTTGTTGTGGCCGTCTCCACTCTGCGGGCGTTTGCACTGTATTGCGCGGGGTGGTTTACCCATATGCGTGGGAATATCAAATTTGAACTTGCTGACGGATTGGCCACAAGCCTGGAGTTTAAGATGGCGGCAGAGATACTGAAAACCGTGCTGGTCCGGGATCTGAACGAGTTGATGGTGCTGGGTGCTGTCATTTTGCTGCGCGCACTGCTGTCCTTGCTGATCCATTTTGAGATGCGGGGAGAACATGGAAACATCGCAGAAAAGTAAGATACAATACGTATCTCCCCTGGAAACAGTTATGGAACAACAAGTAGGGGTGCGTTATGAAAAAAATCAATCGTTGGAGCATTTATCTTCTGGAAAACTCCCTGCCCCTATCATGCATCCACCCACATGATGAAGTCCACTTTTTTAGCGTCTGTAAATCCAGTATGGGGATATTTTTCATCAAACAGCCGGATTACCGCCTGTCCCTCACTGGAATCCACATATAGGATCGAAGATTTGGGCGTATGGACTTTTGAAAAAGCAGAACACCCTAAAGGGGCAAGTCTGGCTCTGCCCCGCCGGGAGGCTCGCAGCGCCCGGCGCCCTATTCGGCGGAGACGACACCGGAAAGAGAGGATTAAATCGCTGCTTCAACAGATGGGATGCATCGGCGAGGAGAAATTAGAGTCTCTATCGGTTTCCCCCGGCTTCCTAAAAGATGTCTATCCCCTCCGTGCGGAGGGGTTGGACCGTCTGCTGGAACGGGACGCATGGGTCAGAGTGCTGTTACACCTGGCACAGCGGCGGGGCTACCGCTAGCGCCGTATCAGGGTCACGTGTAGCCAGATTTTACATCGCTCCATGGCTCTTGACATGCCGTACTCTCGTTCCGCACGCCGCTGCTACCGCCTGCAATGCTCCCAACTGGTACTGGACATATGCCCTGATCTCCTCGTAAGAACACGCCATGTACCGTCGGCCAAATCCCATCAGGTCCGGAAAACCCGGGTGCGCCCCCACAACTACACCCAGTTGCGCTGCCTTTTCCACCGTCCGCCGCATCACTAGGAGATCCCCAGTGTGAAAGCCGCAGGCGATGTTGGCGGAGGATACATACTGGAGCACCTCGGCGTCCATCCCTAAGGTGTAGGAACCGAAGCTCTCCCCCAGATCGCTGTTGATATCCACTTTTTTCATGTGTGATCCACTCCCTGTCCACCGCGCAGACTGATCTCCTGCTTCATCTGCGGCAACTGCTTTTCATTGCACATCACCGGAAAAGCCAGTACCAGAGACACCCCCACCATCACTGCAGGGGCCAGGGTATTAAGCAGGAAAAATAACTGGTTGACCTCGGGTAGCTGCACGGCGATTTGCTCCGTAAAGGGCTTCAAGTCCAGTAGCCAACCTACAACGGCGCTTCCGAACGCCATCCCCACCTTGGTGGACAGGGTGAAGCCGGACATCAGCAGCGCGTCGTGGCGCACGCCGGTCTTCCACTCCCCATATACCTTGGCATCAAATATGTTGAGAATGATTGTACTGGAGATCAGGTTGAGCCCCAGGCTGCCAAATACCCACCCCGCAGCCAGCACCGGCATCGAGCCGTCTTGGAGCGCAAACCGGAGCAGGTGTCCCGCGACATACGACGCCGCGCCCACCGCCAGAACGCCGGAGTTCCCCAGAAATTTTACGAGCACCGGCAGGGCGAGGAACACCAGCAGGCTGGAGGCCGTGGAAACCTTGGAGTAGCCGGCGAGAAGTCCGGTGTCCTGAAACACATACTGGTAGTAGTAGACCATGGCGCTGGACTCCATCGTGATGGCCACCATAAAAAACAGATACAGCCCGTTGACGCACAGCCATGCCCTGTTGCACAGCAAGGCACCCAGGTACATCGGATGCCTCTCCCTGGCCCCCTGCGCCGGCTGTTCGGCCCCCTGCTCATAGCCCCGGGTTCCCCATGCCACGATCAGGTAAGACAAGGCATACTCCAGACCGAAGGCGGCCCCCACCCACAGGAATCCCCGCCTCATGTCTCCGCCGCCAGCCAGCGACACCAGGGGCAGGGTGTAGACGGTCACGATATAATTTCCGGCCAGACTGATGAAAAGGCCTATCTGGTTCAGCTGCACCCGCTCCTCCCGGTCCACCGTCAGCCGGCCCATCAGTGTATTCAGCGGGACCTGTGTCAGCGTACTGGTCAACGACTGCAGCAGGTACACAACCGTGACCCAGACCACCGTGGCGGTGCTGGACAGCTCCGGTGCCATAAAGCACGCGGCTAGAACCACTCCGGCCGGGACCGCGTAGCACACCAGATAGGACCGGCACCGTCCCCCGGCGGAGTGGGTGCGGTCCACGGCAAAGCCCACCAGTGGGTCGTTGATGATGTCCCAGATGCGGCCCCAGAATACGATGTTGGCCGCCAGCCCCGGACGGATCCCTAGGGCGTTGGTGTAGAAATAGAGGAGGTAGACCGAGATCGCCAGCCCTTGCACCGCCTTGGCGAAGGAGCCTGCGCCGTAGCACAGCTTGACAGGCAGTGGAAGCTTTCCCTCCCGGCGCCCGGATACATGCCGCTGTTTTTGTTCCATAAGCCTCGCTCCTTTTCCGTTCTGGTTGGACCCCCAATGTTTTGCGTTCGACACAGAGGCTCCGGGCAGACCACGGAGCCTCTGTGTCAGATTGGAGGAAAAACATCATATCAGAATGTCAGGGAGGACATCAGGCCGTCTGCGCCTTTCTGGCCTCAATCTCCGCCTGCATCTGGGGGATCTTCCGCTCATACCGCAGCACCAGGAAGGCGCAGATGCCGGAGAGCACATAGCCGATGGCGACACACAGTGTATTCTCACAGAAAAACAGGGTCTTGACCGCCTCAGAGGGAGCGCCCAGCGCGGCGTCATAGCCCATAATCGCCTGCAGATAGCCGGCCAGGGCACCGCCCAGAGCGATGCCGATTTTCGCCGACAGGCCAAATCCGGACATGGCCAGGCCGTCGCTGCGGGTACCGGTCTTCCACTCGCCGTAGACCTGAGAATCCATGATACAAAGGACGATGGTCCCCGCCACCAGGCTGGTGCCGAACATGCCGATGACCACTCCCACGCTGTAGAATACCAGACTGCCGTCCTTCAGCACAAAGCGAATCATGTTGCCGGCAATCCCGAACGCACAGCCCAACAGGCTGGTACCCGCATTGCCCAGGCGCTTGGTAAGTTCGCCCAGCACCACATAGCCCAGCATGGTCACCACCATGGACGCGGTGGAGTAGATGCGCAAATAATTCTGGGGGTCGCCCAGGTTGTGCGTGAAGTAGGCCACCATGGTCTGGGCCTGCATCATGCTGCCCGCGGTGTTGAACACATAGATCAGGATTGCCAGAATCCAGACCTTGTTTTTGCTCATAGCCTTCAAAATCTCCAGGATGCCGGGGCCCTTCTGGCTGAGGGTCTGTACCTCCTCCACCGGCTCGTAGCCGGCGGTCGCAAAGAAAGCAATGGCATAGACTACCACCATCACCACGCCGTAGGCCACGGCCGTCACCGGCGCATGTCCCCGCCGCCCAGTGTGTTGACGATGTTCAGCGTCTCGGAGGTGAAGATCAGGCTGGTGGCGGTGGAGCAAATAGTCAGCGTCTGATTGAGGTTGGTGCGCTGCACCTTGTCCGTCGTCAGCCGGCCCATTAGGGTATTCAGCGCCACCTTGACCAGAGAATCCAGCGTCTGGAACACAATGTAAGTGACAAAGACCCAGACGGCCTGGATCGGCGTGGCCACATTGGGCACCGCAAAGGCCAGTATCATGGCGACTGCCACGGGGAGAGACCACACCTTCAAAATGTGGCGGGTCTTGCCGTCCTTTTTCCCGTGGGCGCAGTCGATCACCATGCCCATGGTGGGGTCTACAAACCAGCTCCAGATACGCCCCACCAGTGTCAGAGTGGTGGCAGCACCGGCGTTCAGATACAAAACCTCAGTGTAAAAATAGAACAGGTAGGTTGTCACCAGGACGCTGCCGATCATACGTCCGATGCCCGACAGGCCAAATCCGATCTTGTTCAGCCAGGGCAGGCGGACCTCCTCAATTTTCGCAGGTGGTGTTCTCATTTCTCTTCCTCCTGATCATAGATTTAAACTGCTTACAGCGACCGCCTGTACTCATCCAGCTCCCGCACCGGCTTGTCCACCTCTTTGGCGTACTCCTCCAGACAGAACTTCAGCGCCCGGGCCGTCTCCTCCGAGGTCATCATCCCCTCCTGGCTGCCGTCGGCGATCATAGGGACGTGGATGAACCCCGCAGTCAGGGCCGGATATTTGGCGGCGGCCAGATGTAGCGCCGCGTAGGTGACGCAGTTGCACTGGTTCTGCCCGGCGGAAAAGCTGTACTTCACCGGGATGTTTTCCTTCTGCAGCCGGTCGTGCATCGCCCGGTAGGGGAAGGTGCTGAAATAGGCGGCGGGCCCGTTGGGGAAGATGGGGTGCTCGTACATGTCCACCCCGAAGTCTGCGTCCGGCCCGCAGGCGATGTTGTGCCCCATCCGCTCGATGAGCAGCGGAGGCACGGGGTAGCCTTGCCCCGTAGCCAGCAGTCCCCAGGGCCTCACTTCTTCAATGGCCTTGTCCAGCTCATAGACACAGTCAAACCACTTGACGGGCAATGCGCGCTTGACGATGGGGCAGCCGCCCACCTCGTCGGGCAGCAGCTTTACCGCCTCCTGGGAAGCATTTTTCTCCTGCCCCATGAAGGGCTCAAAGCAGGTCACTAGGATCACCGGTTTTTTCTTCATTGTTTCTCTCCTCCTGTTCAGATTTTGTAATTAGTTTTCACGAATTTCTTCTTGTAATTTATCAAAAAAACAGCATATTGTAAAATGGGACTGCTACAGAATATGTGGAACATCGCAGGCCAAAATTCCACTGTGGTGAGATTTTCGAGCAGAATACATTGTCTTGGTCCTCGGACCATACCGTTTAAAAGATTTATTTATAAAAATTCCTTTTTTCGTCTTTCTCTGTCTGCTAATGCAGGTTGGTACCGTTTGAGTATCTGAAAAGTTGCACCCTTCCATAAAACGTGATATAATTTAAAAAATTTTATTTCATTCAACTGTCCCGCCCCGCAGGGGATGGAACAGGAAAGCAGAACTCCAACGCAGAGGGAGGCGTTGATATGGGAATCCCAGACGCGGTAGGCAGCAAAATACGTATGTACCGCAGGCTAAAGTGCCTGTCTCAGGAGGAGTTGGCAGCTCAGATCTACAAGAGCAAGTCGGTCCTGTCCAAATATGAGCTGGGACAGTCCAATCTGGACATCTCCACCCTGTGCGCCATTGCCTCCGCCCTGGAGATCAGCCCTGCTGCCCTGCTGGACATCCCAGAACGGAAGAGCTATATGCCAGCTCCGTCCCGTTTCGGTATCTTTCAAAACGACACACTCTATCTCATGGCCTCCATCAAAAACCTGAAATTCTGGCGGGGTGTGTTGACCCTGCGCGGTACCCCGGATGGGCAGACCATAATCCGGCTCTACTCCATGCTCCCCAGCTTTTCAGAGCTCGACCGCTGCAAAGCGGTCTATGAAGGGCCTCTGTCCAGCTTTTCCACCAATACTGCCATGCTGTTGTCCAATGTGCTGGACCCCGCAGACATGACCGGAATTTTTGTCTACGCCCGCAAGGGAAATTACCACATCTGCCCTGGGCTTCTAGTGCAGTTCGCCTATAGGGACAATGCGCCGTCTGTTGTCAAAACGATCCTATCCGACGTTCCTCTGCGGGAAGACGCCTCCACAGAGGCGGCGCTGACTATTCGTAAAGACGAACTTACCCAATTCCATCGCTCCAATGTCATCTCTTTTCCCTGTTTTGCCCAAGAAGAACAAATCATCGACCTGAAGTGAAAACGCGATAGTCGACCGAGGAGGTACGGACTTTACAATGGGCAGGGGAGCCAACTTAGGAGGCTGCCTTTTCAGTTCCTCCAAGTAATTAAATATCCGCTCCAATTCTTTTTGCCTGTTGTCCCACCAGTCTATTGTCCAAATGCGCAGAATGTTCCACCCCAAG
Organism: uncultured Oscillospiraceae bacterium; assembly: GCA_948616425.1. Classification (GTDB taxonomy): domain Bacteria; phylum Bacillota; class Clostridia; order Oscillospirales; family Oscillospiraceae; genus Lawsonibacter. The sequence goes on from CAPGBJ010000087.1 coordinate 35,879, forward strand.
CCGTTCAGCACATCAATCTGGGCGTTTTCCTGATCCGGCACCGTCTTTACCGCGCCATAGCTCTCTCCATCCAGCAAAATACCCAGCAGATACTGTCCCGGCTTTTGACGCGATGTCCACTTTGTATTCCGACTTTCCAACGGCACACTGGACCGCATAGCCCTTTTCTTTTAATGTGACACAGACAGTCTCTGCTATCCCAGTTTTCCTGCTGTGTGTACGCCGAAGCATTTTTTCGTCTACCTCCAACTGGCCGCTCTGTGTATACCCCAAAAATGCGCTTAAGACCGCTACTCCCTTTGCACTACTACAGGACAAATCGACCTGTTCTGCGGCCAAGGAGGAAAACACTTTCACCTCTGTCCTTGCCCGAGACAGCGCTACGTTTAGCCGCCTCCAACCACCGGCCCTGTTCAGAGGGCCAAAGTTAAGGCTGGCACAATCGCGATTCGAGGAAACCTCTGCTACACGCCGCAAAAAGGCATCTATCTGGACACACCTAAGAGCGGCAAGGTACGGACGATTGACGTCGACCCAGAGATTATTGGGTTGCTCCCTCAGCTCAGGTTGGACCAGGCAGTCCACGCCATCAGCACATATGTCTTTACCCAGCAGGGCAACCCGGAGCCGATGCATCCTCAGTTCCAAGCTAGATATATGCAGAAGTTTTCCAAGAAGTATGATGTCCCCGGGCTTCATCCACACAAATTACGCCACACATACGCCTCCCTGATGATTGCTGACGGTTTGCCTCTGGTTGTGGTATCCCGGCAGCTGGGCCACGCCCAGGCCAGCACCACGGCCAACATCTATGCCCACACCATAGCCTCCGCCCAGGCTAAAGCCATGCAGACCTTTGACCGTTTCAATGACATTGTGGGAACTGAAAAGCCGCCCGAAAAGGGCATGAAAAAAGCGGCCGGGAATTGATCTCCCGGTCGCTCAACTGTGTATTCTGCGGTAAACCTTTGCCAGATTGGACGCTAAATGGACGCTAAACCCCAAAATCCGAGGCTGTCGGAGAAATAAGAAAAGCCTTGAAACCGTTGCGGCACAAGGCTTTTGCTGGAGCTGCTACCCAGATTTGAACTGGGGACCTCATCCTTACCAATTCTTCCCAGGTTGTTTTCTCCTGTTGTCTCCTGTTTTGTTTTAGCGCCGGGAGCCGTTGTGACACAACGGTTCCCGGTGATATTCTATTGTAGTTTCATGTTTCCTGTTCTACACTTGCGTATGGGCTTTTTTGATGCCCGTATGGGTTTTGTATGGGTTTCTACCCCATGTTGCACTCTAAACTTCTTGCATCTTTAATTCTTTTATGAATGATAAACTATTCATAATTAAGAAAATTGTACTTTCCCATTTTCCTATTGACTTTTTTATTATTATGATGGTCACTCATAATATGAAGGATGCCATCGCACACGGCAACCGACTCATCATGATGTACGACGGCAAGATCGTCATTGACGTACAGGGCGAAGACAAGAAAAAGCTCACCGTCCCCCAACTGCTGGAGCTGTTCAGCAAGGTGAGCGGCTCTGACGAAGCGGACGACAAGCTACTGCTGTCTTGACGCCAAATTTGCATTGATTGCCAGAAAACGATTCTCAAACGACAGACACACATTCGCGACCCTGGCCCTCCGGAACGGCGTAGACGATGGGCAACTTTATGGCGCGGGTCATATTGTCATTAACTAGAGATAACTTATAAACGGAAAACCGCAGGCCTTGATGTAGACAAGGTCTGCGGCAGCAAAGGTATTGCTCCTTTTTTCCACGATTACTGATCTGCCGACTACAAAGGAAACACAACTGAAACAGTAGTACCGCAACCGAACTCACTCTGCAACTTAATGGTTGCACCGTGATACTGTGCGATGTGCTTGACGATAGACAGCCCCAGCCCGGTTCCGCCGGAGGCCTTCGACCGGCTCTTATCCACCCGGAAGAACCGCTCGAAGATTCTGGACTGGTGCTCCGCCGGGATGCCGATGCCCGTATCTTTGACCGTTACAACGGCCTCCTGCTCCTTTCTGACGACGGTGATCTCTACCGAGCCATTCTCCACATTATATTTGATGGCGTTGTCACAGAGGTTATAAATCATTTCGTGTAAAAAGCTTCGGACGCCGCTGATGGAAACGCTCTCTCCCGAGACGGAGACATGGATTCCCTTTTCAGTGGCGCTGTCACCCAAGGCAGACGCCGCATCCTTGGCTGTCTCCAGCAGATCAACCGTCTCCCGGTCCGGCGCCGCCCCCTCGTCCAGCTGGGAGAGGTGGATGATGTCGTCCACCAGCGTGACCAGCCGCGCCGCCTCCGTGCGGATCATGCCCACAAACCGGGGCACGTCCTCCGGCTTGACAAGCCCGTTTTCCAGTAGCTCAGCGCTGCCGGTGATGGACTGCAAGGGCGTTTTCAGCTCATGGGATACGTTAGCGGTAAACTCCCGGCGATTTTGTTCCGCAAATGCCTGCTCTGTCACGTCAAAGGCCAGCAGCACCGTTCCAACAAAGGCATCCTCCGACTCGATCCGGCTGATGTCAAATTGAAACTCCCGCCCGTTTCGCTCCGACCTGATCTCGCCGTGTCCTTCCTCCGCCGCTGTTTGTATGGCGAGATGCAGGTCACGGCTTCGATCTATTGTCAGGAAATCCTGTCCATCACAGGAGCTTTCCGCCCCAAAAACCTGCTGCGCCGCCGGATTGATGCTCAGAATTTTTCCCGCGTTATCAAGAAGCACAAGGCCCTCCTTCATGTGGCTGGTCACTTGCGCAAATTCATCTGTCTGTTTCTTCAAGCTGTGAAGCTGCGCGGCGATCTGCTGCCGCTGCTGATGGATGCGGCTGAGAAGGGGCGCTAATTCTTCGTAGGCGTCATTCTCCAGCGGATGATCCAAATCCAGCGAGTTAAGAGGCCGAACGATTTTCTTGGACATCCAATTTGCAAGGGCCGCAGAGAGAATGACCGCGAGAATGGCTACCAGCAAAATGGGCTGGAGCATCACCAGAACCAGCGCCAGCACCGTTGCCTGACGGATGGAGATACGCAGCACAGTTCCGTCATTCAGCGCCTTGGCATAGTAAAGCGTCCGCTCTGTGAGGGTGGTGGAGTAGCGGACGCTGCTGCTTTCCCCTTTCGCAAACGCTTCCCGGACCTCGACGCGGTCTGCGTGGTTTTCCATATTTTCCGCGGAATCCAGCGTATCAAACAGCACCGTGCCGTCAGACGCGACCCAGGTCAGGCGGTAGTCCGGGGTCCAGGCGTAGCGGTAATCGCGCTCTGACAGGTGTTCCAAATAGTTCGGGCCATTTTCCTCCACCCCGTAGGCCGCAAGCCGCAGCTCGTCTTTTAACTGCGTCTCCTGAACGGAGCCGAAGTAGTCATACAGGCATCCCATGACAATGACGAGGTTTGCCAGCAGTACCGCCGCCGCTACACACAGGATAGACCGAAAAATTTTTTTGGTCATGGTTTTACCTCCAGCCGATAGCCCACATTACGAATCGTTTCGATCATTGCCCCATAGCTTCCCAGCTTCTGCCGCAAGGTCCGAATGTGCATATCCACAGTCCTGGTTTCACCGGAATAGTCCGAATCCCAGATGCTGGTCAGGAGTTTTTCTCTGGTGAACGCGACACCGGGGGAGGACATGAACAGGCGCAGCAATTCAAATTCTTTATAGGTGAGGGAAACCCGCTCACCGCCTGCCATAACGGTATGCTCCGCCAGATCCATCACCAGATCATTTGCCGCCAGGACTTCCGGGTTTTGCCTGGGATGGCAACGGCGCAGTACCGCCTTGACCCGTGACACCATCTCCATCATGCCGAAGGGCTTGACCAGATAATCGTCCGCCCCCAGGTCCAGGCTCTGGATGCTTTCGTCATCTTCTACGCAAAAAATCATGTTCTTTCCCCCTTTCTGACCGAGATCATCATACCACAAAACACTCCTTGCTATCAATGAGCCTGCATGTTCTTATTCCCGGTGACGGAGAAAATGACCCACTCTGCGATATTGACGGCATGGTCGCCAATACGCTCCAGGTATTTATCGATCATCAGCAGGTCAAGCGCGTGTTCTCCCACCATAGGAGACTCCGCGATCTTTTGGATCAGCACGGCTCTGACCTGCGTAAAATAGCGGTCAATGGTGTCATCGTGGGCAATCACGGCTCTGGCCGGCTCTATATCCTGCCGGACGTAAGAATCCACGCTCTCTGTGACCATTTTGATTGTCTCCTGCGCCATTTCGCGGATATGGCCCACATCTTCTGGGACATAGCCCTCTGACAGCATGGCCAGAATGATCTCCGCAATATCGGATGCCTGATCTCCGATGCGCTCCATATCCGTGATAATTTTCAGCGCGGCGGAGATCTGCCGCAGGTCACGGGCAACCGGCTGCTGTTGGAGCAGCAGCTTCAAACACAGGCTCTCAATGTCCCGCTCCATCTGGTCGATCTCCCCGTCCAGCGGCCCGACCTTCTCCGCCAAGGTCTTGTCCCCCTCGGTCAAAGCCTTTGCCGCCAGGGAGATCGCCTCCTCACACAGTGCGCCCATCTGAATCAGCTCATTTTTCATCAGGGCAAGCTGCTCGTCAAATTTGCTCCGCATTATCCAAACCTCCCTGTGATATAGTCCTCCGTTTTCTGGCACTCCGGCCAGGAGAACAGCTTTTCTGTCTCACCGTACTCAATCAATTCCCCCAGCAGGAAAAAGGCGGTATAGTCCGAAATGCGGGCGGCCTGCTGCATATTGTGTGTCACGATGATGATGGTATATTGCTCCTTCAGTCCCATCGCCAACTCCTCAATTTTGGAGGTGGAAATGGGGTCCAGGGCGCTGGTGGGTTCGTCCATCAACAGCACCTTCGGCTCCACAGCCAGGGCGCGGGCGATACAAAGCCGCTGCTGCTGGCCTCCGGAGAGGCCCAGGGCGTTCTTTTTCAGTCGGTCCTTCACCTCGTCCCAGATTGCCGCCCCCCGGAGGGAGCGCTCCACAATATCGTCCAGTTTGGCCTTGTTGCGGACACCATGGGTCCGGGGACCGTAGGCGATGTTGTCATAGATACTCATGGGGAAGGGATTGGGCTTCTGGAACACCATGCCGATCTCCTTCCGCAGCAAGTTCACATCCAGACCAGGGGCGTATACATCCTGCTCCCCATAGCGCACCTCGCCGGTGATCTTCACGCCAGGAATTAAATCGTTCATCCGGTTCAGTGTTTTCAGAAAGGTGGACTTCCCACACCCGGAGGGACCGATAAAGGCGGTAATGTTCTTCTCCGGAATTTCAATATTGATATTGTTCAGTGCCTGGGCCGTCCCATACCACAGGCACAAATCCTTTGCGGTAACAATACTGCTCATAACGCTCTCCTTTTTTTGAAGATCCGGCCAACCAGGACTGCGGCAAAATTGATGGTCAGCGTCAGTGCCATCAGAATCGCGGCGATAGCAAAGGATGCCTGTGCGCCGCCCGGCCCCGGCTCCTTGGTGTAGAGGTACAACGCCACAGTAAGGGTGGCTCCCGGACTGCCCAGGCCGCTGAGAAAGCCGTTCAGAACATGAGCGAATCCCGCTGTAAATAACAGCGCCGCCGATTCCCCCAAAATGCGGCCCGCCGACAGGATACAGCCAGTGATTACCCCATCCACACAGCCAGGGAGTACTACCGTCCGAACGACCCGCCATTTTCCGGCTCCCAGGCCGAAAGCCCCTTCTCGGTAGCTCTGCGGCACGGTTTTCAAGCTCTCCTGTGCGGTACGCATGACAGTAGGCAGGTTCATAATAACCAGTGTCAATGCCCCGGCCAGCAGACAGGAACCGAAGCTGTTGGCGAAAATCAGCATCCCTACCAGCCCGAAGATAATGGACGGAATGCC